>CANCJD010000086.1 GCA_947378275.1 Comamonadaceae bacterium
TCTTCCAGCGTGCAGCCGGGTTTGGCCACCGTGGCTTCAAACGGGTAGAGGTTAACCACCAGCAAGTCGATGGTGTCAATGCCGTGTTCGGCCAGCGCGGCCATGTGCGCGGGCAAGTCGCGGCGGGCCAGCAGGCCACCGTGCACGCGTGGGTGCAGGGTTTTGACGCGGCCATCGAGCATCTCGGGGAAACCGGTCATGTCGGCCACTTCAGTGACTGGCAGGCCGTGTTCGGCCAGCAGTTTGGCGGTGCCGCCCGTGGACAGAAGCGCGATTCCCAAGCCGTGCAGCGCCTGGGCGAGTTCGACGATGCCGGTTTTGTCAGAGACGGAAAGCAATGCGTTCATAAGAGTTGGTGTTCCAAAAGTTTTTTGCGAAGGGTGTTGCGGTTCAGGCCAAGCCACTGGGCGGCTTTGGACTGGTTGTTGTCGGAGGCGACCATGACCAATTCGAGCAGCGGCTTTTCCACTGCGCGAATCAGCATGTCGTGCATGCCGTGGGGCTCCAAGCCGTCGAGGTCCCGCAGATAAGCCTCCAGACTGGCGCGCACGCATTCGTCGAGTTGTTGTTTGCTCATAGGGCCACTTCCATGGGGTCTGGGTTTGGGGTGGTCAAAAAGGGATGGGCGGCGCGCGCGTCTACGGGCTCGCTGCCCAGGTCGCGGGCAGGAATGCGGTCCATGCGGTCGTTCAGGCGGTCCAGAAACTGCGCGACCGCCACCACCTGGCTGGCGCTGTCCTCCAACGCGTTGATCTGCTGGCGAAATGCCTCGCCGCCAGGCAAGGCGCGCACATACCAGCCAATGTGCTTGCGCGCAGTGCGCACGCCGCTGAACTCGCCGTACAGGCTGTAGTGGTCATGCAGATGCTCAATGAGCAGGCGTTTGACTTCGCTCACCAGTGGCGGCGCCAGGTGCGTACCGGTGTCCAGAAAGTGAGCGATTTCGCGAAAAATCCAGGGCTGGCCTTGGGCGGCGCGGCCCACCATGAGGGCGTCGGCGCCGGTGCGTTGCAACACCTCGCGCGCTTTCTCCGGGCTATCGATATCGCCATTGGCCACCACCGGAATGCGCAACGCAGCCTTGACGGCGGCAATGGTGTCGTACTCGGCAGCGCCCTTGTAACCCTGCTCGCGGGTACGACCGTGCACCGTGACCATTTGCACGCCTGCATTCTGTGCAGCCAAGGCGATAGACAAGGCGTTTTTATGGCTCTGGCACCAGCCGGTGCGCATCTTGAGCGTGACCGGCACATTCGACGGCGCGCAGGCCTGCACCACAGCGTCAATGATGGACAGCGCCAGCGCCTCGTCTTGCATCAGGGCGGAGCCGGCCCATTTGTTGCACACTTTTTTGGCGGGGCAGCCCATGTTGATGTCGATGATCTGTGCGCCCCGGTCCACGTTGTAGCGCGCGGCGTCCGCCATCATGGCGGCGTCGGTGCCCGCGATCTGCACCGCAATGGGCCCAGGCTCGCCATCGTGGTTGGCACGGCGTGAGGTCTTGAGCGTGTCCCACAAATCGCGCCGGGACGTGACCATTTCGCTGACGGCATATCCGGCGCCCAGCCGCTTGCACAACTGGCGAAACGGACGGTCCGTGACGCCGGCCATAGGCGCGACAAAAAGGGAATTTGCCAAGGCAAATGGGCCGATGAACATAAACAGATAAGCGGGATTTGAAGGCGGAAGGCGCCGTGCGCGGCGTCGGTCTGGGTATTCTACCTGCCTATTATTTCAGCAGACGGGGGATTTTTGGATTCAGTTTATGGGTGGTGACTTGGCTGGCGTTTTTTTGATTTTCCGCTGTGTATTTGCCCCACCCACTCCCCCAGCCCCTCTCCCGCCCCACCGGGCGGGAGAGGGGAGCTTTCATTTGGTTTTGTCCAACAAAAACGAAGCTCCGACTGCGCCAACACAAAGCCATCCGTCAACCAGCCTGCCTATACTCCCGCACCCATGGAAGCCCTCCTCCAAACCACCTTGCAAATGCTTTCCTTGCCCGAGTACGGGCTAACGACGGTGTTTGTGGTGTCCTTCATCTCCGCCACCCTGCTGCCGCTGGGGTCCGAGCCGGCCGTCCTCGGGCTGATCCAACTCAATCCTGCCGAGTACTGGCCTGTGATATTCGTCGCCACCGCAGGCAATACCTTAGGCGGCGCCTTGGACTGGTGGATGGGCTATGGCGCAAGCAAAGTCGCGCGACACGACAAACCCGCGTCTGCCCACGGCCGTGCGCTGACCTGGCTGCACAAGTTAGGGCCCAAAGCCTGCTTGCTG
Organism: Comamonadaceae bacterium; assembly: GCA_947378275.1. GTDB lineage: Bacteria > Pseudomonadota > Gammaproteobacteria > Burkholderiales > Burkholderiaceae_C > Allorhodoferax. The sequence goes on from CANCJD010000086.1 coordinate 2,278, forward strand.
GGATGGTTGCCGATTGTGGGCGACCCCTTGTGCAGCCTAGCGGGCTGGCTCAAGTTGCCGTTTTGGCCCTGCTTGGGCTATATGTTGGTCGGCAAGTTTTTCCGCTATGTCGCCATGACCGGTGCTTTTTTTACCGGACTGCGGCTCTTGGCCTGATTGGCGCCCAGGCGGCGCCAAGATCCCAGGCTTTAGGGCTTGCGCACCTCGTTAATTTCCAGTGCGATCCCTTGCGTACCCAGCGCGACGGGCCCGACCTGACCGCTCAGATCACCCGGCTGGGGAATGGCATCTCCCGACTTGCTGATGCGCGCACCCAAGACCACTTGCGCAGAAGAAGACAAGGGTGTGGCGGGCGACATGGACTTGCTGTCGTCCAGCGTAAAGCGGTACGGCAGGTCTTTCACCTGAACGCGCTGAGCGGCCAGGGGCATGCGCGCGCCATTGGCGGGGCGGGCAAAAATGAACACGGTGTCTTGCGGGCTGGTCTTGGCCAGCAAGGCGGGCGACAGGGTGACAGTGCCGCCTACCGAGGCCGCAGCACCGCTGGGCGTGGCTTGGGCTGCTGGGGCTTGCTGTGGCGCGGGCGCAGACAGGGGCGCTGGGGCGGCGGGCAGACCCGCACGGCTGCGCGCTTCCTGCAAGCTGGCCGTTACCCTCTGCACCAGCGCGCTTTCGGGCGAGCCGACTTTTTCCACCTCACTCCAATAGCGCACGGCCAAGGCAAAGTCCTGGCGCACAAAGGCGTCGGTGCCTGCCAAGGCCAGTCCTTTGATGTTGGCCGGGTCGATCTTGAGGGCCTGGGCAATCAGCTTCATGGGCTCGCCCGCCAGGCTATGGTTGTTTTTTACCGCCAACGCGTCGGCATAGTCCACTAGCACGGACGGATCGTCCTTGCGCAGCGCGATGGCGTGGGAGTAGGCGTCCAGCGCCTCGGCGTTACGCTCCATGACGCTATACGAGCGTGCGAGCATGGCCCAGCCTTCGCCGTCGTTGGGATTTTGCTTGAGGCGTTCGGCCAGCTTGTCGACCATGGCAATGATTTGCGCCGAGTTGGGTTGGCCTGCGGCTTCACCTTCGCTGGCCATTTGCGCCTCCTGCGTGGGCATGCCTTTGTACCAGTAACCCACGCCGGCAATCAGCAAGACAGCCAAGGCAATACCCGTGAGCAAGCGCCCCGATGCTTTGCGAATTGTCTGGCCCGCTGGCACGTCCGTTTCATGGAGCAACAGGTCAAGCAGGCGGCGCTCAAGCGCCGCGGTCTGCTGGTCAAACTGGTCCTTGGACAGCGCGCCCGTGGCGTGGCGGTCTTGGAGTTCGGCGAGTTGGCGCTTAAAGGGTGAAAGCAAAGATTGCAGGACAGCAGGCATAGGTGCGACTTCAGTAAAAGTTAAGAGGGCTTGCGCCGCTTTGGGAGCTCAGCGTCAAGAGAGTCCAAGGTGCCCCAGTCAGGTATTCGTATCAGGCTCTTCAGGCTCAAACTGGTCAGCAGCCATGCGGCTGCGCCGACGCAGCACCACGAACAAAGCACCTAAACCAATCAGTACCATGGCCGCCGGGCCGATCCACAGCAGCGCGGTCAGCGCTTTAAAGGGCGGCCGGTACAGCACAAAGTCGCCGTAGCGCGCAGTCATGTAGTCGGTGATTTGCTGGTCGGTCTTGCCCGCCTGCAGCATTTCGCGCACCTGCTCGCGCAAGTCAACGGCGAGTTCAGCGTGTGAATCGGCAATGGTCTGGTTTTGGCACACAAGGCAGCGCAGTTCGCTGGTAATCACCATCATGCGGGCTTCCAGCGCCGGATCGCTGACGGCGGGCGCGGCCTCGTTAGCCAGCGCTACGCCCATGGTACAGGCCAGCACAGTGGCCCAAAGTGCTTGGAGAAACCGCTTAGCCATTGAGTTGCCTCACCAGAGGTTCGATTTTTGTACGGATGACCTCGGGCGTGATCGGGCCGATTTGCTTGAAACGCACCACGCCTTGGCGGTCGATGATGAAGGTCTCGGGCACACCGTAGACGCCGTAATCGATGCCCACACGACCGTCCAGGTCGGTCAACGATGCGTTGTAGGGGTTGCCAAAATCCGCCAACCACTTTTGGCCTGCCGCGCGTTGGTCTTTGTAGTTCAGACCATAGATAGGCAGCATCTTGGACTTGGCAAACTCCACCAGAAGCGGATGCTCTTCGCGGCAGGCTACGCACCATGACGCCCACACATTGAGCATCCAGACTTGGCCCAGAAGATCGTCGCGACGGATGGTCTGCGCAGGGTCGTCCAGCCGCGCCAGCGCAAACGCCGGCGCCGGTTTGCCGATCAGGGGCGACGGCACTTCCTTGGGGTCGAGCTTGAGTCCGGCGCCCAGAAACAACACCAGCACCAAAAAAATGCCCATGGGGATCAAAAACTTCAGGTATTTCATACCGCCGCTCCGGGTTTGCGGCGGTAGCGCCGGTCGGTCACCGCCAGCAGGCCACCCAGTGCCATCAACAGGCAGCCGCCCCAGATCCAGTCAATAAAGGGCTTGACGTACACGCGCACGATCCAGGCGCCGCCTTCGACCTGCTCGCCGAGCGAGACATACAGGTCGCGGGTGACGCCGGCGTCAATCGCGGCTTCGGTCATCGGGTTTTGCTGGACGCGGTAAACGCGTTTTTCGGGGTGCAATTCCAAGATCCAGCCACCGCTGCGGCTGACTTGCATCTGCCCTTGCATGGCCACGTAATTGGGGCCTTGAAGTTCTTTGACGCCATTGAAGCTGAAGGTGTAGCCGCGCACCGTGGTGCTGTCACCCACGGCCATCTTGACGTCGCGCTCGACCTCGTAGGTTTTGACCATGACCACGCCAAAGCAAAAGGCAGCAATGCCCAAGTGCGCCACCATCATGCCGACCAGCGCGCGCGGGATTTGCCGCGCCCGGGTGCCAGCCTCAGCCCATGCGGCACCTGCGGGGTGCACGCGCTCCCACACGTCGGTAGCCACCGAAGCAGCGACCCAAAACGCCATCACCAAGCCCAAAGTCGAAACCGGACGCACTTCGCCGGCCAGCCAACCGGTGGCCAGCGACGCCAGCACCGTAACCACCGCCGCCCAGCGCAGGCGCAGGGCCAGCGAGGGCAAATCGGTTTCTTTCCAGCGCGCCAAGGGGCCCACGCCCATCAGGAACACGGTGGGCGCCATCAGCGGCATGAACACCGCGTCAAAGTATGGCGGGCCAACTGAGATCTTGCCCAGGCCCAAAGCATCGAGCAGCAGCGGGTAGAGCGTGCCCAGCAACACCGCCAGCGCCGCCACCAGCAGCAGCACGTTGTTGCCAAGCAAGGCCGACTCTTTGGACCACAGCGCAAAGCGCTTGCCCAAGCCCACGGTGGGTGCGCGCCAGGCGTACAGCGCAAAGGACGAGCCGACCACCACCGTCAAAAAGGCCAGAATGAACAGGCCGCGGCGCGGGTCGGTGGCAAAGGCGTGGACCGAGGACAACACACCTGAGCGGACCAAGAACGTACCCAACAAAGAGAACGAAAAGGCCAGGATCGCCAGCAACACCGTCCAAGACTTGAAGCTGTTGCGCTTCTCGGTCACAGCCAGCGAGTGAATCAGCGCGGTGCCCAAGAGCCAGGGCATAAGCGAGGCGTTTTCCACCGGGTCCCAAAACCACCAGCCGCCCCAACCTAATTCGTAATACGCCCACGAGCTGCCCAGCGCGATGCCAATCGTCAGGAACATCCAGGCTACCGTCGTCCAAGGCCGCGTCCAGCGCGCCCAGGTCGAATCCAAGTTGCCGCCCAGAAGCGCGGCAATGGCAAAAGCAAAGGCCACCGAAAAGCCCACATAGCCCATGTACAGCATAGGCGGGTGAATCACCATGCCCGGGTCTTGCAACAAGGGATTGAGGTCTCGCCCGTCGAGCGGCGCGGGGAAAAGCCGGTCAAAGGGGTTGGACGTGAACAGCATGAAGAGCAAAAAGCCCACGCTCACCAGGCCCATCACCGCCAGAATGCGCGCCACCACCGCTTCGGGCAAATGGCGGCTGAAAGCCGCCACGGCTACCGTCCACAGGCACAGCATTTGCACCCACAGCAAGAGCGAGCCCTCGTGTCCGCCCCACACCCCGGCAATGCGGTACTGCAGCGGCAGCGCCGTGTTGGAGTTGGAAGCCACATAGAGCACCGAGAAATCGTGCCGCACAAAAGACGCCACCAAACAGGTAAACGCCACTGTCACCAGCACAAACATCGCATAGGCGCCGGGGCGGGCCAGGCCCATCCAGTCGCTGCGGCCATTGGCGGCGCCAGCCATGGGCAGTACGCCCAACATCAGGGCAACACCAAGTGCCAACCACAAGGCGAAATGCCCAATTTCAGGAATCAAAGTCATTGCGCGGGTACCAGGGTTGCGGCTGCTTTGGCGTTGGCCTGGGCGGCGTTCTTCAGCGCTTGCGCCGCTTCGGGCGGCATGTAGTTTTCGTCGTGCTTGGCTAGCACCTCTTTGGCTTGGAACACGCCGTTTTCAAGTTGGCCTTGGGCCACTACGCCTTTACCTTCCTTGAACAGGTCGGGCAAGATGCCCGAGAACTGCACCGGCACGGTCTTGGCAGTGTCGGTCACTTCAAAGGCCACGTTCACGCCATCGCGCTTGACGCTGCCTGCCACCACCAAGCCGCCTAAACGAAAGGTCCGACCATTGGGCGCTTCCTTAGAGGCTATTTGCGTAGGGGTGTAAAAAAACACCAGATTGCTCTGAAAAGCGTTGAGTACCAAAGCGGTGGCCGCGCCAACGACGGCGACGACCCCCAGCGCGATGGCCATGCGTTTGCGCCGTGGCGTCATAGGTCAGTGTCCTCTTGTTGATCGTGAATGTGCGCTACCGCGCTGCGCTGGCGCTGCGCGGCACTGCGCACTTCGAGCAGCAGCCCCAGCGCCACCACGCCATAAGAGCCCCACACATACAGGCCATAGCCGCCCATGGCCCAAAAATCGCCCCAACTTGCCCAGATCATGCGCTCACCTCCTGCGCCCAGCGGGTATGGCGCTCGCGTTCCAAAATAATGCTGCGCACCCGGTACAAGGCGATGGCAATGGAATAGGCCCAAAAGGCCAGCGCCATCAGCAGCATGGCCCAGAGCATGGTTTGCGCCATGCTTGACCCCTTGGTGATCGACACCGAAGCGCCCTGGTGCAAGGTGTTCCACCACTTGACCGAGAAGTAAATGATGGGGACGTTGACCGCCCCCACCAGCGCCAGCAGACCGCCGGCCTTGTCGGCGCGGCGTGGATCGTCAATCGCGCTGGTCAGGGCGATGTAGCCCATGTACAGAAAAAACAAAATCAGCTCGGACGTGAGTCGCGCGTCCCACACCCACCAAGCGCCCCACATCGGCTTGCCCCACAGGGCGCCGGTCCAGAGTGACAAAAAAGTGAACAGCGCGCCCGTGGGCGCCAGAGCCTGGGTCATCATGCCCGAGAGACGGGTGTTCAAGGTAAAACCCAAAAAGGCCCAAAACGCCATGGCCAGGTAAATCACCATAGACATCCAGGACGCAGGCACGTGCACGAAGATGATGCGGTAACCCTCGCCTTGCTGAAAGTCAGTAGGAGCGACAAAAAAACCCAGGTACATCGCCGCCAACGCCAGCACGGCCGCCAGAGCGGCAAACGGGCGCCAGAGCTTGCCCGCTAGGGGGTAAAAAGTCTGGGGAGCAGCCCAGTGGAACCATTGGATATTTTTCAAATTCATTTACTCAAGCGCAATGCGCAGTGCGGCCGAACACATCCAGGGGCCGAAAAAAGCCGCCAGCACCAGCATTGCCATCAGTATGGAGACATGTGCAGCGTAACCCACTCCGCTGATCTGCGCCTCTACCGCCCCGGCACCAAACACCAGCGCGGGAATATACAAGGGCAAAATCAGCAAGGAGAGCAGCACTTCGCCGCCGCGCACACCTAGCGTGAGCGCCGCACCGACAGCGCCAATCAGCGACAAAAGCGGCGTACCCACCAACAACGACAACACCAGCACCTGCATGGCACCGGCGTCCAGGTCAAACTGCAAGGCCAGCACCGGGGCCAGCAAGGCCAGGGGCAAGCCCGAAAGCAGCCAATGCGCCAGTATCTTGGCGCCCACCAGCACCGGCAGGGGCGTGTCCGACAAGGCCATTTGCTCTAGCGTACCGTCCTGAAAGTCCGCCGAGAATAATCGCCCCAGCGACAGCAGGCTGGCCAACAAGGCGCCTACCCACAAAATGCCGGGGGCAATTTTTCGCAAAACGCCCAGTTCAGGCCCGATGCCCAAGGGGAAAAGGGTCGCCACCACCACAAAGAAGAACAGCGCAGTCAGCACCTCGCTCTTGCGGCGCATGGCCAGGCGCACGTCGCGCTGTACAAGGGCAACAAAAGCGTTCATGCCTTGAGCCGGTAGCTTGCGCCCCGCCCTTGCAAATCCATAGGCTGGTGGCTGGTAAACAAGGCCATGCCACCGCGCTGCACGTGACTGGAAATCGCGTCTGCCACCAGGGTCTGCGCCTGTGCGTCGAGCGCGACAAAGGGCTCGTCCAGCACCCACAGAGGCGCGGCTTGCAGCATCAGGCGCGCTAAAGCGACCCGGCGCTTTTGGCCCTGGGACAGCACCCGCACCGGCAGCCGGGTGCGCCCGCGCAAGCCTAGGCGCTGCAACGCGACCAGCGCGTCGGCGTGCACAAAGCGGCGCCCTGCAATGGCGGCGTCTGCTTCCAGGTTTTCCAGTGCGCTGAGCTCGTCTTTGAGGGCCAGCGCGTGGCCCAGGTAGAGCAGATCGGCGTGGTAGGCCTCTGGCGCCTGTGCCAGCGGCAGCCCCTTCCAGTACACCTGCCCGTGGGCTGGCGGCGTAAAACCGGTGACGATGCGCAGCAAACTCGTTTTGCCCGACCCATTGGTGCCTTCCAGATGCAGCCACTGGCCCGCGTTCAGGTCGAAACTCACCCCAGTGAACAGGGTTTGGTCGCCGCGAACGCAAGACAGGTCAGAAACAGAAAGCATGCAGTGGTGGTTTATTCGTCGGGGTCTACGTATTCTTTGGGCAGGTGGTGGGCAATACCTTTGTGGCAGTCGATACAGGTTTTACCTTCTTCCTTGGCCTTCATGTGCTTTTTGTAGGGCGTCTGCTTTTGCAGCTC
>CANCJD010000087.1 GCA_947378275.1 Comamonadaceae bacterium
CAGTGCTGCTCAGGGCAGGGGGGAAGGGGTTGGAACGTCGGTCTCTATGGCCAGCGCATGCAGTCCCTGGTCCATGAAATCTTGCACGGCATCATACACAAGGCGATGGCGGGCTACGCGTGATTTGCCGGTAAAGAAGGGTGAAGCAATACGCACCCGAAAGTGGGTTCCAACGCCGCTCTCATTAGCGCCCACATGGCCTGCGTGTTGGTGGCTTTCGTCAATCACTTCCAGCGCGATAGGCGCCAGGCGCTCCTGCAGGCGGGCTCGCAAATGGGTGGCGGTAGGGCTCAAGGCGTCGTTCATGGCGCAGGCCCCGGGCCGTTGCTCTCGTCGTCAGGCGTTATGAGCTTGACGTGCGGCGCAATATAGAGCCCCTGTCCGATGATGAAAACCAGCGGAAACGCATAGCCCCAGAGCTTGAAGTTGACCCAGTCTTCGGTGCTGTAAAACGCCGCCACATAGCCGTTGATGGAGGCCATAAAGGCGCAATACAACATCCAGATCAGGTTGAGCCGGTGCCACACCCGGTCGGGTAAGTCCATTTGCTGACCCAGCAGCAGCCGCACCACGTTTTTGCGCGCCACCCAAAAGGCATAGGCCAATCCCAGCGTCATGGCACCGTAAAGCACCGTGGGTTTCCACTTGATAAAGCGTTCGTCGTGCAGCCCCAGGGTCAGGGCGCCAAAACCGAGCACCAGCACCAGCGTCACTTTTTGCATGATTTCCAGCCGCTTTTGGGTCTGGTAAACATAGGCGGTTTGCAGCACGGTAGCAGCCATCAGCACGGCGGTTGCGATGTAGATGTCGTAGAGCTTGTAGGCCCCAAAGAAAAGAAGAATGGGGAAGAAATCGAGAAAGGGCTTCATGCTGGCGTGAAGTGTAGCGAGGCCGAATTCATGCAATAACGCAATCCCGTGGGCGCCGGACCGTCTTCAAACACGTGGCCCAGGTGGGCGTTACAGCCGGAGCAATGCACTTCGGTGTGCTTCATCCACAGCATGCCGTCCACCTTGGTTCCAACGGCCGCCGGGGCAATCGGAGCAAAGTAGCTGGGCCAACCGGTGCCCGAGTCGTACTTGGTGTCGGACGAAAACAGGGGCTGGTCGCAGCAAATGCAGCTATAGGTGCCGCTTTGCTTGTTCGATTCCCAGCGGCCGGTAAAAGCGCGCTCGGTGGATTCGTGGCGCGTGACGTCAAAGGCCTTGGGCTCTGCGCCTTTGGCTTGCAGCAGTTCGCGCCATTGCGCATCGGTTTTGGTGATCATGGGGTGGCTTTCTAAAAAATAAGGGCTTAAGAACTGCAGCTGATTTCAATGCCAGCAGCCCAGTCGGGGGCAAAGCCGGCCCATTCCTCAAAGGCCGGGTGTTCGGAATAGGGGTCAGTCAGCACCGTTTGCAATTGCTGCAAGACCGAAAAGTCGCCGGTTTTGGCCGCGCGGATGGCGAGTTCGCCCAAATGGTTGCGCAGCACAAACTTGGGGTTGGTACGCAGCATGCGCGCTGATACGGCGGCACCGTCGAAGGCGTCGTCTTGGACGTGCAGCGCCCGGAAGTCGGCCAGCCAGGCGTCTGCGGCTGCGCGGTCTACAAACAGGTCGCGCACGGATGCATTTGCGTTGTCCATGTCCGCGGCCCAGTGGCTTAGGCGGCGCCAGAAGACGGTGAAGTCCACCCGCTCTTGCGCCAGCAGCTTGAGCCCGGTTTCGATCAGGGGGCGCTGGTTTTCATGGGTGTGCGCAAAGCCCAGTTTGGCCGCCATGCGCGCCGCCAGGGCTTGCGGGTAGCGGGTTTTATAGGTTTCCAGCGCGGCGATGGCGCGCTCTTGTTCGCCAATGAGGGGCATGAGCGCCTGGCCCAGGCAAAACAGGTTCCAGTAGGCGACGTTGGGCTGCTTGTGAAAAGCGTAGCGACCCTGGTTGTCGGAGTGGTTGCAGATGTGGGCCGGGTCGTAGCCGTCCAGAAACTGGAAGGGGCCGTAGTCCAGGGTGAGACCCAGGATGCTCATGTTGTCGGTGTTCATCACACCGTGACAAAAGCCGACCGATTGCCAGTACGCCACCATCTCTGCCGTGCGTCCGGTCACGGCTTGCAGCAGCGCCACGTAGGGTCCGTCGTCGCCCGCCGCCTTGCGGCACTCGGGGTAGAAATGGTCGATCACGTAGTCGGCCAGTGTGCGCAGTTGGGCGTGTTGCTCGGTGTGCGAAAAATGCTCAAAGTGGCCAAAGCGCACAAAGCTGGGCGCCACGCGGGTCACCACGGCGGCGGTTTCTTGCGTCTCGCGCCAAACCGGCGCGTCCGATCCGGTCACGCACAGGGCGCGGGTGGTGGGAATGCCCAGCGCGTGCATGGCTTCGCTGCACAAAAACTCGCGGATAGAGCTGCGCAACACGGCGCGTCCGTCACCCCGGCGGGAATAGGGCGTGGGCCCGGCGCCTTTGAGTTGCACCTCCTGTCCGGCCAGTTCGCCCAGCGCGCAGGCCCGCCCATCGCCCAGTTGCCCGGCCCAAACGCCAAATTGGTGGCCGCTGTAGACGCTGGCAGTCTGCCTGGCGCCCGCAGGAACCTGGTTGCCGGTAAAGGTGTGTAGCAGCATGTCAGACGCCGCCCAGTCACTGGAAAGTCCGAGCTGCGTCGCAAGTGCGTCGTTTCGCCCGACCCAGTAGGGCGCTGGTAAAGGCGAGGGCGTCAGAGGACTTACAAAGTCCTCACCGAGAGCGGCGTAACGCTGCGTCCAAGGGTTGGCAGCTTCAAGGGCGGGAAAAGGGGGCGCAACTGGGTGGGGCATTTGGCCATTTTCCCGTATGTTGCCCTGGCCTTGCAGAATGCAGGAAATGCTGCATTGCACCATATAGCCATCCTGTGGCTGGGGGTAATATCCGCGTTTCTTGGGATTCAAGCGTCTATCTCGACGCTGTTTTTTTTCAGAGGATTTTCTATGCTCGGGTTGATGCAAAGTCAGCAATTGCTCATTTCTTCATTGATTGAATTTGCAGATCGACACCACCCTGAGGGCGAAATTGTCTCGCGCCGGGTCGAAGGTGATATCCACCGCTGCACCTACCGCGATATTGCCAAGCGCTCGCGCAAGGCCGCGAATGCCCTTGAGCAGATGAATCTGGGTTTCAGCGACCGCGTGGCCACGTTGGCTTGGAACGGTTACCGCCACTTGGAGCTGTATTTCGGCGTGAGCGGTTCGGGACGGGTTTTGCACACGCTCAACCCCCGCCTGCACCCCGACCAAATTGTCTGGATCGCCAACCATTCCGAAGACCAGGTCTTGTGCTTTGACATGACCTTTTTGCCTATCGTCAAGGCGGTGCATTCGCGCTGCACCACGATCAAGCATTTCATTGCCCTGTGCGACGCCGACAAGCTGCCCGCGGATTCGGGCATTCCGGGCCTGCAAAGCTACGAAGCCTGGCTTGCGCCGCAGTCGGACACGTATGAATGGCCCGAGTTTGACGAGAACTCGGCTTCAAGCATGTGCTACACCAGCGGCACCACCGGCAACCCCAAGGCCGCGCTGTACAGCCACCGCTCCACCATCCTGCACGCCTGGGCCGGCGCCTTGCCTGACGCCTTGAACATGAGCGCGCGCGACAGCGTGCTGCCCGTGGTGCCCATGTTCCACGTCAACGCCTGGGGCCTGCCGTATTCGGCCGCAATGACCGGCGCCAAAATGGTGTTTCCCGGTCCCGCAATGGACGGCAAGTCGATTTTTGAGCTGATTGAGTCTGAAAAAGTGACTTTTGCGGCGGGCGTGCCCACGGTCTGGCAGATGATGCTGGGCCATATGCAGCAAGGCGATTTGCGGTTTTCGACGCTTAAGCGCACGGTGATTGGTGGCTCGGCCTGCCCGCCGGCCATGATTACTGCGTTTAACGATGTGTATGGCGTGGAAGTGCTGCACGCCTGGGGCATGACCGAAATGTCGCCCTTGGGCACGGTGTGTACCTTGAAGAACAAGCACCTCACCATGAACGCCGATGAAAAAATGGCGGTACGCCTCAAACAAGGGCGAGCTATCTACGGCGTGGACATGAAAATTGTGGACGACGCGGGCGCTGAGCTGCCCTGGGACGGCAAAGCCTATGGTGACTTGCTGGTCAAAGGTCCCTGGGTGATTGGCCAATACTACAAAGGCGAGGGCGGTTCTCCGCTGGTGGGCGGTTGGTTCCCCACGGGCGACGTGGCCACCATTGACCCCGATGGCTACATGCAAATCACCGACCGCAGCAAGGACGTGATCAAGTCCGGCGGTGAGTGGATCAGCTCAATTGACGTGGAAAACATTGCGATGGCGCACCCGGCCGTGGCGATGGCCGCCTGCATTGGCATGAGGCACCCCAAATGGGATGAACGCCCCGTGGTGGTGGTGGTGAAAAAGCCTGGCGCCGAAGTGAGCCGCGAAGAGTTGCTGGAGTTTTACGAAGGCCGCACTGCCAAATGGCAAATTCCGGATGATGTCGTCTTCATTGACGCCATTCCTTTAGGGGGCACCGGCAAGATGCAGAAAACCAAATTGCGAGAGACCTTGCGCGACTACCAGTTGCCGGGCGTGTAATTGCACAAAGCTGGTGCGGCGTCTAAGGTAAAGGTGGTGATCTTTCTATCCCCTAGGTGACTTTCCTAGGGTGAACCCGCAGTACCTGGGGGTGCTTTGTCTTGTAGCCTGCAGGCTGTACCAATAAAGGAGTTTTCCATGTCTTTTTCGTTGAAATTTACCGCTGCTGCGGTGCTCGTTTTGGCTGCCACCGGTGCTTTTGCACAACAAGGCGAAACCGTCAAGATGGTCCGCATCGACCCCCTTACCGGCTTGCTCGGCCCTGTGGGCGTGAGCCAATTGAAGGGCTACCAGTTTTTCGCGGAAAAATACAGCGGCAAGGGCAACCCGGCGGGCGTCAAGTTTGAAGTGACGGGTATCGACAACAAACTGAGCCCCACCGAAAGCCTGAACGCACTCAAGGCGGCCATCGACCAAGGCGCGCGCTACATCATCCAGGGCAATGGCTCTTCGGTGGCGTTGGCCCTGAGCGACGCAGTGACCAAGCACAATGAACGCAATCCCGGCAAAGAGGTGATTTACCTCAACGACTCCGCCGTGGATCCAGACTTGACCAACAGCAAGTGCAGCTATTGGCACTTCCGCTTTGATGCCGACACATCCATGAAGATGGAAGCCATGTCGAGCTTCATGGTGGACCAGCCCGATATCAAAAAGGTGTACATCTTGGGCCAAAACTACTCGCACGGTGTGCAAGTGGCCAAATACGCCAAGGAAACCCTGGCCCGCAAGCGCCCGGACATCCAGATCGTGGGCGAAGACCTGCACCCCCTGGCCCAAGTGCGTGACTTCGCTCCCTATATCGCCAAGATCAAGGCCTCAGGTGCTGACACCGTCATTACCGGCAACTGGGGTTCTGACCTCTCACTCTTGGTCAAGGCGGCCAATGAGAATGGCTACAACGGCAAGTTCTTCACCTACTACGCAGGCGTAACCGGCACCCCGACAGCCCTGGGCAGCAATGGCGCAGGCCGGGTGTACCAAATTGCCTATAGCCACTACAACATGGGCGGCCAGATGGACAAGTGGATGAACGAGTTCAAGGCCAAGTACAACGACGACTTCTATACCGGCTCCACCATCCGCATTTTTGAGACCGTGGGTGCGGCCATGGCCAAGGCCAAATCGACCGACCCAGTGAAAGTGGCAGCCGCCCTGGAAGGCATCGAGGTCAAGAGCTTCAACGGTGAAGTGCAGATGCGCAAAGTTGACCACCAATTGCAGCAGCCGCTCTACATGACGGTATGGCAAAAAGCGGACAAAAAGTACCCTTACAGCCCCGAGAACACCGGCATGACGCTGGTGCCGCTGAAGGAGTATCCCAACTACGTCTCCAGCACGCCCACCAGCTGCCAGATGAAACGTCCCGGCTGATCGCGCGACGTTGACCGTCAAGAGCCCGCGGCGCGGATGGCCGCAGCGGGCTCTTTTGTTTTGTAGGGTGCAAGAGTTTGGAGTGCGCAGGGTATGGAGTTTTTTATTATTTCAACGCTCAACGGCATCAGCTACGGGCTGCTGTTGTTCATGCTGAGCTCGGGGCTGACGCTGATTTTCAGCATGATGGGCGTGCTCAATTTTGCGCATGCCAGTTTTTATATGCTGGGCGCCTATATCGGCTACTCGGTGTCGCAGGTGCTGGGCTTTTGGCCGGCGCTGCTGGTGGCGCCCTTGATCGTGGGCGCACTGGGCTCCTTGTTTGAGCGCTACTGCCTGCGCCGCGTGCACAAGTTTGGCCACGTGCCCGAGTTGCTCATTACCTTTGGCTTGACTTATGTGGTGCTGGAGCTGGTGCAGCTCATCTGGGGCCGCATTGCCATTGAATTCAAGCCGCCGGCCGCCTTGCAAGGCCCGGCGTTTACGCTGATTAACGACACGGTGTCTGGTCTGCGCATGGTCTGGGGTGCGGCCAGCGCCGAGATGTGCAATGCCGCAGACCCGGCCGTGCGGGTGGTGTGTTCGCCTTTCCCAGCGACACGCGGCTTTATGGTGTTGGTGGCTTTGACGATGCTGGTGTCCATCTGGCTCTTGCTTACCCGCACACGTGTCGGGCTGGTGATCCAGGCCGCGCTCACCCACCCGGACGCGGTGGAGGCCCTGGGCCACAACGTGCCGCGCGTGCTGATGCTGGTGTTTGGCGCGGGCGCCGCGCTGGCCGGTTTGGCGGGCGTAATTGGTGGCAGTACCTTTTTGACCGAGCCATCGATGGCGGCGACCGTGGGCTCCATCATTTTTGTGGTGGTGGTGGTGGGCGGCATGGGCTCGCTCTCGGGCGCATTCCTTGCCTCGCTGCTGATTGGCACGATCCAGACCTTTGCCGTGGCCTTTGACTACACCTTGCTCGGCGCCCTGCAGCAAGTGGGCGTGGTCGTGGGAAGCTCACTGAGCGCCAATACCCTCTTGACGATGAAGCTCTCGCAAGTGGCACCTATCCTGCCGTACCTGTTTTTGGTGCTGATTTTGATATTCCGACCCAAGGGTCTTTTGGGTAACCGGGAAGGATGAACACCATGCAACGTTGGAATGCCCGTATCGGGTCGGTGTGGCTTTGGGCCCTTTTTGCAGCCGTATTGCTGCTGGTGCCGCAGGTGTTTACCAGCGGCTTGTCGGTGACCATGCTCTCGCAAATGGGCATCGCCATCATCGCCTGCCTTTCTTACAACATGTTGCTGGGGCAGGGCGGCATGCTTAGTTTTGGCCACGCGGTCTATACCGGCTTAGGCGCGTTTGTGTCCATCCACGCCCTCAATATGTACTCCGGCGCGGGCATGCCCTTGCCGGTGTCCATGGTGCCGCTGGTGGGCGGTGTGGCGGGCATGGGCTTTGCCGTGCTGTTTGGCTATGTGACCACGCGCAAATCTGGCACCACGTTTGCCATGATTACTTTGGGTCTGGCCGAGCTGGTGTTTGCCATGTCGCTCATGGTGCCGGAGTTTTTTGGTGGCGAAGGTGGCATTTCCGGCAACCGCATGTCGGGTCCGGCTGTCATGGGCATTACCTTTGGCCCGGCCAAGCAGGTGTACTACCTGATTGCGGCTTACACCCTGGTGTGCGTGGTCCTGATGTACGCGTTTACCCAAACCCCGCTGGGGCGGCTCTTGAATGCGGTGCGTGACAACCCGGAGCGGGTGGAGTTCATTGGCTATAACCCGCAGCGGGTGCGCTACACGGCCTTCATCATTGCCGGGTTTTTTGCCGGTATTTCGGGTGGCCTGGGCGCGCTCAATTTTGAGATCGTCAACGCCGAAGTGGTGGGCGCGGCCCGATCGGGCGCTTATTTGCTGTTTACCTTTTTGGGTGGTGCTACCTTCTTCTTCGGGCCCATCATTGGCGCGATTTTGATGGTGTTGGCCTTTGTGCTGCTGAGCGAGTTCACCCAGGCCTGGTTGCTGTACCTCGGGCTGGTGTTCATGGTCATGGTGATGTATGCGCCTGGCGGTATTGCCAGCCTGATCATGATGAACCTGCGCGTGTCCCGCCACGGCAAACTGCGTGGACTGCTGCCGGCCTATGGCGTGCTTGCTGCGGCATCTCTGGTGCTGCTGGTGGCCGTGGCCGCATTGGTCGAAATGGTCTACCACCGCCAACTCAACGCCGCCATGGGCTCGGTGGTGACCTTTATGGGCCTGGGGCTGGACACTGCCTCGGCCAAGGACTGGCTGGGGCTGTGTGGTGTGCTGGTGCTGGGGGGCTGGGTTTTTTCCCTGGCCCAGCGGCGCTTTGGCGACCGATGGGACGCAGCACAAGAGGCCATTGAAAAAGAAACCCAAACCGCAGGAGCCGCACTATGAGCGCCTCAAACCCCAATCCCGCAAACACGGCGCCTTTTGCGCTGGAACTGCGCGATGTCCGCAAGAGTTTTGGTAAGACGGAAATCATCCGCGGCGCGAGTTTGGCGGTGCGCCAAGGCGAGCGTGTGGCCATCATTGGCCCCAATGGCGCGGGCAAATCCACCATGTTCAACCTGATCAGTGGACGCATGGCGCCCACGAGTGGCGACATTGTGCTCAACGGCCACAACATCAACGGCAAAAAGCCGTTTGAGATCAACCGCATGGGCTTGTCACGCAGCTTTCAGATCACCAACATCTTTCCCAAACTCAGCGTTTTTGAGAACCTGCGCTGCAGCGTGCTTTGGAGCTTGGGCTACGGCTACACCTTCCTGAAGTTTTTGGTGGACCTGGACGACGCCAATGCACGGGCCCAAGCGCTGATGGAAATGATTGGCCTGGACAAAAAACGCGACGTGGTTGCCTTGAACCTGACCTACGCCGAGCAGCGCGCGCTCGAAGTCGGCATCACCATTGCCGGTGGCGCCAACGTGATTCTGCTGGACGAACCCACGGCCGGCATGAGCAAGAGCGAAACCACCCGCTTTATTGCCTTGATCAAGCAAGTCACCGAGGGCAAAACCTTGCTCACGGTCGAGCACGACATGGGCGTGGTGTTTGGCTTGGCCGACCGTATTGCGGTGCTGGTCTATGGCGAGGTGATCGCCTTTGATACGCCGGACGCGGTGCGTGCGAGCGCACGGGTGCAAGAGGCGTATTTGGGCTCCACGGTGGCCGATGCCCAGGCCGGCGAATCTGCTCAAGGACATTAAGCATGCTGCAAGTTTCTCAATTACATGCCTTTTACGGCAAAAGCCACGTCCTGCACGGCGTGGACCTGCAGGTGGGCGAG
>CANCJD010000088.1 GCA_947378275.1 Comamonadaceae bacterium
TTGGGGGAGATTTCTTTCATTTCAGCCATGGTGTGCTCCGGAGGCGGGGGTCAGGCCTTGGTGTCTTCACCGATCAGCAGCTTGCTGTCGGAAAGGTACATATGTGGCGGAATTTCGAGGTTGTCAGGTGCGGGCTTGTTCTTGAACACACGGCCGGCCATGTCAAACGTCGAACCGTGGCAAGGGCACAAAAAGCCGCCCTTCCAGTCGTCGGGCAAGGAAGCCTGCGCGCCGATCTGAAACTTGTCGGACGGCGAGCAACCCAAATGGGTGCAAATGCCGACGGCAACAAAATATTCGGGCTTGATAGAGCGACCCACATTACGTGCATAGACGGGCGTGAACTCGTCTTGCTTGCGCTTGCTTTGCGGGTCAGCCAACGCGCCGTCCAAGCCGGGCAATGCTGCCAGCTGCTCGGGGGTACGACGCACCACCCAAACCGGCTTGCCGCGCCATTCCACGGTGATTTTCTCGCCCGGTTTGATAGCGGAAATATCCACTTCAACCGCCGCACCGGCCGCTTTTGCGCGCTCGGAAGGCTGGAAAGTACTGACAAAAGGCACTGCAGTTGCTGCAGCGCCTGCGATGCCAACGCAGGAGGATGCAATGATCCAGGTGCGTTTGCTGGGGTCGTTCGGCTTGTTGCCGACGAGGGTGTCGCTCATGAGAATCCTCAGGAAAAATCACTACGTGGGAAGCCGGAGATTGTAGCTGACCGCCAAGAGATACCGCTTAGCACTTTGCCACCCCAAAAGCATGGCCTGGCTTGGCATGGTTCCAACGCCCGCTTAAGCCCCTTGACCCGCCAATTGGCGCGCCATGCGCACGGCGGCAATCAGGCTGGCCGGGTCGGCGCGACCAAGGCCTGCAATGTCGAAAGCCGTGCCATGGTCTGGACTGGTGCGCACCAGCGGCAAGCCCAGGGTGACGTTCACACCTTGCTCAACCCCCAGGTATTTCACCGGAATGAGGCCCTGGTCGTGGTACATGGCCAGCACGGCGTCAAATTCTGGCGCTACGCCGGGCCGCGCCCGGGCGCGCATGAACACGGTGTCCGGCGCCCAAGGACCGCTGGCGTCGCAGCCCTGGGCGCGCGCCGCCGCAATCGCCGGGGCAATGGTGCGGATCTCTTCGTCGCCAAACAGGCCCCCCTCGCCCGCGTGGGGGTTGAGTCCGGCTACCGCAATGCGCGGAGCCCGCCCCAGCACCGCTTTTAGGGCGCGGTGGGTAATCAACAGCGACTGCAGCACGTTGTCAAACGTCA
Organism: Comamonadaceae bacterium; assembly: GCA_947378275.1. Lineage (GTDB taxonomy): Bacteria > Pseudomonadota > Gammaproteobacteria > Burkholderiales > Burkholderiaceae_C > Allorhodoferax. The sequence goes on from CANCJD010000088.1 coordinate 1,265, forward strand.
CCGCCTCCAGCGCCTGGCGCAGCGACAGATGGATGCTGACCAGCACGGTGCGCAACTCTTCGTTGGCCAGCATCATGCGCACCGGCAACTGCGCCACAGAGGTGTGCAAGTGCTCGGCGGCCAGCGCCTGCAGCATTTCGGTGTGGCCGGGGTAGCGGTTGTAGGGCGCACCCGCTGCGTGCAGCGCCTCTTTGTGCAAAGGTGCAGTCACCAGCGCGGCAATCTGGCCCTGCAGCGCCTGTTTGGCCGCCCACGCCACGCAGCGCCCGGCAAACTCACCCGCCACAGCGCTGACTTGGCCCGTGGCCACGGGCGCGAGTGGCGCGCCCACCTGCAGCACCGGCAGGCAGCGCGGGGGCAGTTGCGGCAGCTCGCTGGGGTGCGCGATCTGCGCCACCGGCCACGCGGGCGCGCCAGAGGCGGCCACCAGCGCCAGCGCGCGGCGCATGGTGGCCACGTCACCCGCCACAAAACAGGGGCGCAGCAGCGCAGGCTCGGCCACAAAAGCCTTGGCGATGATCTCCGGGCCAATACCGGCGGCGTCGCCCAAGGTGATGGCAATGGGGCGATCGTGGGCAGGGTTGGTGGCGGTCATAAAAAGGGGCTTTCGGTTCGAACGCAGGAGTCAGGCAGCGCCCGTTCAGGCCGGGTTGTCAATATCAATAAAGGTATGCGCCAGCCCCAGTTGCAGCGCCACCTGGTGCGCCACGGCCTGCACGCCGTAGCGTTCGCTGGCGTGGTGGCCGCAGGCAATAAAAGCCACACCGCATTCGCGGGCGTAGTGCGCCTGGGGCTCGGAGATTTCACCGGTGATAAATGCGTCCGCCCCGGCGGCAATGGCGGCTTCAAAGTAGCCTTGCGCGCCGCCGGTGCACCAGGCGATGCGCCGCAGCGGCCCCGGTTTGCCCGCCACCAGCACCACAGGGCGACCCAGCACCGCTTGAACGTGGGCGGCCAACGCCGCAGCGTCGGCAAAACTACCCTGCGCTGGCTCGCCCAGCCAGCCGAGTTGCTGCTCGCCAAAGCGCGCCTGCCCGACCAGCCCCAGGCATTGGCCGAGTTGGGCGTTGTTGCCCCATTCTTCGTGGGCATCCAGGGGCAGGTGGTAGGCGAACAGATGGATGTCGTGCGCCAGCAGCAGCGCCAGGCGCTGGCGCATCCAGCCGGTCACGCAGCCGTCGTGGCCACGCCAAAACAATCCGTGGTGCACCAAGATCGCATCAGCGTCCTGGGCCACCGCGGCCTCAATCAAGGCGAGGCTTGCGGTCACACCGCTGACGAGTTTGCCTATGGGCCGCCTACCCTCGACCTGCAGGCCGTTGGGACCGTAGTCCTTGAAGCGCGCGGGCTCCAGCATCGCGTCCAGGGCGGTTAACAGGTCAATATGGTGCTTCATGGTCGCGCCCTGGGGCTAAATTTGGCTTTCACAACAGTTCCATCAGCGGCAATCAAGCCAGAGGCCTGAGCCGCCACGACGGTCAGTGCACCATTATCAGACCCCGGCGCCGCTATGGCCCGGCACAGCCGTCGGCCCCGAGGTGCGGCCTACAATTTGCCGCTGTACAGCGCAGCGTGCGCATGCCCTACCGGATCGGACTTTCATGAAGCGTGTTTGGCTCCTGTTTTCGCAAAGCTCCACAGTTTTCCTGGCCGCTTATTTTGTGGTGTTGACGCTCAAGCCAGCCTGGATGGCGCCGCGCGGCGAAGGCGCCGTCGCTTTGCTGCAGGCCCCCGCCATGCGCAGCGGCGAGCTGCCGCCTGGCAGCTTTCGGCTGGCGGCACAAAAAGCATCCAAATCCGTGGTGAGTATCAATGTAAGCAATTCCAGCCGCCGCCTGCCACGCTCGGTCGAACAGTGGCCCGGCTTGTTCAATGGCGAGCCCGAAGCCGAAAGCGAAGGCGCCTCCGGCATGGGCAGCGGTGTGATTGTGAGCGCCAGCGGCTACGTGCTGACCAACAACCATGTGGTCGAAGGCGCAGACCTGATTGAAGTGATTCTGAACGACCGCCGCCGCGCCCGCGCCAAGGTGATCGGCACCGACCCCGACAGCGACCTGGCGGTGCTCAAAATCGAACTCGACCGCCTGCCCGTGATGGTGCTGGGCAACTCGGACGACCTGCAGGTGGGCGACCAGGTGCTGGCCATCGGCAACCCCTTTGGCGTGGGCCAGACGGTCACCGGCGGCATCGTCAGCGCATTGGGGCGCAACCAGCTCGGCATCAACACCTTTGAGAACTTTATCCAGACCGACGCCGCCATCAACCCGGGCAACTCTGGTGGCGCCTTGGTAGACGCCAATGGCAACCTGCTGGGCATCAACACCGCCATTTATTCGCGCACTGGCGGCAGCCTAGGCATTGGTTTTGCCATTCCGGTGGCCACGGCCAAGCAGGTGCTCGAGGGCATTGTGAAAGACGGTCAGGTCACGCGCGGATGGATTGGCGTGGAACCCAATGACCTGTCACCCGAATTGCGCGAGACCTTTGGTGTGGCCGCGCACAGCGGTGTCATCATCACCGGCGTGCTGCAAGGCGGCCCGGCGTCCAAAGCCGGCATCGCACCCGGGGACGTGATTGTGGCGATAGCCGGCGTGCCAGTGGAAGACGTGAGCCAGTTACTGGCCCAGGTGGCGTCGCTCAAGCCCGGTGTCACGGCGCAGTTTTCTCTGCAGCGCAAGAAGCAAAGCCTGCAACTCGCCATCACCCCGGGCCTGCGGCCCCGCCCGCAGAAGTCAAACCGCTAGGCGTTCAGGGCTCGGCGGCGCTGGCAGCCGGGTCTTTGACCGGATCAGCGTCGGGCGCCTGGGTGTGGCGGATAAAGATTTGCGCCGCCCAGATGCCCATTTCGTACAAGATGCACATGGGCACCAGCAGCGCCAGCATGGACACGGGATCAGGCGGCGTCACCAAGCCGGCGGCCGCAGCGGCGGCCACAATAAAGTAGGTGCGAAACGCCTTGAGCTGCGCCACGGTCACCACGTTCATGCGCGCCAGAATCACCACCACAATCGGCACCTCAAAGGCCACGCCAAATGCGATGAACATGGTGATGACGAAATCCAGGTAGGCCTCAATATCGGGGCTGACCGCCACCGAAGCCGGCGCCATTTTCTGGATGGCGGGAAAAGCCTGGCCAAAAACAAAAAAGTAGCAAAACGCCGCACCGGCATAAAAAAGCACCGTACTGGCCGCAACCAAAGGCAGCACCAACTTTTTCTCGTGCCTGTACAGGCCCGGTGCCACAAAAGCCCACACCTGGTACAAGATCCAGGGCAAGGCCAGTGCAATTGCGGCCATCACCGACACCTTGATCGGCACCAAAAAGGGCGAGACCACGCCCACTGCAATCATTTTGGAGCCCTCAGGCAGCGCGCGCACCAATGGCATGGCCAACAAGTCGTAAAGCTGGGACGGACCCGGAAAGAACACCAACACCAAGAACACCGCGGCAATGCCGTAGATGGAGCGCAAGAGCCGGTCGCGCAGTTCAAACAGGTGCTGTACGAAGGGTTGCTCGGTGCCCGCGAGTTCGTCGTCTTTGGAGCCGGAGTCGTTCATGGATTCACTTTGGGTGGCCGAAAGCGCGCCACGCGGGCCGCGCCCGACAAGGCCTTGGTGCGGGTGCCGGAGCGGGCTTTGTACCAGTTGGGGGTGGCGCTGATTTTGCTGCGCCAGCGTTTCTTGGGCTGCTGGTGGACAGAGTAGTAAGGCAGCGACACCGCCTCTTGGCCCGAATACGTCGCCGCCGACCAGGTTTTTTGCACCTCGTCGGCGCTGGTCTGGATGGACGTTTCCACTGCTTGCGCGGCAGTTTCCATCGTGTCCTTCATCTTGCGCAACTCTTCGAGATCAATCGAGCGGTTGACCTCTTCTTTCACATCGGCCACATAGCGCCGTGCGCGTCCCAGCAGCGTGCCCAGGGTTTTGGCCAAACCAGGCAGCTTTTCGGGGCCAATGACGATCAGCGCAATGCCGCCGACGATGGCGAGCTTGGTAACACCAATATCAAACACTAGAACCCCAACCCTGGCGCGCAGACACGTTCATGCAGACGCATTCAGTGCTTGGCTTTGGCTTCAACGTCAATCGTTTCTTTGGCCGCCGGGGCGTTGGCCGCGACTTGCTGGGCCGGCGCCGCTGCATCAGCAGGCTTTTCGCCGCCATCTTTCATGCCGTCCTTGAAACCTTTAACCGCACCGCCGAGGTCCGCGCCAATATTGCGCAGCTTCTTGGTGCCAAAAATCACAACGATGATGACCAAAAATATGATCAGGTGCGTGGTTGATAAACCCATACGTTCCTCCTAATTAGTAAACAGAATTCTAGTCGCCGCCGCACATGCGCCCTAGGCCTACGGCTATTAGCCGCGCAACCAGGGGCGCGGGCCGCCCATGATGTGGAAGTGCAGGTGGTGCACCTCTTGTCCGCCCTCGACCCCCGTATTGGTCACCAAACGGTAGCCGCCCTCGGGGTAGGGGTTGCAACCTTCTTGCAAGGCAAGTTGGGGCACCAGCGCCATCATGCGCCCCATCAAGCCAACATGCGCTTGGGCAATATGCGCCATGGAAGGAATGTGCAGTTTCGGAATCAGCAATATATGCACTGGCGCCCAAGGCGCGATGTCATGAAAGGCATAAAACTCGTCGTCCTCAAACACTGCGCGCGAGGGGATTTGCTTGGCTACGATCTTGCAAAACAGGCAATTCGGGTCGTGGTCTGGCGTGTGGCTGGCGTTGTGCGCAGCAGCAAAAGTAAGGCTCATGGGACGAAAAACACTCAAAGAAGGAAATTTGACGCTTAGCCACCCTGGGCATCGCGCAGCAGCGCCTTGCGCAGCGCCTTTTCCTCGATGCCGCTGGTGCCAGCGCGGCGCTCGAGTTCGGCCACCACGTCAGAAGGCGACAAGTCGTAATGCGCCAGCGCAATCAGACAGTGAAACCACAGATCGGCCACTTCATAGACGATCTTGGTGCGGTCACCGCCATGGTCTGCGTCTTTGGCGGCCATCACCACCTCGGTGGCTTCTTCGCCGATTTTCTTCAGGAACGCGTCCGGGCCCTGGTGCAAGAGGCGCGCCACATAGCTGGCGGCGGGGTCGCCCCCGTTGGCGGCCTTGCGGCTCTCAATCACGGCGGCCAGGCGCGCCAGGGCGTCCTGGGAAAGGGGGGGCAATGCGGGCACTGGGGCGGTCATGGGCTTATTTGTAAATGGAATCGGGATTTTTCAGAACCGGGTCCACCGCCTGCCACTGGCCGTCTTTGAGGACGCTAAAAAAGCAGCTGTGGCGCCCGGTATGGCAGGCAATGCCCGGAGTATGCCCTTGCTGGGTCACGGTCAGCAGCACCACGTCGGTGTCGCAATCGACCCGGATTTCATGCACCACTTGCACATGGCCTGATTCTTCGCCCTTGAACCAGAGCTTGTTGCGCGAGCGGCTGAAATAGACGGCGCGGCCGAGTTCGGCGGTTTTTTGCAGCGACTCGCGGTTCATCCAGGCAAACATCAGCACGTCTTTGCTGCCCTGCTCTTGCGCAATGGCGGGCACCAGGCCCTGGGCGTCCCATTTGATCTCGTCCAGCCAAGCCATAGTTAATCCAATCGCACTGGAATGCCACGCGCGGCCATGCGCGCTTTGGCCTGACCCACAGTGAATTCGCCGTAATGAAAAATGCTCGCTGCCAGCACCGCGTCGGCGCCGCCAATGCTCACGCCGTCGGCCAGGTGGTCCAGCGTGCCCACGCCGCCCGAGGCGATGACCGGCACAGGTACTGCGTCGGCCACGGCGCGCGTCAGCTCCAGGTCAAAGCCGCTCTTGGTGCCGTCGCGGTCCATGCTGGTGAGCAAAATCTCGCCCGCACCAAGGCGCGCCATCTCGGTGGCCCAAGCCACCGCGTCCAGGCCGGTGTTTTGGCGCCCGCCGTGGCTGAACACGTCCCAGCCCGGGCCGCGCAGTTGCAGCGCCTCGCCCACGCGCCGCTTGGCGTCAATGGCCACCACGATGCACTGGGCGCCGTACTTGTGCGAGGCCTCCTCAATCACCTGGGGCCGCGCAATGGCGGCCGAGTTGAAACTCACCTTGTCGGCGCCGGCGTTGAGCAGGCGGCGCACATCGTCCACGGTGCGCACGCCACCGCCCACCGTGAGCGGGATAAACACCTGCGAGGCCACGGCCTCGATGATGTGCAGAATCACGTCGCGCGCGTCGCTCGTGGCGGTGATGTCCAGAAAAGTCAGCTCATCGGCGCCCTGCTCGTTGTAGCGGGCGGCGATTTCTACCGGGTCACCAGCGTCGCGCAGTTCGACAAAGTTCACGCCTTTGACGACGCGTCCACCGGTCACGTCTAGGCAAGGAATGATGCGTTTGGCCAACATATCTATGCTTCCTGCAGCGCGCGAAAACGCTGCCAGCCCTGCCAGTTGCCAGCGGCCGCAACAGTAATCGGCGACATTACTTGTGCCGCCTCCACGCACACAAAATGAGAAAAACCGTCGGCGGGCAAGTCGGCCATGGCAGCGCATTTGTCGCGCCCGGGGTTCCAGACCACGCTGTTGGCCCAGCCCGGGCTTTGGCTGATTTCCAGGCGATGCACGCCGTCTTGCAGCGCCAAGAGGCCCGGTGCGGCACCGTAGACGCGGTCAAATTCGCCGTCAAATTGCAGCTCGGCTGCGGCGCTGGCGTGGGTATCGGCGAGCGCGTCCCACTCGGGCTGGCCTTGCAAGCCACGCAGGCGCGCTTGCGCAATGTCGTCCACCGCCAGGTAGCTGTGCAAAGCGCCGGAAAACTGCAGCGCCTTTGCGTCGGTGTTGTGCACCGACAGCGTCACGGTCAGTTCATTGGGGGTCAGGGCAACGCGCAGCGTGGCCTCGAAACGCTGGGGCCAGAGCGCCAGGCTTGGCGCACAGGAGGCGAGCGTGAAATCTTGTTGCACATGCGCGTCTTGCACCGTGGCCGGACCGGCCGTCCAGACGCTGTTTCGGGCAAAACCGTGCTTGGGCAGGCTGCCGCGCTGGTTGAACTGGGGAAAACATACAGGCACGCCACCGCGAATGGCGCTGTGGCCGTCCCACACATTTTTGGGGCTCAGGTACAGGCGCTCGCGGCCCGCCGCCTGCCAGGACACCACGTGCGCGCCCTGCAAAGCCACCCACACCGTGTCGCCATTGGCAAGCAGGAGGCGCTGACCGGCTTGACCGTACTGGGTTTCGCTGCGGCACAGCGCGCCGCCATCAGCCATTGATTTCGTCAGCGCGGGCTTGTCCAGCAGCAAAGTCGAGGTCACCGGTGTAAATGGCGCGGCCGCAAATGACGCCCTCCACGCCCTCGTCTTCCACCGCGCACAGGGCCTCAATGTCGGCCAGGTTGCTCAGGCCGCCCGAGGCGATTACCGGAATCGACAGGGCCTGGGCGAGTTTGACGGTGGCGTCAATATTGATGCCGCTGAGCATGCCGTCGCGGCCGATGTCGGTGTAAATAATGGATTCGACGCCGTAGTCTTCGAACTTCTTGCCCAAATCGACCACGTCGTGGCGGGTGAGCTTGCTCCAGCCGTCGGTGGCAACCTTGCCGTCACGCGCGTCCAGCCCCACGATGATGTGGCCACCAAACGCGGTGCAGGCGTCTTGCAGAAAACCGGGGTTTTTGACGGCTGCGGTGCCAATGATCACGTAGCGCAGGCCGGCATCCAAATAGCGCTCGATGGTGTCAAGGTCGCGAATGCCGCCGCCGAGCTGCACGTCGATTTCGCTGCCGACTTCCTTGAGGATTTTGCGGATCGCCGCCTCGTTCTTGGGGTGACCGGCAAAGGCGCCGTTCAGGTCCACCAGGTGCAAGCGCCGCGCGCCCTTGTCCACCCA
>CANCJD010000089.1 GCA_947378275.1 Comamonadaceae bacterium
AGGTAGAACACCCCCGCAATCAATGGAATCGCAAAAATGCGAGTCCATGTCAGCAGCGTGGGGATGGTCGTGAACATGGCGCAGATTGTGGCACGGCTAATGGAGCGCCCGGTAAATCTCTTCGGCCAATTCGGGCGAAATACCCTCAACCGAGGCAATGTCCTTGGCGCTGGCCATCGTCACGCCGCGCACGCCGCCAAAGCGCTGCAGCAGTTTGGCCCGCCGCTTGGGGCCAATGCCGGGAATTTCTTCAAGCTTGCCGCCGCTCAGGCGCACACGGGCGCGCTGGGCGCGCATGCCAGTAATCGCAAATCGGTGCGCCTCGTCGCGGATTTGGGCCACCAGCATCAGCGCGGCCGAGTCAGCGCCCAGATAGACTTTGTCGCGTCCATCGGCAAACACCAGCTCTTCCAAGCCCACCTTGCGGCCCTCGCCTTTTTCCACGCCCACGATCAGCGACAGATCAAGCCCCAGGGCCTCAAACACCTCGCGCGCCATGGACACCTGGCCTTTGCCGCCGTCCACCAGCACCAAATCGGGCAGGCGGTCGCTGCCTGAGGGCGCCACACCCGCGTGTTTGGCTTGGGCCAGCGCCTCGGCGGTTTTGCTGTAGCGCCGGGTCAGCACTTGGCGCATGGCGGCGTAGTCGTCGCCGGGGGTGATATCAGTAATGTTGTAGCGCCGGTACTGGGCGTTTTGCATGGCGTGGTGCTGAAACACCACGCACGACCCTTGGGTGGCTTCGCCTGCGGTGTGCGAAATGTCAAAGCACTCGATGCGCAGCGTGTCCAGGTCGTCGTTGGTCAGGTCCAGCGCCTCGGCCAGCGCGCGGGTGCGGGCTTGTTGCGATCCTTCTTCGGCCAGCAGACGGGCGAGTTGCAGCGCGGCGTTGGTCTGCGCCATGTCCAACCAGGCGCGGCGCTGTTCGCGCGGCTGGTGCACCGCCGTCACCTTGAAACCGTGCTGCTCGGACAGCGCCGACAGCAGCGACTTGCCCACCGGGTGGCTCACCACCAGCACCGAGGGCATGGGCAAACCAATGTAATGCTGCGCCAAAAAGGCTTCAAGCACCTGCACTTCTACCGCCACGGTGGCGTCCTGGGGAGCGTCGTCGTCCTCCAGCAGCACCGCGGCGTCTTCCACATGCACCGGGAAATAGGGCCGGTCGCCCACATGGCGACCACCGCGCACCATGGCCAGGTTGACGCAGGCTTTGCCACCCTGCACTTTGACGGCCAGGATGTCCACGTCACGGTCGGACACGTTGTCCACCGACTGCTGGTGCAGCACATTGGACAGCGCAGCCACCTGGTTGCGCAGCTCGGCGGCCTGTTCAAACTCCAGCCGCTCGGCGTGCGCCATCATGCGCGTCTCCAGCGAGCGCATCACTTCTTGGGCGTCGCCGCGCAAAAATTTTTGCGCCTCGTGCACGTCCTGCGCATAGTCTGCGGCGCTAATGTGACCCACACACGGGCCCGAGCAGCGCTTGATTTGGTACAGCAGGCAGGGCCGCGTGCGGTTGCTGAAGATGGAGTCTTCGCAGGTGCGCAGCCGAAACACTTTTTGCATCAGCAAAATCGCCTCTTTCACCGCCCACGCGCTGGGGTAGGGGCCAAAGTAGTGGTGCTTTTTTTCGACCCCACCCCGGTAGTACGCCACGCGCGAAAACTGCTGGGCGCTGGAACCCGCCCGTCCGGGGCCTGCGGGCACGGGCGCGTCCAGGGCGGGCGTGGCCGCCGTCATCTTCAGGTAGGGATAGCTTTTGTCGTCCCGAAACAAGATGTTGTATTTCGGGTTGAGCGTCTTGATGAGGTTGTTTTCCAGCAGCAGCGCTTCGGCCTCGGAACGCACCACCGTGGTTTCCAGGCGCACGATCTTGCTGACCATGTGGCCGATGCGGGTGCCGCCGTGGTTTTTCTGGAAATAGCTCGCCACCCGCTTTTTCAGGCTGATGGCTTTGCCCACGTACAGCACTTGGTCTTGCGCGTCGAAGTAGCGGTAGACGCCGGGCAGCGTGGGCAAGGCGGCGACCTGGCGCAAAAGTTCTTCGGAATGGGCGGGGGCGGTCATGGCGCGTATTGTCAGCCGTTTTGCGGCGCTCCCGCCCGCTGACGCCCTTCACCGCGCGCAGAGGACAATCCGTCCATGCAAGCCGCTCCACTTACTGCGTCGCCCCTGGATTCTTTGCCGCCCCACCCCGTTTGGACTTGGGACGTTTTTTGCCAAGTGATTGACAACTTCGGTGACGTGGGCGTCTGCTGGCGCCTGTGCGCCGACCTGGCCGCGCGGGGCCACACGGTGCGCCTGTGGCTAGATGACCCGCAGGCCCTGCACTGGATGGCGCCCGGCGCGCTTGAGGGCGCTTGGTCCGGGGTGTCGGTCTGCGCCAGGAGCCAGGCCAGTGACCCTGATGTGCTGGCGGCCCTGGCCCCGGCGCAAATATGGGTGGAGAGTTTTGGCTGCGACTTGCCCGAGGCGTTTGTAGCGACCCGAGCGCAGTCAAGTTTCAGCCAGCCACCCTTATGGATCAACTTGGAATACCTGAGCGCCGAAGCCTTTGTCGAACGCTGCCACCGTCTGCCCTCGCCGGTGATGTCGGGCCCGGCCAAGGGCTGGACCAAGTATTTTTTTTACCCGGGCTTTACGCCGCGCACGGGCGGCTTGTTGCGAGAACCTGGCCTTTTGCACAAGCGCAGCGCCTTCGGCCCGGCCCAACGTCGCCAGTGGCTGCGAAGCCACGGTGTGGAAGACCGTGGCGAAATGCTGGTGTCGCTGTTTTGCTACGCGTCTGCGCCCGCTGAACGGCTCTTGGCGCAACTGTCCGCTTTGGACACGCGAGTCCACCTGCTGGTGACGGCGGGCCAAGCGCAGAGCTTGGTGGAACAGACGCTCGCTCGCACCGGTCAAACGCCAGGGCAGTTGCGTATCAGCGATGTGCCGCTGCTCTCGCAAACCGCTTTTGACACTTTGCTGTGGGCCTGCGACCTGAACTTTGTGCGCGGAGAAGACTCGCTGGTGCGCGCCCTGTGGGCCGGAAGACCTTGTGTCTGGCAGATTTACCCGCAGGACGATGGCGCGCACCGATTGAAACTGCAAGCTTTTCTCGAAACGCTGGACGCGCCCCCCGAAGTGCGCGCCTGGCATGCGCAATGGAACGGGCTGGCGCCGTGGGGCGCACCGTTGGCGCTGCCGCTTTGCGCGTCGCAGCCACCAGAAACTGGGCAATCTGGGGATTGGCGGGCCTGGGCGCAGGCGGTGCCGCAGCGTTTGGCGCAGCAAAGCGACCTGCTCACCCAGCTCTGCGACTTTGTCCAGGCGGCTGAGGCACCCGATCAGGCACAGAAAACACGATAAAATCGCAGGCTTTGCTGCTTTTGAGCGCCGATTGCGCGCATCTCTCGCCCCGCCGCATGTTGTGGCCTAACCCGCAGACCGAGATAAATCCTCTTTTACCCACTATGAAAATTGCCCAAGAAATTCGCGCCGGTAACGTCATCATGCACGGCAAGGACCCGATGGTCGTGCTCAAAACCGAATACAGCCGCGGCGGACGCAACTCCGCCACCGTGCGCATGAAGCTCAAGAGCCTGATCGCCAACTTCGGCACCGAAGTCGTGTTCAAGGCCGATGACAAGATGGACCAGGTCATTCTGGACAAGAAAGACTGCACCTACTCCTACTTTGCCGAACCCATGTACATCTGCATGGACGAGGAGTTCAACCAGTACGAAGTCGAAGCCGAAAACATGGGCGACGCGCTGAACTACCTCGAAGACGGCATGGAACTCGAAGTCGTGTTCTACGACGAAAAAGCCATTTCGGTCGAGCTGCCCACCAGCGTGGTGCGGGAAATCACCTGGACTGAGCCCGCTGTCAAAGGCGACACGTCTGGCAAGGTGTTGAAGCCTGCCAAGATTGCCACTGGTTTCGAGATCGGCGTGCCCATCTTTGTAGCCCAAGGCGACAAGGTTGAAATCGATACCCGCACCGGCGAATACCGCAAACGCGTCTAAGCGCATACAGGCGCCGTTCACATGGCGATTGAATAAGAAAAGCTCCTTCGGGAGCTTTTTGTTTTTTGGATCACCGATACAGACGCCCCATGCTTGACAATTCGCCCATGGAAAACACCAAAATGTTGTCTGCGAGCTACGTTGCCAACGAGTGGCGCGAGTTCAAACACGATCCACAAGACCCGCTGGGTGCGGATTCGGCCCGGTTGGCATTTGCCGACCCCGAATTTTTGCTGCGCCGCGAAACCCGTGGCATCCGCTTTGAGTTGGAAATGCTCAAGCCCGAGCTCGAACTCGCCCGCCAGGGCATAGAACACACGGTGGTCGTGTTTGGCAGCGCCCGCTTTGTGTCGCCCGAGACCGCTGCGCAGCGCTTGGCGCTGGCCCAACAAAGCACTGAGCCCGAAGCGCTAGAACGCGCCCAGCGCGATGTACGCAACGCGGTTTGGTACGACCAATCGCGCCAGTTCGCGCGCCTGGTGGCCCAGTACAGCGCCGGGCGAGCACAGGCAGACCAGCTCTACATCTGCACCGGTGGCGGCCCCGGCGTGATGGAAGCGGCCAACCGGGGAGCGTTTGAGCTCGGCGCCCCCACGCTGGGCCTGAACATCACCTTGCCCCACGAGCAAAAGGTCAACCCTTACGTCACACCCGCGCTGCATTTTCAGTTCCACTACTTTGCCGCCCGCAAAATGCATTTCATGATGCGGGCCAAGGCCTTGGTCGCGTTTCCTGGCGGCTACGGCACCATGGACGAACTGTTCGAGATCATCACCTTGGTGCAAACCAAAAAAGAAAAGCCGGTACCCATCATTTTGTACGGCAGCTCGTATTGGAAGCGTCTGATCAACTTTGAGGTAATGATTGAAGAAGGCGCCATTGAGCGCAAGGATTTGGGGCTTCTGAACTACTGCGACACACCGCAAGACGCCTGGAATGTGATCAAGGCTTTTTACGACTTGGTTGACGCGGCACCTGCGGTTGCCTGAAACTGTTTTTAGTTATTGCCTTGAAGACACGCCGGACGCAGGCCGCCATGGCACTCAGCTCCGTTCGTGTCCCCCGCCCTGCGGGCTCCTCCTTTACCTCACTGCGCTGAGCGCCATGCCGTCCTGCGTCTTCCAACGATTTTGGTAGGCCAATGCATTTAATTCCGGCGCGCCACAACCACTGGTTGCCGAGGGTAATGGGGTGGATGCTGCAGCGAAATAAAGGAGGAGGCCGCAGGCCGGGGGACATTCGCGGAAGCATTCACCCCGTTGCCATCGGCGTACGCAAAGTTGAACGAACCGACCTTGCGGTAAGCGACTCCCAGCTTACTCAAACACCCGTCTCAGGCGCGCAGCCGCCAAGCCACACGCGAACCCAGTGCCACCAAGGTTCCCACACTCCAAAACACCACCGACACACCCACCACCGCCCCGGCGGTGCCAAAGAGTAGAGGCATCACCACGCTGGAGAAATTGATGGTCATCAGGCGCAGTCCTAGCGCCTGGCCGTGCTGGGCGTGCGGCGTGATCTGGTGCAAGGTACTCATGATCATGGGTTGTACCGATCCCAGCGACAGGCCCAGGCACACCGAGCACAAGCCCATGGTCCAGGGCGACTGCATGAAGGGGTAAACCGCAAACAGGCCAGCGGTTATCAGCATGGCGCCGGTCAGAACCACCCACTCTTTCAAATGCGCCGCCACCAGCGGCATGGCCACGCGCACCGCAGCTGCAGCAATGGCAAAGCCGCCCAAAATCGTGCCGATCACCGAGGCGCTGAACGCCCGCTCATGGCCCAACAAGGGCACGACAAAAGTGTGCACGTCCCAGCACGAGGACAGCAACCAGTTCACCAGCAGCAAGCGGCGCATGGCGGGCTCACGCAGCAAAGCCCAGGCCGAAGGAGCACGCGCGCCAAGCGTCTGGCCCACACGCGGCAGTTCTGAGGTTCCACGAATAAAGTACCAGCCTGCCAGTGGCAACAGCGCCATACACAAAAACGCCGCCCGAAACCCTGCGAGCGGCAGCGCCTCCCCCAAAGCGCTCCCGCCAAAATCAATCAGCAGTCCGGCGCTGACCGGCCCCACAACGTTGGACACCGCCGGGCCAATGGCCAGCCAGCTGAACACGCGTTTGAGTTCGGTGCTGTCGCGCGCGGCGCGTCCCACGTGGCGCTGCAAAGCGATGGATGCGCCGCCGGTGGCCGCGCCCATGCACAGGGCGCTGACGCACAGCACCGGGAACACCGGAAACAGCAAGGACAAGAGCGCGCCCACCATGGCCACCACCACGCCCAGACCCATGGGGCGTCGCAGCCCGTGGCGGTCTGCGTAGCGGCCTGCGGGCAGCGCCAAAAACACCTGGCTGAGCGAAAACAGCGCCAGCAAAAAGCCCACGTGCACCGCGCTGTGGCCCAGGTGCAGCGCCAGCAGTGGCGCAGCCAGGCGCATGCCGGCCATGCTCGCGTGCAAGCAAACGTGGCCGCAAATCAGGCGTAAGAGCGCCCAGGCACGACTGCTTTCTGAGGGGGCCGCAGGCAGATTCACAACAGCGCGCTGCCCGCGTCGCTGTCAAAGTCCTTGTCCTGGGGAATGAGCGCGGCCACTTGCGATTCGGGCAGGCTTTCGACTTTTTTCAGGGCGCGGCCCATGGCGCGGCTGCGCACTTCGGCGCCGTCCAGGGTTTTGAGCACCGTCTCGGTCTGTGATTTGACCTTGGACAGCACGTCGCCAAACTTGCCAAACTCGGTCTTGACTGCGCCCAGCACCTGCCAGACTTCGCTAGACCGTTTTTCCAGCGCCAGGGTGCGAAAGCCCATTTGCAGGGAACTGAGCATGGCCAAGAGCGTGGTGGGGCCCGCCAGCGTGATGCGGTGCTCGCGCTGCAGCGCCTCCATCAGGCCGGGGCGGCGCAGCACTTCGGCGTACAGGCCTTCGGTGGGCAAAAACAAAATCGCAAAGTCGGTGGTGTACGGCGGCTCCACGTATTTCTCAGAAATGGACTTGGCCTCCAGCCGGATGCGCAACTCCAGCGCTTTGCCTGCGTCGGCCGCGTCGCCCGCGTGCGCCCTGCCCTGCGCGTCGAGCAGGCGTTCGTAGTCTTCGTTGGGGAACTTGGCGTCAATCGGCAGCCACAGCGGCGCGCCATCGTCCGATTTGCCCGGCAGCTTGATGGCAAAGTCCACCACGTTTTTGCTGCCCGGACGGGTGGCGACCTGGGCGGCGTATTGCTCGCTCACAAACACCTGCTCCAACAGAGATGCCAGTTGCGCCTCGCCAAAAATGCCGCGCGTCTTGACGTTGGAGAGCAAATGCTTGAGGTCGCCCACGCCCTGTGCCAATGTTTGCATTTCGCCCAGGCCTTTGTGCACTTGTTCCAACTGGTCGGCCACTTGCTTGAAGCCCGCACCCAGGCGCGCTTGCAAGGTGGTTTGGAGCTTTTCGTCCACCGTGGCACGCATCTCGTCGAGCTTGGCGGCGTTGGTAGTTTGCAACTGCGCGAGCTGGGCGTCCAGCGTCTGGCGCACCTCGGAGAGCGTGCGGGCGCTGGTCTCACTGAGTTCGGCAATGCGCCGGGCGTTGGATTCGCTCAGCCCCGTGAGTTGCGTGCTTAGTGTGTCTGATAGCGACTTTTGCAAACCCGCCAATTGCAGGCCAAAGGCGTCAATCTGGGTGTTTTGGGTGCGGGTGGCCTCGGCTGCTTGCTGCGTCAGGGTTTGCTGGAAGGTAGCCAGGTTGTGGGCCGATTCCTGGCGGCCGTCGCGCGCAGACTCACTCACTTCCCGGCGCAGTTCGCGCTCCAGCCGGTCAATGCGCTCGGCGCTGGCGTGCAGCAGTTGCACCAGCTCGGCTTGGGCCTGAGCGGCCGCCGTTGCGGCCCCACCATCGCTGCGCCGCAACACGGCCCACAGCGCCAGCGCCAGCGCCGTGTTGAGCACCAGCAAAACCACCACCAAAGCAAGCATTTCGTTGTTCAAAGCCGTCGTCCTCCATCCCTGCATTGTGGTTCAGAAATGCCGTGGTGGCCGCGCCTGCAGCGGTACCAAGGGCGCACGCCCAGTGCCTGGAAGCGTTCAGGGCTTGCGCGCGGCCAGCAATGCGTCAGCGTAGGCCTGCCAGGGTGCTGCTTTGTCCACCCCAGCCAAGGTGCCGGCACGGGCTTGGTCGGCTACCCACTGGTGTTTTTCGGCGATGGCCTGGGCCATGGTTGGCGCAAAACCGGCTTCATGCACCGTGTGCGCGCATTCGCGCATTTCCTCGGCCCGGCGTTTGCCGTGCTGCGCCACGCGGCTGAAGAAATAGCCGCCGGTCTTTTCCCAGTCAATGGACGGAAAAGTCTCGGCCAGGGTGGGCAGCACATGGGCCTC
>CANCJD010000090.1 GCA_947378275.1 Comamonadaceae bacterium
AACAACGCCCGCGTGGTGGCGGCGTGGCCCAGTGCAGATCCCGATGCAGCACCCGGCGCGCTGGACGCCGAAATCGGCAGCGCCCAGTACTTTCAGGCCTTGGCCGCACGCGCCGAGCCCGACGTGCGCATGAACCCGCTGCTGCTCAAACCCGAGCGCGACACGCATAGCCAGGTGGTTTTGCTGGGGCGCGTCAGCACAGCCTTGTCTGAGTTGCCCTGGCGCGAGCGCAGCAGCCATGTCTGGCCTGCCATCAAGCAGTCGCTGGACGCGCTGCGTGCCGAAAACGACGTGGTGGTGATTGAGGGCGCGGGCTCGCCCGCCGAGATCAACCTATCTAGCAGCGACATCGTCAACATGCGTGTGGCCTTGCATGCGCAGGCCGCCTGCCTGCTGGTGACTGACATTGACCGGGGCGGCGCCTTTGCCCATTTGTACGGCACCTGGGCGCTGCTGCCGCAGGCCGAGCGCGCGCTGATCAAAGGCTTTGTGCTCAACAAGTTTCGGGGCGACGCCGCGCTGCTGGCGCCGGGGCCGCAGATGCTGCAAGACCTGACCGGCATCCCCACCGTGGCCACGCTGCCCATGTGGTGGCAGCACGGTTTGCCCGAAGAAGACGGCCTGTTTGACGAACGCAGCCTGGCGCGGGGCACCGTGCGCACCACGGTGGCGGTGGTGGCCTATCCGCGCATCAGCAATCTGGACGAGTTTCAGCCGCTCAAAAACATTCCGGGCCTGCGCCTGCAGTGGGTGCGAAGCCCGCCTGAGCTGGCCGGTTTGGCCGCCACCGACTGGATCATCCTGCCGGGCTCCAAAAACACAAGCGGCGACCTGGCCTGGCTGCGCAGCCAGGGACTCGACCAGGCGGTGGCCGCGCACGCGGCGCGCGGCGGCGCGGTGCTGGGCATTTGCGGCGGTCTGCAAATGCTGGGCGAGGCGCTGATTGATCCGCACGGTATTGATGGCAATGCGCCGGGGCTGGGGCTGCTGCCACTGGTCACGGTGTTTGAAGCCGAGAAAACCGTGCGCCGCGCAGCCAGCCGTTTTCAGACCGCGCTGCCAGCGTCATCATCACCCTGGCAGGCGCTTGATGGCGTGGCGGTCACCGGCTACGAAATCCACCACGGCCAAACCCAGGCGCACAGCGCCATGCTGGCGCAAGGCCACCAGGCCCTTGCGGTGCTGGGCGCAGGCCTGGGCTGGCAAAACGCGCAGGGCAATGTGATGGGCATTTACCTGCATGGTCTGCTTGAAGACGCTGCCGCATTGCAAGCCCTGTTTGGCCACCAATTGGCCGGGCCGGTGCCGACGCTGGAGTCGGTGTTTGAGGGTTTGGCCGATTTTGTGGGCGCGCATTTTTCGCGCGGCGTGCTGGACGGTCTGCTGGCCTAAGCCCCTGCGCTGACCACCGGGTGGCCCACTGCTTTGACGCTGGGTTTGATGCAGGGCAAGGCCGACGATTCCTGGACACGTTGCGCAGCCGCACAATAGGGCACGCGGCCCTTAGGCCGCAGCACTTCAACAAAACCATGGCTCCCACCATCCCGCCCCAGCCCCCCTGGACCGCCGCCGATGCCCGCGCCTGCATTCGCTTGCCCACCGCGCAAGACCACAAATACACGCGCGGCGTGCTGGGCGTGGTTACCGGTTCGCGCCAATACCCTGGCGCCGCCGTGCTTACCACCGCCGCCGCGCTGGCCACCGGTTTGGGCATGGTGCGCTTTTACCCCGATACCGCGTGCGCCACTCTGGCCGCGCTGGTGTTGCAGCGCAGCCCCGAAGTGGTGGTGGCGCCGGGCAAGGTGCATGCGTGGCTGCTGGGTTCGGGCGTGGCCCCGGCCGGGGGCTGGTCATGGAGTAACTGGCTGCGCCATCGCCAGATGTCCGCCGCGCGCGCCCAAACTGCGCCCACCGTGCTGGACGCTGGCGCCCTGTATCTAGCAGGCACCCTGCGCGCGCCTACGCTCATCACCCCGCACGCCGGCGAACTGGCCACGCTACTAAGCGCGCGCGGCGTGCTCGTGTCGCACCAAGCCATTGCGGCCGACCCGCCGCATTGGGCCGCCCAGGCGCAGCAGACCTTGGGCGTGACGGTGTTGCTCAAAGGCGCGCATACCGTGGTGGCGGGCGAAGGCGTTTGCATCACCTTGCCACCGTCCACGCCCTGGCTGGCTACGGCTGGTACGGGCGATGTGCTGGCAGGCATCGTGGGGGCGCTGGTCGCTACTTGGCATCTGGAGCTTGCAAGCAATCCGGCGCTGATGGCGAAGTTGGCTGCCACGGGCGCCTACATCCATGCTCGCGCGGCGGAGTCTGCGTCAGGCGGAGGCCCGGTGACGGCTACTGCGCTGATTGATTCGATTGCGCCGGTGGTGGGGGAGTTGCTGGGCGCGCAGGAATAGGGGCGCCGGTGCTTGTGCGGGTGCGGACCTTGCTGAGACAGCCTGGTGCGCGCAGGCTTGTGTGCGCCGAGGGCAACGGGGTAGATGCTTCCGCGAATGTCCCCCGAACCGGGCTGTGCCCGGTTCTCCTCCTTAATTTCGCTGCACCATCCACCCCATTACCCTCGGCAGCCTGCGCTGTGGGCATGCAAGACCTGAACCCCTTTTATTTCTGCCAACAACGCTTGCAGACGCAGGGCGGTATGGCGCTCAGCGCAGTGAGGTAAAGGAGGAGGCCGCAGGCCGGGGGACACGAACGGAGCTGAGTGCCATGGCGCCCTGCGTCCCACGTGCCTTATAAAAAACCCCCCAGGATCAGCCCTTAAACCCACAAACCCCAGCCACCGCACAGTTCCCGCAGTCTGGCGTGCGGGCCTTGCACACATAGCGGCCGTGCAAGATGAGCCAGTGGTGGGCGTCCACCAGGTATCTTTTAGGAATGCGCATGAGCAGTTTGAGTTCGACGGCCAGCGGCGTTTTGCCCGGTGCCAGCCCAGTGCGGTTGCCCAAGCGAAACAGGTGGGTGTCTACCGCCATGGTGGGTTCGCCAAAGGCCACGTTGAGCACCACGTTGGCGGTCTTGCGGCCTACGCCGGGCAGGGCTTCGAGTGCTTCGCGGGTGCGCGGTACCACTCCGCCATGCTGCGCCACCAAGATTTCACAGGTTTGCAGCAAATGCCGCGCCTTGCTGCGAAACAGGCCTATGGTTTTGATCTGCGCCTCCAGCCCGGCCAGCCCGAGCGCAATGATTTTTTGCGGCGTGTTGGCCACGGCGAACAGGCCGCGTGTGGCCTTGTTCACGCCCACGTCGGTGGCCTGGGCGGAGAGCAGCACGGCGGCCAGCAGCTCAAACACGCTGGCGTAGTGCAGCTCGGTTTGCGGATGCGGGTTGGCCGCCTGCAGGGTGGCAAAAAAGGTCTCGATCTGGGTGGCGTTCATAGCGTAGGCGGTTTGGCGGGCGGTTTGAAAAGTAGACAATAGCGGCAAAACCACACGGACAAGATACACCATGCCCCTGCAATTCGCCGACCGCCTGCAAAACATCGAAACCTCTGCCATCCGCGAGCTGTTCAAGCTCTTGGGCAAACCCGGCATCATCAGCTTTGCCGGGGGCTTTCCTGATCCGGCGCTGTTTGACGTCGAGGGCCTCAAGATATCGTCTGACGCGGTGCTCTCCAACAACCCCGGCCCGGTGCTGCAATATGGCGCGACCGAAGGCTGGGGCCCGCTGCGCGAGCAGATCAGCCACTTTATGGCGGGCAAGGGCGCTACCGTAGCGCCCGACGGCCTGATCGTCACCACCGGCAGCCAGCAGGCGCTGGACCTGATTGGCAAGACCATGATCTCGCCCGGCGACAAGGTGATTGTCGAAGCCCCCACGTTTTTGGCCACCATCCAGTGCTTTCGCCTGTACGGCGCGCACCTGATCGGCGCGCCGATTGACGCCAACGGTGTGGACGTGGACCGGCTCGAGCAGCTCATTGCCGAACACAAGCCAAAGCTGGTCTACCTGATTCCCACCTTTGGCAACCCCAGCGGCGCGACGCTCAGCCTGGAGCGCCGTCTGCGCGTGCTGGAAATCGCTGCGCGCACCCACACCTTGATCGTGGAAGACGACCCTTATGGCGAACTCTACTTCGACCAAGCGCCGCCACCGAGCCTGCTGGCGTTGAGCGACCAAGTGCCAGGCAGCCGCGAATACCTGGTGCATTGCGGCAGCCTGAGCAAGATATTGAGCCCGGGTCTGCGTGTGGGCTGGATGATTGCGCCGCCCGAGCTGCTCGCGCGCGCCACCATGTGCAAGCAGTTCAGCGACGCCCACACCAGCAACCTCACCCAAGCCATTGGCGCGCACTACCTCACCCTGGGGCGCCTGGACGCCGCGCTGGCCGTGGTGCGCAGCACCTATGCCGAGCGCGCCCGCGTGATGGCCGCCAGCCTGCAGCGCACACTGGGCGAGAAAATCGCTTTCAACGCACCGCAGGGCGGCATGTTCTTTTGGGCGCGCCTGACCGGCGCCAAGGGCGGCCCGTCCAACGCGGCCGAATTTGCCAAGCGCGCCATTGACCAACTGGTGGCCTTTGTGCCCGGCGCGCCGTTTTACCCGCACGACGCAGACCCGGCCACCTTGCGCCTGAGTTTTGCCACCGCCGATGTGGCCAAGATTGAAGAAGGCATCGCCCGCCTGGGCGCCGCCCTGTGACGGGCGCGTCGGTCACAACGGAACCGGGGCAGCTGCTGTCCCACGTAGCACTGGGCGCGGTCTTGTGTTTTGTGGCCGGGGCGATCAACGCTGGGGGCTTTTTGGCGGTGGGCATGTACACCTCGCACATGAGCGGTGTGGTTTCGTCCATGGCTGACAACGTGGTGTTGGGTCAATGGCTCTTGGTGTGGATTGGTCTATGGAGCCTGCTGGCCTTTGTGGGCGGCGCCATGACCACGGCGCTGATGGTGCGTTGGGCGCTGCGGCGCAATCTGCGCAGCGCTTACAGCCGCCCGCTTTTGGTTGAAGCGGTGTTGCTGCTGGTGTTTGGCCTGTTCGGCGCGGCCATTGACGCGCGCAGCATGGCACTGGTGCCGTATGCGGTGGTCTTGCTGTGCTTCATCATGGGCTTGCAAAACGCGCTCATTACCAAGCGCTCCAATGCCGAAATCCGCACCACGCACATCACTGGTTTGGTCACCGACCTGGGGATTGAGTTGGGCAATTTGTTTTATATCAACCGCAGTTTTCCGGATGCGCCCAAGGTGCGGGCCAATCGCAGCAAGATCGTCAACCACCTCAAGCTCTTGGTGAGTTTTGTGCTGGGCGCGCTGAGTGGGGCCTGGGGTTTCAAGGCGGTGGGCTATATCGCTACCGTGCCACTGGCTTTGGTGCTGGTGACGCTGGTGGTGCGGCCGGTGATGTTTGACTTTCACGCTTGGCGCCGGCGCCTGCTGGCGCGTCGGTGATGGCGGCTGTGATGGCCCCAGACCGCCGCCAGTTGCTGCGTTGGGCCACCGCTGCCAGCAGCGCTGTCTGGCTGCCGCGCAGCGCCTGGAGCCAGACCCGCGCGCTGGACGACCCCTTTTATTGCGGCGTGGCCAGCGGATCACCCACCGCGGACAGCGTGGTCTTGTGGACCCGCTTGGACCCCAAAGCCTTGCACCCCGCCAATGGCGGCACCGCTGCCGTGCGCTGGGAATTGGCGCACGACGCGCAGTTTTCCCGCGTGGTGCAGCGCGGCCAAAGCCTGGCCAGCGCGGCGCTGGGTTGGTCGGTGCATGTGGACCTGGCCGGGCTAGATAGCGCGCGCGGCTACCACTACCGCTTTTTGCTGGGCGACGCCATTAGCCCCACCGGCCAGACGCGCACCTTGCCCGCGCCGGGCAGCGCGACGGCGCACCTGCGGCTGGCCTATGCCTCGTGCCAAAAATGGGAGGACGGCTATTTCAGCGCCTGGCGCCACATGCTGGCCGACGCGCCCGACCTGGTGCTGTTTTTGGGCGACTACATTTACGAATACCCCGGCACCGGCAGCAAATTGCGCAAGCCCGGCGGCGGCTGGGTGCTGACGCTGGACGACTACCGCGCCCGCTACGCGCTCTACAAAAGCGACCCCGACCTGCAAGCCATGCACGCCGCCTGCCCCTGGCTCATGACCTGGGACGACCACGAGGTGCAAAACGACTACGCCGGGCTGCAAGCGGGCGACGGCCTGGTCAGTGCGCCCGACTTTGCGGCGCGGCGCGCCGCCGCCTACCAAGCCTATTACGAGAACATGCCGCTGCGCGCCAGTGTGCTGACGCAGGCCCTGGGCGGCCTGGCCCAGGGTGCGGAGATGCGCCTCTATGGCCAGATCGCCTACGGCAATTTGGCCCAGTTGTATTTGCTCGACGCCCGCCAGTACAAAGACCCGCAGGCCTGCAACCCCGAGGGCAAAACCGGATCAAGCATCGTGCGCCCCGAAACCTGCGCTGCTTGGAATGATCCGACGCGCAGCTTGCTGGGCGGCACGCAAGAAAAATGGCTCGCGGGCGCGCTGGCCTCGGCAGCGGCAGGCGGCACCCGCTGGAACGTGCTGGGCCAGCAAACCCTGCTGGGCCCGCGCGACTTTGCGCTGGGGCCCGCGCAAAAGTTCTGGAACGATGGCTGGGATGGGTACAGCGCTGCCCGCACCCGTCTGACCACCGCGCTGCAGCAACCCGGCGTCGCCAACCCGGTGGTGCTGGGTGGCGACGTGCATGAAAACTGGGTCGGCCACGTGCTGGCCGACTACGCGCGAGCGGGCAGCAAAAAAGTGGGCGTGGAGTTTTGCGGCACCAGCATCACGTCCAAGTCGGGCAAGACGGATTCGAGTGCGGCGCTGCTGCAAGAAAACCCGCATTTCGTGTTTGCCAACGCGCAGTACCGGGGCTACGGCTTGGCTGATTTCACGCCGGGGCAATTGAAGGTGCTCCTGCGCGTGCTGGATGACGTGCAGCGCCAAGACAGCACGGTTAGCACGCTGGCTGCGTTTGCCGTAGAGGCCGGGCGTGCCGAAGTGCTATCGGCATAGGGCTGCGCCATGAATCCCGAGGATCTGGAACGCCTGGTGACCCTGCCCATGCCCTTTGGCAAGCACAAGGGCGTGCTGATGGCCGATTTGCCCGGCAACTACCTGAACTGGTTTGCCCGCGAAGGATTCCCCAAGGGCGAGATTGGCCGCCTGCTGCAGCTCATGCAAGAGATTGACCACAACGGACTGTCAGAGTTGCTCACGCCGCTGCGCCACCGCCCGCGCGCCTCGGTACGCAAGAACGCGCCGCGCTGATTCTGATCCTCGCGGGTTTTAAACTAGCACTTCGAGCAGCCGGTCCAGCCCGCCTTCGTTGATCGCCACCATGGCCTGCGCACGCACTGCGGGTTTGGCGTGGTAGGCCACCGAAAGACCAGCGGCGCCCATCATGGGCAGGTCGTTGGCGCCGTCACCCATGGCAATGGCCTGCGCCGGGGCTATGCCCATCTGGGCGCAGGTTTGCAGCAGCATGGTGCGCTTTTCTTCGCCGTCACAAATATCACCCCAGGGCTGGTCCACCATGCGCCCGGTGAGCAGGCCGTTGGTCACTTCGAGCACGTTGGAGCGCGTCCAGTCAATGCGCAGGCGGTCGCGCACGTGGTCGGTAAAAAACGTGAAACCGCCGCTGACCAGCAGCGTTTTCAGGCCTGCCGTCTGGCAGGCGCGCACCAAGTTTGCGGCGCCAGGGTTGAGTTGCAGGCGTTGGTCGAGCACCTGCTGCATGTGGCCCACCGTCACGCCAGCCAGCAACTTCACGCGCTGGCGCAGGCTTTCTTTGTAGTCGGCTATCTCGCCGCGCATGGCAGCCTCGGTAATGGCGGCTACTTCGGCCCGGCGCCCGGCCGCGTCGGCAATCTCGTCCACGCATTCGATGTTGATCAGCGTGGAATCCATGTCAAAGGCGATGAGTTTGAAGTCGGACAGGCGCAAGGGGGCGTTGAAGCCTTGGAGAACGAGGCCGGGGAAGAAGGTGGTCATTTGTATATTTATGAGGTGGTCGGTGTTGCCTTGTCCGGCAGCAAAGGTAAAAAGCGGTGGCTAGCTTTCCTCACTGAGCCAGTTTTCTAAAGCCAGCCCTGGCACGCGGGCAAAGGCGGTGTCGCCGCTGACCAGCGTGGCGCCCAAAGCGAGGGCGTGGGCAGCGATCAGGGTGTCGTTGGGGCTCATGGGCGTACCGCATTGTTCCAAGGCGGTACGCAGATCTGCGTAATGTTGGGCAACGTCGGCATCCAGAGCCAACACATCAAGGGTGGGAAGAATCGCTTGCAGGGCGCGCTCCAAGCGTAAGTTGGGTTTGCGCGCCAAGCCAAAGTACAGCTCACAAAGCACTACGCTGCTTACGGTGACGC
>CANCJD010000091.1 GCA_947378275.1 Comamonadaceae bacterium
CTGCGCGCCGACATTGGCGAGGTGGACGAAGCGCTGGCCGACTGGTGGCAAGAGTTCAGCACCGGCGACGATTTGTTCCGTGAAGACCTGGTGGACCAGGTGCGCCAGGAAACCCAAAAACGCGCCCGCGCCCCCAAAATGCAGCGCGCTCCGGCGCCCGAGGGCGAATCGAACAGCCGCGCTGCACCCGCCGAACGCCAAGCCGCGACGGGCAACGCCCCCGTGAGCGCCGAGTTCAGCGACGAAGCACCCCGGCCCAAACGCCGTCGCCGCCGCCGTACTGGTGGCAGCGGCGCAGGGGAAGGCGGTGAGGGCGCCAGCGCCCCGCGTGGCGACCACGCCGCTGAATAAGCGGAAGATTCAGCCAGACCCGGCCATGCGCGCAAGCGTTGTCGCCACCATCGGCCTGGGCGCCAACCTGGGAGACGCTCCGGCCACGGTGCGGGCCGCCTTCGCTGCCATCGCCGCGCTGGCGCAGACGGACTTGTTGCGTACCTCGTCCCTGTACCGCAGCGCGCCGGTGGACTCCAGCGGGCCCGACTACGTGAACGCGGTGGTGCAAGTCCGCACCACCCTGAGCGCCCCGGCGCTGCTGGCGCAACTTCAAACGATAGAAGCCGCTGCCGGGCGCGAGCGCCCCTACCGCAACGCCCCGCGCACGTTGGACCTGGATGTATTGCTTTATGGCGATGCGCACATGGACAGCCCCACCTTGACCATTCCGCATCCGCGCATGCAGCAACGCGCCTTTGTGTTGCTGCCCCTGGCGGAGATTGCGCCGCAGCTTGTCAGCGCCCAGGCAATGGCCGCTGTACAAGACCAGGTGGTCCAGCGCACCGAGTAACTGGACGGGGATCAGGCATCCCCATGCAGTCAGCGCCGATGGACGCCTGCGGGCCCCAGAGTGACAGTTCGCTAGCCCGCGCCCGCTTTCCTTACGGCAGGATAGGGTGGTGCGTCATGTCCAGGTGCAGCGCTGTGCCGGTGTACGGATGCGCGCGGGCCACGTCTTCGTCGAGCTCCACGCCCAGACCCGGAGCGGTGGGCGGGATGATGTAGCCGTCTTGCCACTCGATGGGCTTTTTCAGAATCTGGCTGTGAAAACCCTTCCAGTCCAGAATGCTTTCCTGGATCAGGAAGTTGGGGCTGCAGGCTGCGAGCTGGATGTTGGCCGCGCCCACCACCGGGCCGCAGTACAGGTGCGGCGCGATTTGAACGTGATAAGCCTCGGCCATGGAGGCGATTTTTTTGCCTTCCAGAATGCCGCCCACGCGGCCCAGGTTCATTTGCAAAATGGCGGCCGCGCCTTCTTCGAGCACGCGCACAAATTCCCACTTGGTGGTCAGGCGCTCGCCGCAGGCCACCGGAATGGTGGTGCCGCGCGCGACCTTGCCCATTTCACGCTGGTTGTCTGGCGGAATGGGCTCTTCAAACCACAGTGGGTCGTATTTTTCCAGGCGGCGTGCCAAGCGAATGGCGCCAGCCGCGCTCATTTGCCCGTGCGTGCCAAACAGCAAGTCGGCCTGGGTGCCCACGGCTTCGCGCAGCATGCGGCAAAAGGTCTCCGACCGGTCGAGTTCAGTCAGGGACAACTGGCGCCCGTCGTAAATCGAATACGGTCCGGCCGGGTCGAACTTGAGGGCGGTAAAGCCCATCTTCAAATACTCGGCGGCGCGCTCGGCGGCCAGCACCGGGTCGGCGTAAACGTTGGTCTTGTCGCCCTCTTTGGGGTAGATGTAGGTGTAGCTGCGCAGTTTTTCATGCACCTGGCCGCCCAGCAGCTTGTAGACGGGCTTGTTGACGTCTTTGCCCACAATGTCCCAGCAGGCCATCTCGATGCCGCTGAGAATGCCCATCATCGAAATATCGGGCCGCTGGATAAAGCCGCTGCCGTAGACGCTGCGCCAGATGCGCTCGGTGTCATAGGGGTCGCGGCCAATCACGCAGCGTTCCACCACGTCTTTGATCATCTGCTCGACCACGCTGGGGTGGAAGGGCAGGCTGTACACCTCGCCCAGGCCTTCGATGCCTTCGTCGGTGATGAGCTTCAAAAAGACAAAGTAACGCCCGCCAAAACCGGGCGGCGGGTTGCCTACGACAAAGGTTTTTACGTCGGTGATTTTCATGAAAGGTCTCCGCTTGTTTTTGTGATGTCCGGGCAGCGTGGCTTTTAGGCCGCGCTGTTGATGACTTTGTATTCCAGATAGTCTTGCAGGCCAAAGCGGCCCCACTCGCGCCCGTTGCCGCTTTGCTTGAAGCCGCCAAAGGGCGAGCAATAGTCCTGGCCCGTGCCGTTGATGGACACGGTGCCCGCGCGCACGCGCCGCGCCACGCGCTTGGCGCGCGCCACGTCGGCGCACTGGATGTAGGCGGCCAAGCCGTAGGGCGTGTCGTTGGCGATGGCGATGGCTTCTTCTTCGGTGTCAAAGGGAATCATCACCAGCACCGGGCCAAACACTTCTTCGCGGGCAATGCGCATTTGGTTGTTGACGTCGGCAAACACGGTGGGGCGGGCGTAAAAGCCTTTGTCAAACCCTTCGGGCCGGCCTAGGCCGCCGCAAAGCAGGCGCGCGCCTTCATCAATACCGATCTGGATGTAGCGCTGTACGGTGTCAAATTGGCGCTTGGACGCCAGCGGGCCAATGCCGTTGCCCTTGTCTGCCGGGTGGATCACCTTGACGGCGGCGCCCGCTTGGGCTGCAAACTCCACCGCCTGGGCGTAGACCGAGCGCTCCACCAACAAGCGCGTGGGTGCGTTGCAGCTTTGGCCGGTGTTGCTCATGCATTTGTTGACGCTCCAGCGCACCGCTTTGTCGACTTTGGAGTCGGCAAAGATGATGTTGGGCGATTTGCCACCGAGCTCTTGCACCACGCGCTTGACCGTGTCTGCCGCGTGCTTGGCCACCGAAATGCCCGCTGCGGTGGATCCGGTAAACGACACCAAGTCCACATCGGGGTGGCTGCTGAGCACCGGGCCAATCAGCGGGCCGTCGCCATAAATCAGGTTAAAGACGCCGGCCGGGTAACCCGCCTCGTGCACAAACTCGGCCACCAGCTTGGCCGACAGGGGCGCGTATTCGCTGGGCTTGAGCACCACGGTGCAGCCCGCCAAAAGCGCGGGCGCGAGTTTGGAGACGATTTGGTTGAGCGGCCAGTTCCAGGGCGTGATCAACACGCATACGCCAATGGGTTCGCATAGCAGCTCGCCATTGGCGCCGCTGCGGGACTCCCACGGGTAGTCTTTGGCCGCTTCTAGCGTGGCCTTGATGTGGCCGGGGCCGCATTCGGCCTGGGCGTCATAGGCCCAATCCCAGGGCGCGCCCATCTCGGTGCTCAGGGCTTGTGCCATTTCGGTGTAGCGGCGCTCAAAGGCGGCTTGCAGCTTTTGCAGCAGTTCGGTGCGGTGCGCCAGCGTGGTTTGGCTAAAGCCGTCAAAAGCGCGGCGCGCGGCGGCCACGGCGCGGTTGGCGTCGTCGGCGCTGCCCATCATCACCTCGCCCACCACCGATTCGTCGCCGGGGCTAACCACCGGGTGCACCGTATGCGCGCCCAGCGGTTCAACCCAGGCGCCGTCAATGTAGAAGTTGCAATGTGTCATGGTCATTTTTTCTCTCCCAATAAATAGTGTGCGCAGCCCTCAGGCCAGGCTGATCCAGGTGGACTTGGTTTGCAGGTAAGACAGCAGGCTGTCTTTGTGTTTGTCGCGCGAGTTGCCGCTTTGCTTGTAGCCGCCAAAAGGCTGCGTCATGTCGCCGTCGCCAAAGCAGTTGACCCAGATAACGCCGGCCTGCAGCGCAGCACTCATGCGGTGCGCGGTTTTGAGGTCCGCCGTCCACACGCTGGCGGCCAGGCCGTAAACCGAGTCGTTGGCCAGGGCAATGGCCTCAGCCTCGGTGTCAAAGGCCTGGACCGAGGCCACCGGGCCAAAGGTTTCTTCTTGGGCTATGGCCATGTCTTGGCGCACCTGGGTAAACAGGGTCGGCGCCACATAAGCACCCGCTGCGTTTAGGCCAGCGGGCAGCGCGGGCAACACCTGGCTGGCGCCTTGCTCCAGCGCGCGGGCGATGCGCGCTTGCACATTGGCGCGCTGCGCCTGGCTGGCCAGTGGGCCCATGGTGGTGGCCGGGTCCAGCGGGTCGCCCGGCTGGTACAGGGCGGCGGCGCGCTCGACAAAGCGCGCCACAAAACGGTCGTGGATCGAGCGGTGCACCAGCAGGCGCGAGCCCGCGTTGCAAACCTGGCCCGCGTTGTCCAAAATGCCGCCCACGGCGCGGTCTACCGCAGCGTCAAAGTCATACAGGTCGGGCATGAAGATTTGCGGGCTTTTGCCGCCGGTCTCCAGGGCCACGCGCTTCATATTGCTCTGGCCGGCGTAGCCCAGCAGCAGCTTGCCCACGGCAGTCGAACCGGTAAAGGTGATCTTGTCCACGTCCATGTGCAAGGCCAGCGCTTTGCCAGCCTCGGCACCCATTCCGTTGACCACATTGAACACGCCGGCCGGGCCACCGGCGTCCACAAACAGTTGCGCCAGGCGGGTGCAAGTCAGCGGTGCCTGCTCGGCCGGTTTGAGGACGACGCAGTTGCCTGCGGCCAAGATGGGCGCTAGCTTCCAGACCGCCATCAGCATGGGGTAGTTCCACGGCGTAATGGCGCCCACCACGCCCAGCGGCTCGTGTGTGATGGTGTGCAGCGCGCTCGGGTCGGTGTGGGTGACGGCGCCTTCGATCTTGTCAATGCATTCGGCAAAGTAGCGAATGGTCCTGAGCACCTCGGGCAGGTCGATGTTGAACATGTCCGAAATCGGCTTGCCCATGTCCAGGGTTTCCAGCAGCGCCAGCTCTTCGCTGTGCGCCTCAACCAGATCGGCCCATTTCAACAGCGTGTTGGCGCGCGCGCGCGGCGCCTGCTTGGCCCAGCGGCCATCGCGCCAGGCGGCAAGGCCTGAGGCCACCGCGCGGTCAATGTCCGCCGCCTGGCCGCGCGCCATGCGCGCCAGCAGCGCGCCGGTGGCGGGGTTGACGCAGTCAAAGGTCTCGCCCGCCAATGCCGCCACATACTGGCCGTCAATAAACAGGCCGGTGGCAATGTCGAGCCGCGCGGCGCGGTCTTGCCAGTCTTGGTGGGTCAGGGTGGCGGTCATGTGTGGGGCCTTATTCAGCAACCAGTTCGGTGGGGTAGCCGGGGGCGCGCAGTTCCAGGCCACAGGCGGCTTCGATCATGCGCACCACTTCGGGCGACTGGGCCTGGCTGCCGTACAGGCCGCGCGCGCGGCGGAAAATTTGCTGCGCCATGGAACCCAGCTCCAAAGGCACGCCGATTTTTTCGGCAATACCGTTGACCAGCCCCAGGTCTTTGCAGGCCAGGTCCATATTGAACTTGACGTTGTAGCTGCCCGAGAGCACCAGTTTGGACTCGGTCTCATGCACAAAGCTGTTGCCGGAGCTTGCGCGGATAGCGCGGTAGGTGGCGTCCGGGTCTACGCCGTATTTGGCGGGCAGCATCATCGCCTCGCCTGCCGCAATCAGGTGGATGAAGGCCAGCATATTAGTCACCACCTTCACCACCGACGCATTGCCCATCTTTCCCATGTAAATGATCTCGCCGCCCATGGCAGACAGAATGCTTTCGACGCGCTTGAAGGTGCTTTCCTCGCCGCCCACCAGCACGGTGATCTCGCCCGAATTGGCCAAGTGCACGCCGCCGGTCACCGGGCATTCCAGCACGGTAATGCCTTTGCTGGCGGCCACGTCGGCCAGGCGCAGCAGGTCTTCCATGTCGGTGGTGCTCATCTCGATCCAGGTGCCGCCGCTTTTCAGGTTCTCAAACACGCCGCCTGCGCCTTCGACCACTTTGCGCGAGACTGAGGGGGACGGCAGCACGGTGATGACCACGTCGGCGTCGCGGCAGGTGCCGGCCACGTCGTCCGACCATTGGGCGCCGCCTTCAAGCAGGCGTTTGGCCAGGTCTTTGTTGAGGTCGTTGACGGTGACGGGAAAGCCCGCCTTGATCAGGTTGTTGCACAGGCCTTCGCCCAAAGCGCCTAGGCCGATAAATCCAATGCGAAGTTGTTGTGCGCTCATGCTGTGTCCTTGTATTTTGAAAAAGTAAAAAAGAGAGAATCGTTTAGCGGTTGACGTCCACCACCACGCGCCCGCGCGAGGTGCCCGCCATGAAGTCTTTGGCCAATGCCATGACCTCGCCCAGGCCCACCACGCGCTGCATCTGCGCTTGCGCCGGGACGGCAAATTCGGTGGCCAGACGCTGCCAGGCGGCCATGCGCCGCGCCTTGGGGCACATCACCGAGTCGACACCCAAGAGCCGCACGCCACGCAAAATAAAAGGCATCACCGTGGTCTCCAGCCCAAAGCCACCGGCCAGGCCGCAGGCGGCCACGGCGCCGCCGTAGTCCATCTCGCTCAGCACTCGGGCCAGCACCGCGCCACCCACCACGTCTACCGCGCCTTGCCAGCGCTGGCTGCCCAGGGGCGCGGGCTTTTCTTTCCACTCGGGGCCGCCGATCACGTCTTTGGCGCCCAGGCCCATCAGGTAGTCACGGTTCTCGTCGGGGCGCTGGCTCAGGGCCGTCACTTCATAACCCAGGCCCGCCAACAGGCCGATGGCCACGCTGCCCACGCCGCCGTTGGCGCCGGTGACCAAAATGTTGCCGCTCTTGATACCCGCGTCCTCCAGCGCCATCACGCACAACATGGCAGTCAGGCCTGCGGTGCCAATGGCCATGGCGCTTTGGCTGCTCAAGGCTGCGGGCAGGGGCACCAGCCACTCGGCCTTGACACGCTGCATCTGGCTGTAGCCGCCCCAAAAGCGCTCGCCCACGCTCCAGCCGGTGAGCACCACTTTGTCGCCGGCCTTGTAATCGGCGCTGCTGGACTCGACCACGGTGCCCGCAAAGTCAATGCCCGGCACCATGGGAAAGCTGCGGATGATCTTGCCGGTGCCCGTGAGCGCCATAGCGTCTTTGTAGTTGATGCTGGAGTAGTCAATCGCCACCAGCACCTCGCCCGCAGGCAAATCGGCCGCAGTGATGTGCTTGAGCTGGGGCACCGGTTTGCCCTCGACTTGGTCAACAACAATGGCTTGGAAAGAGGTGTTCATGGCGGCTTCAAAAAAGAAAAAAGAGAGATCAATTAAACGACAAGGGCGGCATTAGGCGTTGTCCGCCAGCACCATGTCCGCGCCTTTTTCGGCCACCATGATGACGGGCGCGTTGGTGTTGCCGGACGTAACCGCCGGAAACACCGAGGCGTCAATCACCCGCAGGCGGCGCATGCCGTGCACCCGCAGGCGCGCGTCCACCACTGAGGTGGCCGCATCCGGCCCCATGGCGCAGGTGCACGACGCGTGGTAGACCGAGCCGCCGCGCTTGGCAAAGTCGGCCATGATGGCCGCGTCACTCTGCGCATCTGCGCCAGGCAGGTGTTCGCTTTGCACAATGTCAGCCAGCGGCGCGGTGGCCGCAATGCTGCGCACCATGCGCGCGCCTTCCACAATGTCCTGGCGGTCGTGTTCGGTGGTCAGGAAGTTGGTGGTGATCAGTGGCTTGTCTTGCGCGTTGGCCGACTGGATTTGCACACTGCCCCGGCTGGTGGGGCGGCAGGTGTTGAACGAAATCAAAAACGCCGCAAACGGGTCGGGGTTTTGCAACTGGAAACGCTTGCCCACGGGCGCCGTGTTGGCGGTGTAGCTGATGGGGTTGAAATACAAGTGCAAATTGGGCTGCGCCAGGCCGGGGCGACTGCGCACAAAGGCACCGGCCTGGTTCACGCTCATGCCCAGCGGGCCCTTGCGGTCCAGCGCGTAGCGGATGCCAGCCCAAACCTTGCCATACCAGGGCCCCAGCGTGTTGTTGAGCGTGGGCACCTTGGATTTGAAGAAGTAAGACACGCACAAATGGTCTTGCAGGCCCTGGCCTACGGCGGGCAAATGGTGTGCCAGGGGCACGCCCTTGGCCGCCAGCAACGCGGCGTCGCCCACGCCCGAGAGCTGCAAAAGCTGGGGCGAGTTGATGGCGCCGCCGCACAAAATTACTTCTTTGCGGCTTTTGAATTGCTGCTTAACGCCGTCCACCACGCATTCCACGCCCACGGCCTCGCGCCCTTGCAGCAGCACGCGCTGGACCAAGGCATGGGTGAGCACCGTCAAATTGCTGCGCCCCATGGCTGGGCGCAAAAAAGCGTTGGATGTGGAGGCGCGCACGCCCTTGCGAATCGTCATCTGCCACAGGCCAAAGCCTTCTTTG
>CANCJD010000092.1 GCA_947378275.1 Comamonadaceae bacterium
GGTGATGCGGGCCATGGGATTCTCCGAAATTACAAGGGGATGTTGAGCGCCTGGAACGTTGCGGCTCTGGCGCGCGCCTGCGCCACAAACTTGAGCCGCTGGGAGTGAACGATCGCCTTGAGGTCAAAAAGCGCGCGGTCAAACAACTCGTTGATTATAACGAAGTCGAATTTTTGGGCCTGCGCCACCTCAAGGGCGGCGTTTGTCATGCGCAGCTCAATGGTCTCGGGCGCGTCCTCGCCCCGGCGTTCCAGCCGCGCGCGCAGTTCTTCCCAGCTCGGGGGCAGAATAAAAATACACACCGCGTTGGAAAAGGTCTGTTTGATCTGAATCGCGCCTTGAAAGTCGATTTCCAGAATCACATCGGCGCCCAGGGCCATGCGGTCTTCGATGGCTTTTTTGGACGTGCCGTAGCGGTGGTTGTGCACATGGGCCCATTCGACAAAGGCGCCGGCCGCCACCATCGCGTCAAATTCTTGTTCAGAGACAAAAAAGTATTCGCGCCCGTGCTTTTCCTGGCCGCGCGGCGCCCGCGTGGTGTGTGACACCGAGGGCTGCACGTGGGAATCAAGCTCCAGCAAGGCGTTGACCAGGCTGGATTTGCCCGCGCCACTGGGCGCTGCGACAACAAAAAGGTTTCCGGGGTAATCCATAACGCGACTCAGGGGGCAAAAAGCGGGCTCTTATTCTATGTTCTGCACTTGCTCGCGCATTTGCTCGATCAGCACCTTCATGTCCACCGAAATATGGGTTAGCGCCAGGGCGGCCGATTTGGAGCCCATGGTGTTGGCCTCGCGATGCAGCTCCTGGATCAAAAAGTCAAGGCGCTTGCCGATTTCGCCGCCCTTGGTGATCAGGCGCTCAAGCTCGTCAAGGTGCGAGTTCAGGCGGGTGATTTCTTCGGCCACGTCAATGCGGATGGCGAAGGCCGTGGCCTCGGTCAGCGCCCGGTCTTGGGCGCTTTCGGGCAGGGCGCTGCCTTCGCCCAGCGCCATGGCTTCGGCCCAGCGTTCCATAAAACGTTGGCGCTGCTGGGCCACGAGTTGCGGCACCAAGGGCGTGGCCTGGGCGGCCAGCAGGCGCAGTTGCTTGATGTGCTCTAGCAGCATGGCGGCTAAGCGCGCGCCTTCGCGCTCGCGGGCCGCGAGCAGCGCGGTTAATGCAGTTTTGGCCAGCGGCAGCAGATCTTCGCTCCAGTCGCGCAGGCCCGACTGCTCGCTTGCCGCCAGACGCAATACGTCCGACACCGTCAGGCCACCGGCCTGCGGTAGCCAGACCTTGATGTTGTCTTGCAGGCTGTTGAGGCGCTGCAGCAGCTTAGGCGAGGGGTCGCTCACGCTGCCGTGTTGCACGTCGATGGAGGCGCGCACCTCGATCTTGCCGCGCTTGAGGCGCGCACCCAGCAGTTCGCGCAAGGCAGGTTCCCACTGGCGCAGGTCTTCGGGCAGGCGAAATGTCAGGTCCAAAAAGCGGCTGTTGACCGAGCGGATTTCCAGCCCGAGCTGGGCCGCGGGCAGTTGCTTGCTTTCGGACGTTATGGCTGTGGTGGCGGCGCTGTGCTGCGCACTGGCGTAGCCGGTCATACTGTAAACTGACATTATTAATTCCTTGACTATGAGGGTTGCACCGAGAATAACCCGCTTCGTTGGTCGCACGCGGCGTTCAACGCTGGCTGATGGCTCACCCACCTGCACTATGGCATGACCCAGCCCCTACCGAAGTCACTCCCCGCATCCCTGGCGCCTGGCAAGTCGGTGGGCGGTTACCGCATCGTTCAAAAAATTGGTGCGGGCGGCTTTGGCATTGTGTACCGGGCGGTCAGTCCCACCGGGCAAGAGGTAGCGCTCAAGGAGTACCTGCCCGCCGCTTTGGCCAGTCGAGCCCATGGTGACGCACCGATCGTGGTGGAAAACGACAAGCGAACCCTGTACCGCATTGGATTTCGCAGCTTTTTGGAAGAAGGGCGCGCATTGGCCCAAATCGTGCATCCCAATGTGGTCAGTGTGCTCAATTTCTTCCAAGAAAACGACACGGTTTACCTGGTCATGAATTATTTGCAAGGTGCGTCCTTGCAGCAGTTCATCGTCACGTCCGCTTCGCTTAAGCACCCCAAAGTGTTTCGCGAAAGCACGATTCGCTCTTTGTTTGACGAAGTGCTGCGTGGCTTGCGGGTGGTGCATCAGCACAAAATGCTGCACTTGGATATCAAACCCGGCAATATTTTGGTCACCGACGACGACCGTGCGGTGCTCATTGACTTTGGTGCGGCACGCGACGTGTTGCACCAGGGCGGAAATTTCTTGCGACCGATGTTCACGCCGGGTTTTTCCGCGCCGGAAATGTACAAGCGTGGCAAACCCATTGGGCCTTGGACGGATATCTATGCCATTGGCGCTTGCATGTTTTCCTGCATGAAAGGGTGCCCGCCGCCTGATGCCGCCAAATTCGACTGCCGTAGCATTCTCGAAGCCATGATGGCCGACCTGCGGGGAAAGTACTCCTACATGCTGATAGACCTCGTGCTGGACTGCATGCAAACAGACCCGCAGGCCAGGCCGCACTCGGTGCTTTCGGTGCAAAAAATTTTGTCCAGTCCGCTACAAGTGGTGGGACATGCGGCGCTTGCTGATCGCTACCAAGCGACCCAGTTCCTGCCCGACGCTTTGCGTCCGGAATCCAAACTTGCGCGCTGAGCGCACCGCTAAGCCATGATGTTCTCCGTTTTTCAGGCCAGCCGTATGGGCGGGCGCAAGCGAAACGAAGACCGCATGGGCTACACCTATACGCAGACTTCTGCCATTTTTTTGGTTGCCGATGGACTCGGTGGCCACCCGCAAGGTGATGTGGCAGCCCAAGTCTGCCTGCAGGTCGCAACCGCCATGTTCCACAAGCAGGCCAACCCCAGACTGGCCAATGTGACGCAATTCCTGCAAACCGCCATGCGCGCGGCACACGAGCAATTGCTGGCGTATGCCGCAATGCATGGCTTGGATCAAACGCCCAGCAGTACGCTGGTGCTCGCAGTGTTGCAGGACAACCAGTGCTACACCGCGCACTGTGGCGACTCTCGTCGCTACCTGGTGCGAGGCGGTGCGGTGCTGAGCCGCACGGTAGACCATTCGGTGGCGGAATGGAAAGACAGCATCCTGCGCGCCAAAGGCGAGGCGCCCGTGAGCAAGCACATGCTGTACAGCTGCCTGGGTGCGCCCCGGCAACCGGTGATCGAAATCGGCATTCCAATCGCTTTGGAAGTGGGAGACCGCTTGCTGCTGTGCTCCGATGGCCTGTGGGGCAATGTGCAAGAGGGCGAGGTGGTTGACAGGCTGACCGCTTACCCCGTCACCGAAGCGGCGAACCAGCTCCTTGACCTTGCGTTGCAGCGGGGTGGGGCTTATTGCGACAACGTGACGCTGATCGCCGTCGGCTGGGAGAAAGCCGATAATCCGGTGCTTGCCTGAGCGCGGGCCCTGCTAGGGCACGATTTTCCGCAAAAAATGCGGCGCTCGGTGCCCCTTCAACCCGTTGGCCGGAATTTCTTCATGACTTCATTTACCCGCAGCGGCAATCGTGCCGCCAACGCCTTGCGCCCCGTGCGCATTACCCGCGGCTACACCCGCCACGCCGAAGGATCTGTGCTGATCGAGTTTGGCGGCACCAAGGTGCTGTGCACCGCGTCGGTGGAAGAGCGCGTGCCTCCGCACAAACGCGGCAGCGGCGAAGGCTGGGTTACCGCCGAATACGGCATGCTGCCGCGCGCGACCCACACCCGCAGCGACCGTGAGGCCGCACGCGGCAAGCAAAGCGGGCGCACGCAAGAGATTCAGCGCCTGATTGGCCGCTCGCTGCGTGCCGTGTTTGACCTCAAGCGCCTGGGCGAACGCACCATTTCGCTCGATTGCGACGTGATTCAGGCCGACGGCGGCACCCGCACAGCCGCCATTACCGGCGCCTTTGTGGCGGCGCAAGACGCGGTGAACTGGCTGCTGGCGCACGGAAAAATCGCCGAGTCACCCATTACTGCGTCGGTGGCAGCCATTTCGGTGGGCATCGTAGAGGGCACGCCGCTGCTTGATCTGGAATACACCGAAGACTCTTCTTGCGACACCGACATGAACGTGGTCATGACCGGCGCAGGCAACTTTGTCGAAGTGCAGGGCACGGCCGAAGGCGCGGCGTTTTCGCGCACCGAGATGGATCGCTTGCTCGGCCTGGCCGAACTGGGCATCGGCCAGTTGATGCTTTTGCAGCAGCAGGCGCTGGCCCAAGCGCTGCTTGCGCATTGAGCGCCGTACCCAGCGCCATGCGCATCGTTCTGGCGTCCAACAACGCGGGCAAACTCGCTGAACTGCAAGCTATGTTTGCGCCCCTGGGCTGCGCCCTGGTGCGCCAAAGTGAGCTCGGCGTGCCCGAGTCGCCCGAGCCCTATCGCACTTTTGTGGAAAACGCCTTGGCCAAGGCGCGCAACGCCGCGCTGCATACCGGCCTGCCCGCACTGGCCGACGACGCTGGTTTGTGCGTGGACGCCTTTGGTGGCCTGCCCGGCGTCGACACAGCCTATTACGCCACCCAGTTTGGCTACGCCAAGGGCGATGACAACAATGTGCGGGCGTTGTTGGAACAAATGCAAGACATCGACGCGCGGGGCGCCGCCTTGGTCAGCACCCTGGTAGCCGTGCGTTCGCCGGATGACCCGGAGCCGCTCATTGCGGTGGGCCGCGTGGTGGGGCAGATTGCGCGCGCGCCCGTGGGCAGCAACGGCTTCGGCTTCGATCCGATCATGTGGATCCCAGAATTTGGCAAGACCTTTGCCCAGTTGCCCGTAGAAGTAAAAAACGCCCACAGCCACCGCGGCCGCGCAGCCCAGGCCATGGCCGCGCTGATGCGCGAGCGCTGGCTGGCGCAGCCATGATTCCCATTGTGGCTAGCGCGGGCGCCGACGTCGGGGCGGCGGTGCAGCACGATATTCAGCATTACATGCGCCCTGGCACGCTGCAACTCACAGCGCTGCCGCCCCTGTCTTTGTACGTGCATTTGCCCTGGTGCCTTAAAAAATGCCCGTACTGCGACTTCAACTCGCACGAGCAACCCACAGGACCCCTTCCCGAGCGCCGCTACATCGACGCCGTGGTGGCGGACCTGGAAGCCGCCTTGCCGCTGATCTGGGGCCGGGGCATTCACAGCATCTTTATTGGCGGGGGCACGCCCAGCCTGTTTTCGCCCGAAGCCATTAATCGGCTGATCAGCGACATCCGCGCCCGCCTGCGCTTAGAGCCCGACTGCGAAATCACGCTAGAAGCCAACCCCGGCACCTTTGAGAAAGACCGCTTTGCCGCCTTTGCCCAGGCGGGCGTCACGCGCCTGTCAATTGGCGTGCAAAGCTTTAACGACACGCACCTCAAGGCGCTGGGCCGGGTGCACGACCGTACGCAGGCGCTGGCGGCCGTGGAAGAGGCCGCGCGCTCTTTTTCCACCTTCAATCTGGACATCATGTACGCGCTGCCGGGCCAGACGCTGGAGCAGGTGGGGCAAGACATCAATATCGCTCTGGGCTTTGCGCCGCCGCACATCTCGATTTACCACCTGACCATCGAGCCCAACACCTATTTCGCCAAGTTCCCGCCGGTGGTGCCCGAAGATGACACGGCCTACGCCATGCTTGATCACATCACCGAGCTGACCGAGGCCGCCGGGCTGCAGCGCTACGAAGTGTCGGCCTACGCCAAAGACGGCCACCGCTGCGCGCACAACCTGAACTACTGGCAGTTTGGTGACTATCTTGGCATCGGTGCTGGCGCGCACAGCAAACTTAGTTTCGCCCACCGCGTGGTGCGTCAGGTTCGCCTGCGCGAGCCGCGCCTGTACCAGGAGCGGGCCTTGGCCGGTAACGCGCTGGCGCAAAGCGAAGAAGTGGCGCGCGCGGAGCTGCCGTTTGAATACATGCTCAACGCCTTGCGCCTGCGCCACGGTTTTGGGCTGCGCGAGTTTTCTGAGCGCACTGGCCTGCCGGTGACCGCCATCGCCGCGGCCCTGGATGCGGCCGAGCGCAAAGGCCTGATCGAGCGCGACTTGCAGCGGGTGCGGCCCACGGTGCGGGGTTTTGATTTCTTGAGCGACTTGCAGGAACTGTTTTTGGCGGAGCGTTAGGTTTTGCAGCAGGCGTGTCGCGCAAGCGCACCGAAATAGGGGGCAGTAAGGGCTAACCCGGTTTCAATGTGCCGCCGCACACGCTACATTGGCCGCAGAAAAATATGGGGAAACTTATCAATGAATGCAACGCAAGTTCAAAACGCCTTGGTGCTGTGCCTGATCATCGGCTTCGGCCTGATGGAGTTCGTCAGCCGCCGCTACCAAAGCACGGTTCGCACTTCCGCCACGCCCAACGATACCAAGCTCGAACTCCTCATGTTTCTGAGCCTGCTGGCCATCACCCAGCCTCTGGCTATTTTGGCCACGGCCAAACTGGGCGCCTGGTTGGCACCTGGCATGAAAGACGCGTTGGCTGATTTGCCCTGGTGGGGCATGGTGTGCATTTTGTTGGTGTTCGACGACATGACGCAGTACTGGTGGCACCGTGCCTCGCATTCGCCCCTGCTGTGGCCCCTGCACCGTGCGCACCATTCGGCGCAGTACATGAGCATCCGCGTCACCTTCCGCAACAACTTTTTTTACTACCTGATGATGCCCGGCCTGTGGTTTGCCGGCGCGCTCTTGTATTTGGGCGTGGGCGGCATGGTCTACGCGCTTTATATCGTGGTCAAGCTGTTTGTGATCTTGGGCGCGCATTGCGCTTGGCGCTGGGACGAGCCGCTGTACCGCGTGCGTGCATTGCGGCCGGTGATGTGGGTGCTGGAGCGCACCATTTCTACCCCCGCTACCCACTGGGCGCACCACGCCATCACCAACGCCGACGGCGTGGGCCATTACACGGGCAACTTTGGCAATCTGTTGTTCTTGTGGGACGTGATTTTTGGCTCGGCGCACATCACGCGCCAGTACCCGGCAGCGGTGGGTCTGCGTGACGATCAATTGTTTGGTCAGGAACATTGGTCCCGCCAGATGTTCTACCCGGTCTTCCAGTCTGACCGAGAATGCAGTGCGCTCAAGTTTGGCGGCACGATTTACGACGAGTCCAAGGCTCCGGCCAACGCCAATCCAAGCCACTAGGGCGGTGCCCGTCTGCTGAGGGCAGCTGCGCCAGCGTCTGCTCCCTGACGTTGAGGCAGAAATACCCATCAGCAACTACAATCCGACGCTTGTGTGGGGCGTTAGCTCAGTTGGTTAGAGCAGAGGACTCATAAGCCTATTCCCTGTGTGGTCTTAGAATTTTATTTTCCCTCTAAAACTGATTTTCTGACCATCAAAAATATCGCGTTTCTAGCTCATGGCCCCCTCATGGCCCCCCAGCGCGGCGCCAAGATGCACTAAGATGCCCCCAGGGCTGAACAACAGGAGGCATAGATGGCGGACGTAGAAGTTGAGGCGCGGGAAAAGCCTTTGTGCGTCATGTCTGGCGAGCAAATCGTCAGGGAGATGCACGAGCTATCCGACGAGACGCTTCTTACTCCGGAGCAGATGGCATCCGTCATGCAAGCCACAAGTGAGACGCTCAAAAACATGCGGGCGACCGGAGATGGACCTGTTTTCGTGAAGCTGGGCGGCGGAACGAAGTCGCCAGTCCGATACCCCGTGGGCGAATACCGCAAGTGGAGAGCTGCGCACACCTACAAGAACACCTCTCAACTCAGCGTTTCTCGGTTCGGCGGCATGGCAGACTTTCTGTCCAACGGCATGGGGGGCGAAGAGTTCATCGTCGCCAAAGATGCCGATGGCATCCAATGGGACTTCTGGGAGGCGATCAAGGCCAAGGCCGACATCGTGGATGTGCAATGGAAGCCCATGGATCAAATTTTGGACGGATTCCGGCATGGTGCCCAAGCCCGGTTTGCCCGGCGCGAAAAGAAGGAGTTCGAAGAAATTGGCAAGGATGCGCCGCCCGGAATCC
Organism: Comamonadaceae bacterium; assembly: GCA_947378275.1. Taxonomy (GTDB): domain Bacteria; phylum Pseudomonadota; class Gammaproteobacteria; order Burkholderiales; family Burkholderiaceae_C; genus Allorhodoferax. The sequence continues at coordinate 8,003 of CANCJD010000092.1, forward strand.
GCACCAGCATCGACGACTGACCGGAACATCCATCTCGATTAGCCGTCGCGGAACCACAGCGCGATGCCCGATTTGAAAAAAGCTCAAGTCAATGAAAAGTCCGCAGCCCCCAAGAG
>CANCJD010000093.1 GCA_947378275.1 Comamonadaceae bacterium
GCAAACAGGCGGGCGAGCAGCAGGCGGTTGCGCTCGCCACCGCTCAAACTGCGCACCGGTGAGTTGGCGCGCGCAGGCGAAAACAAAAAGTCGCCCAGGTAGCTTTTGACGTGCTGGCGGCGGTTGCCGATCTCGATCCACTCGCTGCCGGGGCTGATGAAGTCTTCCAGCGTGGCGTCCATGTCCAGCGCGTTGCGCATCTGGTCAAAGTAGGCCACCGAAATATTGGCGCCCTGGCGCACCGTGCCCCAGGGGCTGTGGCCGGGCTCGGGCGCAGGAGCGTTGGCAGGCGCCGGGTCGGGCTGGTGTTCGCCCAAGATGAGTTTGAGCAAGGTGGTTTTGCCCGCGCCATTGGGGCCGAGCAGGCCGATCTTGTCGCCGCGCAGGATGGTGGCCGAGAAATCGCGCACGATCATCTTGTCGCCAAAGGTCTTGGAAATATGGGTCAGCTCGGCCACGAGCTTGCCGCTGGAGGCCCCACTGTTGACATCCATATTGACGCTACCCACCACTTCGCGGCGGGCTTCGCGGCTGGCGCGCAGGTTGTCCAAGCGCACGATGCGAGCGGTGGCGCGGGTGCGGCGGGCTTCTACGCCCTTACGGATCCACACCTCTTCTTGCGCCAGCAGCTTGTCAGCACGGGCGTTGATCACCGCCTCTTGCGCCAGCTGCTCTTCTTTTTGCAGCAAATAGGCGGCAAAGTTGCCGGGATACGACAAGAGCTTGCCGCGGTCGAGTTCCACAATGCGGGTGGCCACGTTGTCCAGAAACGAACGGTCGTGGGTGATGGTGATGATGCTGCCCTTGAAGTCGATCAGCAGGCCTTCGAGCCATTCAATCGAGTCTAGGTCCAGGTGGTTGGTCGGCTCGTCGAGCAACAGCACTTCGGGCTGGGCCACCAGGGCTTGCGCCAGCGCCACGCGTTTTTTGGTGCCGCCCGACAGGGTGCTGATCATGGCCTCGGGGTCCAGGTGCAAGCGGTGCAGGGTTTCGCCCACGCGCTGCTCCCAGTTCCAGCCGTCGAGCGCCTCAATTTCGCTTTGCATGGCGTCCAAGTCGCCGTGGCCTTGCGAATATTCTTCGATCAGGTGGCGAATGCGCTGCAAGCCGATGCTGACCGCTTCAAACACGGTGGTTTGGCCGTCCAGGTTAGGTTCCTGCGCGACAAAGGCGATGCGGGTGTTGTTTTGAACCTGTACGACGCCGTCGTCGGGTTTTTCCATGCCCGCCAAAATTTTGAGCATCGACGACTTGCCAGCGCCATTGCGCCCGATCAAGCCAACGCGTTCTGAGGGTTCGAGTGAAAAGCCTGCGTGGTCGAGCAGGGGTACGTGTCCAAAAGCGAGTTGGGCGTCCAGTAAGGTAATCAGTGCCATGTGGGGGGATTATCCCCCGCGCAAGCGCGCGTCCAGTGAGAGCGCAATTTTCGACGCATACAAAACCAGCATCGCACCCAACATATCGCCACTGAACATCACCAAGACGCTGGCGAGCGCGTTGTCCGAGTTGCCACGCCAGGCGTACCAGCTTTGGTACAGGCCCGCGCTCACGGCAGAAAAAATCAGGGTGATACGCACCAGGCTCGAGGCTGTCAGATTGTTGAGATCAACCTCAAGGTCGGTCAGACTCAAGCAAATCTGGCGCGCCAGCAAGGGCGCCAGGCCCGAAATACAGGCCGCCACGCCCACAGTGACGGGGTCGGTCAAGCGCGCGTCATGAAAGGCCACCATCAGCGAGCCCAGCACAATTCCCAAGGCGCCCCACTTGTCAAACAGCAACACGGCGATCAAACGCAGGCCGTTGGGCAAAAATACCCAAGCAACGCCAGCAGAGAAATCCAAATCCGAAAAAAGGAAACCATTGAGCAAGTACAGCGCTACGTAAAAAAGCGCTGTCACCCCCACGATCAGAGTGGCACTCTGCACATGCATACGCGAACTACTTTCAAAATTCAAACGCCTATCGCCACAGTGACAAGCGCTTGAGCGGCCCGCGCAGCCGTCCAAAGCTACAAAGGGCTTAGGCGGCTTGCTGGGCCTTTTCCATACATTGACCCAGTTGGGCAAAGTACTGCTGGGTTGCCTTGGTTGGCACCACGTACTTCACCCGGTTGTCATGGGCGTCAAGATTCAAGTCAATCATGCCCTTTTTGCGCAGCATCTTGAGCCGGCGGTGCGCTGTGGTGGTGGAAATTTCAGGCAGCATCACCATGGCTTCGAGCACGGTGATCTGCTTTTCCTCATGCCACGCAGCGGCAAACGTGTTGAGCATGCGGGATTCCACCGCGTCCAGACTGGGGAAACTTGGCAAGCCGCGCACCGCCTGAACCAGGTTCAGGTATTTGGTGTACATCTGCGAGAAGTTTGCAACTTTGGTCTTTGTCATATTTTTTCCCAACGAATTTAAGTGATTATTTGGTTTTTCAGGTCTTTTGCCTGATAGAACCAATTTTCCACTTTTTTTAGGGCCTTTGTCTACACTTTCATTTATTTTTATGATTTAAATTTTAAATTCGTTGGATTTAACATAAGCCGTAATGACCGGCAGAGCCGACTTGATCGCCTTTACTTGCTGCTTGGGAAGCTGAACATGGTGCCCTCGCGCACGCCGGCCGAGGGCCAGCGCTGGGTAATGGTCTTGCGCTTGGTGTAAAAACGCGCCGCGTCCGGACCGTAGGCATGCAGATCGCCAAACAGGCTGCGCTTCCAGCCACCAAACGAGTGGTAGGCCACAGGCACAGGCAGGGGCACGTTGACGCCCACCATGCCAACTTGGATGTTGTCGGTGAAGTAGCGCGCCGCCTCGCCGTCACGGGTGAAGATGCAAGTGCCGTTGCCGTATTCGTGGGCATCGATCAGGTCCATGGCTTCTTGCAGCGTCTTGACGCGCACCACGCCGAGCACGGGGCCAAAGATCTCCTCTTGGTAAATCGTCATGCCGGGTTTGACGTTGTCAAACAGGCAGGGGCCCAGGAAGTAGCCTTCCTCGTGGCCCTCGACCTTAACGCCGCGGCCATCCACCAGCAGCGTTGCGCCTTCCGCCACGCCTTGGTCCACGTAGCCCCGCACCTTCTCGAAATGCGGCTTGGTCACCAGCGGACCCATGTCGCTCGTGGCGTCGGTGCCGGGGCCGACCTTCATCTTCGCGATCTCGATTTTCAGACCAGCAATCACGGCGTCTGCCGTTTCGTCGCCCACGGCCACCACCAGGGGAATGGCCATGCAGCGTTCGCCACAGGAACCGTAGGCGGCTCCCATCAAGGCGTTGACAGCGTTGGCGACATCGGCGTCGGGCATGACCACGGCGTGGTTCTTGGCGCCGCCCAGGGCCTGCACGCGTTTGCCGTGCGCGCAGCCGGTGGCGTAGATGTATTCGGCAATCGGTGTGGAGCCGACAAAGCTGATGGCTTTGACCAGCGGGTGCGTCAGCAGCGTGTCCACGGCTTCCTTGTCGCCGTTGACCACGTTCAGCACGCCCGGTGGCAGGCCGGCTTCGAGGGCCAGTTCGGCAATGCGCAAGGTGCTCGACGGGTCGCGCTCGGAGGGCTTAAGGATGAAGCAGTTGCCGCAGGCCACGGCCATGGGCCACATCCACAAGGGCACCATGGCGGGGAAGTTGAAGGGGGTGATACCGGCGGTGACGCCCAGGGCCTGGAATTCGCTCCAGGAGTCAATCGCGGGGCCTACGTTTTTGCTGTGCTCGCCCTTGAGCAGCTCGGGCACATAGCTGGCGTATTCCACGTTCTCGATGCCGCGCTGCAGTTCGCCCATGGCGTCGCTCATGACCTTGCCGTGTTCGGCGGTGATCATGGCGCAGATCTGGTCAGCGTGGGCTTCGAGCAAGACCTTGAGGTTGCCCATCACACGTGCGCGCTTGAGGGGCGGCGTGTTGCGCCAGGCGGGGAAGGCGGCTTGCGCGTTGGCGATGGCCTGCTCGACGGTGGCCTTGTCAGCCAGCAGCACACGCTTTTCGGCCTGGCCGGTGGCGGGGTTGAACACGTCAGCCTGGCGGGTGCCGCCTTGGGTCAATTTGCCGCCAATGAGGTGGCCAACGGTGGGAAGTGTGGACATGGAAGGGTCTTTCAGGTGAGAAAAAATGGTTTATTTGGCGTATTTAACGGGGCGGCCCGCGCCAATGTTGCGCGCAGAGCTTAGCGTTTTGCCCAGAGCTGGCGCACGGGCGTGCCCAATGAAATAAATTCACAAGGCGCCCGCAATCTGCCGCGATGCTGTCGCCGGGCCGCGCACCCTTGAAAGGCGCGCCGCACCCGCCGCGTTAACGGTCAATCCGTCTCGTGCAGCGCCTCGCCCAGGGCGTTGATCAGACGGTCGATCTCGGACTTTTCAATGATGAAAGGTGGCGCCAGCTGGATGGTGTCGCCGCCGTAGCGCACGTAAAAGCCTTTTTCCAGGCAGCGCATGGCCACTTGGAAGGGTCGTTTGGCTGGCTCGCCGGGCACGGCGGCCAGGGTCAAGCCCGCGGCCAGACCATAGTTGCGAATGTCAGTGACGTGTTTAGCGCCTTTGAGGCTGTGCACCGCGTTCTCAAAATAAGGCGCCAGACCGGCCACCCGCTCAATCATGTTCTCGTTCACCAAGACGTCGAGTGCGGCAATACCGGCGGCGCAAGCCACCGGGTGCGCCGAGTAGGTGTAGCCGTGCGCAAATTCGAGCATGTAGTCCGGGCCGCCTGCGGCCAGGAAGGTGTCATAAATTTCCTTCTTGGCAATCACAGCGCCCAAGGGCTGGGCGCCGTTGGTCACTTGCTTGGCGACGTTCATGATGTCTGGCGTCACGCCAAATGCGGCGGCGCCGGTGTAGGCGCCCATGCGGCCAAAGCCGGTGATCACTTCGTCAAAAATCAGCAAGATATTGTTGGCGGTGCAAATCTCGCGCAGGCGCTGCAAATAACCCACCGGCGGCACCACCACGCCACCCGAACCGGACATGGGCTCGACGATCACAGCAGCAATGTTGGAAGCATCATGCAGGGCGATCAGGCGCAGCAGTTCGTCCGCCAGTTCCACACCGTTGGCGGGCATGCCGCGCGAGTAGAAATTGCTGGGCAACTGGGTGTGGGGCAGGTGGTCGGCCTCAATGCCCTGGCCAAACATCTTGCGATTGGCGCCAATGCCGCCGACCGAAATGCCGGCAAAGTTGACGCCGTGGTAGCCCTTTTCGCGCCCGATCAGGCGGGTTTTGGTGCCTTGGCCCTTGGAGCGCCAGTAAGCGCGCGCCATCTTGAGCGAGGTGTCGGCGCATTCCGAGCCCGAGCCGGTAAAGAACACGTGGTCCAGGCCGTCGGGCGTGAGCGCGGTGATCTTGTTGGCCAGTTCAAAGGACAGTGGGTGGCCAAACTGGAAGGCGGGCGAATAGTCCAAGGTGCCGATCTGGCGGCTGACCGCCTCGGTGATCTCGGGGCGGGCATGGCCCAAGCCGCAAGTCCACAGGCCCGAGAGGCCGTCCATGATCTTGCGCCCGGTGCTGTCGGTGTAGTACGCGCCCTGGGCGCTGACCATCATGCGCGGGTTGGCTTTGAAGTTGCGGTTGCCGGTGTAAGGCATCCAGTGCGCCTCCATCCAGGCCGCGTCCATGGGAAAGCTGGAAGTGGTGGTGACAACGCCCTGGCTTTGGTGGGCGGCGGTTTCATGGGGTTTCATGGCGATCTCCGGATAGAAGGCGGTCAAAAAGAACAACGCACAGGCTGCAAAAAGTCGATTGTGGGCGCATCTGTTACTCTTACAAAGTGAGAGTTATCACTATTTAGTTGCGCATTTATGAAACCAAAATCCCCTTCCTCGCCACCGCGGCTTCCAAAAGCCGCTGCGCCGCCCAGCCGTTCGGCGCTGGGCCAGCTCAGCGACATGGATTTGCGCCTCTTGCGCGTGTTTCGTGCCGTGGCCGATTGCGGTGGCATGGCCGCAGCCGAGCTGGAGCTCAATATTGGCACTTCTACCGTCAGCCGCCACATCAAGGACCTGGAAACCCGCTTAGGGCTGGTGCTGTGCCGCCGGGGCCGGGCGGGCTTTGCGCTCACGCCGGAGGGGCAAAAAATCTATGCCCAGACCACGCAGCTGCTGGCGGCCACCGACGCTTTTCGCAGCAGCGTGGACGAGATCCACCAGCGCATGGGTGGGCAACTGCAGGTGGCGGTGTTTGACAAGACGGTGAGCAACCCGCAAGCGCACATTGCACAAGCGATTGCCCTTTTCACGCAGCGCGCGAGCGACGTAGCGCTGAACCTGCACGTGGCCACGCTCAACGGCATTGAGCGCGGCGTGCTGGACGGGCAGTTTCACATCGGCATCATCCCGGGCCACCGCAACTCGGACACGCTGCAGTATTCGCGGCTGTTTGACGAGAAGATGCGCCTGTACTGCGGCGCGGGCCACGCCCTTTTTGGCGCCGACCACAGCCACCTGGACTGGGACGCGGTGCGCGCCCTGCCCTTTGCCGGCCTGGGCTACCACTCGCCCAATCTGCAGGTGAGCCAGCGCCTGCAGCTCACGCGCATGGCCACCGGCTTTGACCAGGAATCGATTGCCACGCTGATTTTGTCGGGCTGCTTTTTGGGCTTTTTGCCCGACCACTACGCCGACAGCTTTGTGCGGCGCGGCCAGATGCAGGCGGTCAAGCCCGAGCTGTTTCAGTACGACTGCGAGTTTTTTGCGATCACCCGGCGCTCGCCGGTGGCATCACGCGCCACACGCGCGTTTTTGGCTTGCCTGGAAGAGGCGCATGCGGCGCAGGGAAACACGGCCCCAGCGGCCGCTCTATTGCCTTAGCCCCGGTACATGGCAAACGCCATGTCGGGCGCGCGCCCGCTCATGGCTTCGGCCAGGGCCTTACCCGAGCCCGCGCCATGCGTCCAGCCCAGGGTGCCGTGGCCCGCGTTGACCCACAGGCCACCCACCTTGGTTTGGCCGATCAGGGGAATATTGGTGGGCGTGGCAGGGCGCAAGCCGGCCCAGAAATGCGGGTCGCCGCCTTCTTCAGCCGTGCGGGTGTCGCACATGCCGGGCCAGACTTCTTCGACCCGGCGCGCCAGCATGTGGCAGCGCGCGCGCGCCAGAGGACTCTCCAAGGTCAGGTCGTAACCGCCCACCTCAATCGTGCCTGCCACCCGAATCTGGTCGCCCAGGCGGGTGATGGCGATTTTTTTGGCGTCGTCGATGGTCGACACGCTGGGCGCGGCGTCCGAATTCAGAATCTTGAAAGTGGCGCTGTAGCCCTTGCCGGGGTAAATCGGCACGTCCACACCCACGCTGCGCAAAAGCGGCGCGCTGAACGAGCCGCAAGCCACCACCACCTGGTCGGCGCGCAGCACCTGGGCTGCAGGTGCCAGCGTGTCGCCAGCCTGCGGCAGCGCGCGCGCCACCACCGACTGCACCACGCCACCGGCCACGTTCAAACGCTCCACGCTGTGGCCATATAAAAACTGCACGCCGCGCGCCGCACAGCGCTCGGCCAGGGCCTGGGTAAAGGTGCAGGCATCGCCCGACTCGTCGGTGGCGGTATAGGTGCCGCCCACGATGTGCGCGCCGTAGTTTTTGAGCGACGGCTCAATGCGCAGCAACTCGTCGCGGCTGACCACCTTGCGGTCCACGCCGTACTTGCCCATCAGCGCGGCCGCCTGCGCCGCCGACTCAAAGGAATGCTGGTCGCTGTAATAGTGGGCAATGCCGTGTTGCAGGCGCTGGTATTCGATGCCGGTGGCGGCCACCACCTCTTTGAGGGCGGCGTGGCTGTACTCGCCCAGGGCCACGAGCTGTTGCACATTGCGCTCAAAGGCAGCGTCATTGCAGTTGGCCAAAAACTGCAGGCCCCAGGCGTATTGGCGCCAGCCCGGGCCGAACGGGTTTTGCGGGCGAAACAACAGGGGCGCTTCTTTGCTGAGCATCCACTTGAGCGCCTTGAGCGGCGCCTCGCGGTTGGCCCAGGGCTCGCAATAGCTCACCGAGATTTGCCCGGCGTTGGCAAAACTGGTTTCCAGTGCGGCGCCGCTTTGGCGCTCGACCACGGTCACCTGGTG
>CANCJD010000094.1 GCA_947378275.1 Comamonadaceae bacterium
CGCATGATGGACGCCGCCGAGGCCGAACGCGCCGGACTGGTCAGCCGCGTGGTGCCCCTGGCCAGCCTGATGGACGAGGTGCTGGCTGCCGCCCTGATGGTGGCCGGGTTCTCACAAGTCGCCACCATGGCCGCCAAAGAGAGCGTGAATCGCGCCTTTGAAAGCGGCTTGTCAGACGGCGTGATGTTTGAGCGCCGCCTGTTCCACGCCTTGTTTGCCACCGCCGACCAAAAAGAAGGCATGGACGCCTTCATGGCCAAGCGCGCCGCCGTGTTCACCCACCAGTAAGCGCCGCCCCGGACGCGGCCGCGTTTCTGGCTATAATTTGCGCCTTCGGTGATATAGCTCAGTTGGTTAGAGCGCAGCATTCATAATGCTGATGTCGGTGGTTCAAATCCACCTATCACCACCAAATTCTCCCCGCAAGGGACAAAAAGCCCGACAGTTTGCGCTGTTGGGCTTTTTTGTTTTCTGCCAGACCGCGCAAGCCCTTGCGCCGGCGCCCGGCGCCGCCCTTTGCTAGAGTCCAACCGATGCCGCACCGCCACCCGCCCCCAGCCACACCACGCGCGCTGGTCTGGTTCAAGCGGGATTTGCGCCAAGACGACCATGCGCCCCTGGCGGCGGCGCAGCACTTTGAATCGGCGCTGGGGCTTTTCATCATCGAGCCCGAATGGCTGGCCAGCCCGGAATTCAGCACCAATCACCTGCAATTTGCGGTCGACAGTCTGGCGCCCTTGCGCGCGTCGCTGGCGGCGCGGGGCTTGCCCTTGCTGGTGCGCGTGGGCACGGCAGCGGATGTGCTGGCCGCCTTGCACGCCCAAACCGCATTCACCCATGTGATGAGCCACGAAGAAACCGGGCCGATGTGGACCTACGCGCGCGACAAGGCCGTGGCCGCCTGGTGCGCCGATAGCGGCGTGCGCTGGCAGGAATGGACGCAGACCGGCGTGGTGCGGCGCCTGCGCTCGCGCTTTGGCTGGGCGAAGCGCTGGCAGGCGCGCATGGACGCGCCGCGCGTGTTGGCGCAAGGCGGCTTTGCCGGGGTGGCGGGCGTGGAGTTGCAAGAGATTCCCAGCCTGCACGCGCTAGGTCTGCAAGCCGACACTAAATCAGTACAGAGCGGCACCGAAGCCAGCGCCTGGGCCGAACTTGACGGTTTTTTGGACGGGCGCGGGCGCGACTACCGGCGCGCCATGTCCAGCCCCTTGACCGCCCCCGACGCCTGCAGCCGCCTGAGTCCGCACCTGGCGTTTGGCACCATCTCCATGCGCGCGGTCCACCAATCCACCGAACACGCCATCGCCCACACCAGCGACCGCGATCTGGCCAAAGCCCTGCGCAGCTTTAGCGGGCGCCTGCGCTGGCATTGCCACTTCATGCAAAAGCTCGAAGACCAGCCGTCGATTGAGTTTGAAAATTTTGCCAGCGTGTGCGACGGCCTGCGCGAGAACGACTTCAACACCAGCCACTTTGACGCCTGGTGCGCGGGCCAAACCGGCTACCCCATGGTGGACGCCTGCATGCGCTCACTCAAAGCCACGGGCTGGCTCAACTTTCGGATGCGCGCCATGCTGGTGAGTTTTGCGTCCTACCACCTGTGGCTGCATTGGCGCCCCACGGGCATCTTTCTGGCGCGGCAGTTTTTGGACTTTGAGGCGGGCATCCACTGGAGCCAGATGCAAATGCAAAGCGGCACCACCGGCATCAACACCTTGCGCATCTATTCGCCCACCAAGCAGGCGCAAGACCAGGACCCGGACGGCACCTTCATCCGCCAGTGGGTGCCCGAACTGGCCCGCGTGCCGCTGCCTTATCTGGCCGAGCCCTGGAAGATGAACGACACGTTAGAGCGCATGTCTGGCTGCGTAATTGGGCGCGACTATCCCGCGCCCATCGTGTACGACAAGCAGGCGGTCAAGGCCGCCAAAGACCGCTTGTACGGCCTGCGCAAAACCCCCGAGGCGCGCGCCGAGGCCAGTGCGGTGCAATCGCGCCACGGCTCGCGCAAAAGCGGCATGGCGCAAACCGGCGTGCCACGCCGCACCAGCAAATCGGGCAGCGCTGCCCAAGCTGTGGCCCAAGGCGCAAGCCACTCCCAACAAATCGACCTGTTCGCCGACCCGGGTGAACCGGTCGGCGACTCACCAAGCGGCCTTGCATGAAAAACGACTTCAAAGGCAACAAAAGCAGCCTCCCATCCAAACCCTGCGCCGTCTGCCAGCGCCCGATGACCTGGCGCAAAGCCTGGGCCAAGAACTGGGAGTCGGTGCGCTATTGCTCCGACGCCTGCCGCGCCAAGAAGAACACTGCGCCGTCCAACGGCAGCGCAAGCTAAGCCACCATGAACCACACCAAAGCAAGCGCCATCGCCACCCCCGCCCCAATTCCGCGCGCACCAATCCGCCACCTGGTGCTCGTGCTGGGCGACCAGCTCGACATCAGCGCCACCGCGCTGGACGGTTTCGACCCGGCGCAAGACTGCATTTGGATGGCCGAGGTGGCACAAGAGTCCGAACACGTCTGGTCCGCCAAGCAGCGCACCACGGTGTTTCTGAGCGCCATGCGCCACTTTGCCGCCGAGCTGCGCGCTAAAAGTTGGCCACTGCATTACGTAACTCTGGACGCGCCCGACAACAGTGGCACTTTGGCGGGCGAACTGGCCAAGGCGATTGCCGCCTGCCAGCCCCAAACCCTGGTGATGACCGCGCCGGGTGACTGGCGCGTGCTGCAAGACTTGCGCGGCGCAGCGCTTGCGGCAAAGGTGCCGCTGGACGTGCGCGATGACCTGCATTTTTTCAGCACCGTGCGCGACTTTGCCGCCCACGCCAAGGGCCGCAAGCAGCTGCGCCTGGAATACTGGTACCGCGAACTGCGCCATAAAACCGGCATCCTGATGGATGGCAAAGCGCCCGTGGGCGGCCAGTGGAACTTTGACGCTGACAACCGCGCGTCCTTCGGCGCCAAAGGCCCCGGCGCCGTGCCGCCGCCCACGCGCTTTGCGCCCGACGCCATAACGCAAGAGGTGATTGCCCTGGTCAACACCCGTTTTGCCAGCCACCCTGGCAGCGTGGCCGAATTTGGCTGGCCGGTCACGCGCGCGCAGGCGCTGCTGGCGCTGGACGCCTTTATCCAAGAGCGCCTGCCGTACTTTGGCGAACACCAGGACGCCATGTGGGAGGGCGATGTATGGCTTTACCACTCGCACCTGGCTTGCGCGATGAACCTCAAGCTCTTGGGTGCGCGCGAAGTGGTGGCCGCAGCCGAGGCAGCCTACCGCGCAGGCGCCGCGCCACTGCCCGCAGTCGAAGGCTTTATCCGCCAAATATTGGGCTGGCGCGAATACGTGCGCGGCATCTACTGGACGCAGATGCCAGACTATGAAGAGCGCAACTCGCTGGGCGCCAGCGCCGATCTGCCCGCGTTTTACTGGACGGGCGACACCGACATGGCCTGCCTGCGCGACGCCATTGGCCAGACCCTGCGCCACGGCTACGCGCACCACATCCAGCGGCTGATGGTCACGGGTTTGTATGCGCTGCTCTTGGGCGTCAAGCCCCAGCAAGTGCACCAGTGGTACTTGGCCGTGTACGTGGACGCGGTGGAATGGGTGGAGCTGCCCAATACTTTAGGTATGAGCCAGTTCGCCGACGGTGGCGTGATGGCCAGCAAGCCCTATGCGGCCAGTGGCAAATACATCCAGCGCATGAGCAACCACTGCAAGGGCTGTCGCTTTGACCCGGCGCTGTCGGTGGGCGAAGCGGCCTGCCCCCTCACCACGCTGTACTGGGACTTTTTGCTGCGCCACGAGCCGCTATTAACCGCCAACCCGCGCTTGGGCATGCAGCTCAAGAATCTGGCGCGCCTATCACCCGATCAGCGCGGCGCCATCGTGGCGCAAGCCACCCGGCACCGCGAAGCGACGGCCGCCGTGGCCCGTGCGCACCCGGCAGGCACGCTATGAGCGCGCTGTTCCCCCCCACTTTGGAGGCGGCACAAGCGCGATTGGAAGCGGTAGACCCGCAGGCCTACGCGCGCAGCCGCAACCACATCGACGGCGCCGTCACCCGGCTTTCGCCCTACCTCACGCACGGGCTGCTGACCCTGCCCGAGTCCTACCAGCGGATTAACGGCCGCACGCCGCTGGAGCCCCAGGGCAAGCTGGTGTTCGAGTTCGGCTGGCGTGAATACCACCACCACGTCTGGGCGCACCTGGGCGAGCGCATCCAGCAGTCGCTGCACGCCGGCCTGCACGGCGACGCAAGCTACGCCGGCCAGGTGCCCGAGGATGTGCGCCACGCTGCCACCGGCATTCCCGCCATCGACGAGGCGGTGCGCACGCTCTACGCCACCGGATACCTGCACAACCACGCGCGCATGTGGCTGGCCAGTTACCTGGTGCACATCCGCAAAGTGCACTGGCACGCGGGCGCGCGCTGGATGATTGCGCATTTGCTGGACGGCGACCTGGCCAGCAACCACCTGAGCTGGCAGTGGGTGGCAGGCACCGGCAGCACCAAGCCCTATTTATTCAACGCCGACAACGTGGCCCGCTACGCCCCCGAACCCTGGCACAGCCCCGGCACCGCCATCGACACCAGCTACGAGGCGCTGGACGAAATAGCGCGCAGCCCCAAGAGCTTGCTGCCGCGCGCGCCGTCCCAACGCAGCGTGGTGGCCGCTACCGGAGAACCGGCGGTGCTGACCGTGCCGCCCGCCGCTTTGGGCTTTGTGGCGCCCGATGCCAGTGGCCTTGCGGGCAAAGACGTGTGGCTGGTGCACGCCTGGTCCCTGGGCCAGCGCCCGCCCGAGGTGCCGCCGGATGCGCTGTGCATCGCCATCGCGGTGGCTGACTTTCACCAGCACAACCCTTGGAGCGCGCTGCGCTGGAACTTCGTCGGCCAGCGCATGGCAGACATGGCATCCGCGCGCTGGTTTGGAAGTGCCGAGGCGATCTGCGCAGCTTTGGGCAAAGCGCGCTGCGTGCATGTGGTGGAAGATTTGCACCTGGGCACTTTTAAGCACCACCTGCTGGCGCTGGCGCACCGCAGCCACCCCCAGCCGCTGCTGTTCAATCCGGTGGAGCGGCTGTGCCCCAGTTTTTCTGGCTGGTGGAAGCAAACGCGCATTGCGCCGCACCACCACGACAGCGCGCGCTAGGCGGTGCATCTATTTCCGTGAAAACATGGTAAGTACAATGTGTTCAAGTGGAATAAAAATTCAATTAAATGGAATCAAAGGGTTTTCAAGTGCAACAAATAAAAACTCTTTTACTGGCAGCGCTTATTGCATTATTGATTTCTTGCGGTGGGGGCGGCGGTAATGGCGGCACTGGTTCGTCAAGTACTACCTACTCTGCGGGTATCTCGGTGGGAGACTCGGGCTCCTTGGTCATTGATACCGAAAAACTTACCTACTCGCTGGCGATTGAGAACAGTTCATACGGCTTGGCTGGCCAGACGCTGACAGGTAATCTTCGCGCCAATTCAGATGGCACTTACAGTGTAGTTGGAACTACGTACGGCAAACTATTTGTGTACCCTAATTACGCTGTTTTGCCAGTAAAAATCGATCCTACAGATGCTAAGTTCGCAGATTACTTTGCGAAGCACCCTTACATCACACATGCTTTTTATGTGCCGGTGTTTGCCCTTAAGAAAAGTAGCTTGCTCACCACTACGGATGAAGTGACATCGAATGGAGCTTCGTTGGAATACCGCGGCGCCACCATTTATCAGGCTACCGTTAGCTCCACTACGTCATACAAAGCGTTCATGTCCAGAGGTGCGATTACAAAGGTCGATAACACGTCGTTCACCTTGCGTGCTTGTAACAACGGTGGGCGGTCAAGTCTGAACGCACAACTTTCCAATTGCACAGATAGCATTGCTAGTACCAAAACTTTTACTTTTGACAGCGCCAGCAACGCTTGGTTAGTTACACCGGAAGATACTGCACATACCACCCAAAGGATTCGGGCCTATTTTGTGAAAGACAGCATAACCAACCAAGTCGTTGGATATATAGATACTGCCGATTCAACAAAAAATAGCGCTGGCTTTTCTGTGGTGGCGATTGCACCCGCCAATACGCCACTTCCCCACAGCAGTGCAGCGAGTTATTCCTTCACCGGCTACCAGTTGTGTCTAAGCGATGCCAACTGTGCTTCAACTGGAGTGGGAAGTCTGCAAGAGTACGGTGTTTATGCTGTTGACTCGCTGCCTGTAAGCAACACAAATCCCAACATACGCACAGAAGGCGAATGCACGTCAACGGAGACAGATAACCAGCCCGCCAATGGATTCTTCCAAGGCGTTTGGAGCGCAGGCAGTGGGCCATGTACCAGCGCAGGTAGCCGCCCCGATACAGCAGGATTCTTCATTGGTGGATCGCAAGTTAATGGAAAAGGACGGTCATTGACGGTGCTTGTGGGCTATGACACGACGGTCTCAGCGCCAACGCCGTCCCAAAAACTAACGATTGGCAATATCGCGGAAAACTGAGATATCAATCACTGAATTTGGCGCTCGTTGGACTTTATTGCTGGCACGCCACCAGAACAAGAGGCAATCGATTCGGCGAGGCATAAGGTGATGCACGGCGTTGATTGGGTGTGCACTGAAGAATGAAGCAGTGACTGTTTTATGCGGTTGATTTGCATGCATGTAAAGGCTTGCATGCCGGTGAAACATCCTTCGGAATGCTGCGCGCCTTGGGGTATGGACGCGGGGCCTGCATGGTAGGATTTGCCCTGTTTTTCAACCCAGCCTCTGGATACACACCATGAACCGCTGCACCCGCCTGGCGTCTTGCGCCCGGCCCATGCGCCACCGTTTGCGTGCGCCGCTGATCGCCTCTGCACTGTGTGCCATCGCTGTGTTGGCGTCTGCCCAAACCACCGTGCGCCCGTTCCCGCCCAAGGCCGAGCGCGGCGTCATGCAAATCACCCAGCCGCCCGAGATGCTGCTCAATGGCAAACCCGACCGGCTGTCGCCCGGTGCGCGCATTCGCGGCACCGACAACATGCTGCGGATGTCTGGCACGCTTATGGACCAAAAGGCCGTGGTCAACTTTGTGCGTGAACCCACTGGCCAGGTGCACGAAGTGTGGATCTTGACCGAGGCCGAAGCGGCCCAGAAGCTGCCCACCGGCCCTTAGCGCTGGTCCGTCCCGCGCATCCTCAATTCCCGCTTGCGCCACACCGCGCACCCGCCTTGCGCCCCGGCGCCTGGTCCCTTTTTTTAAGAGTCACCCATGTCCAAAAAAGTATTTATCAAAACCTTCGGCTGCCAGATGAACGAGTACGACTCCGACAAGATGGTTGATGTGCTGGGTGCGGCCCAAGGCTACGAAAAAACCGAAGTGGTTGAAGAAGCCGACCTGATTTTGTTCAACACCTGTTCGGTGCGCGAAAAGGCGCAGGAGAAAGTGTTTTCCGACCTGGGCCGCGTCAAGCACCTGGCCAAAAAAGGCGTGCAGATTGGCGTGGGCGGCTGCGTGGCCAGCCAGGAAGGTGCGGCCATCATTGCGCGCGCGCCCTATGTGGACGTGGTGTTTGGTCCGCAAACCCTGCACCGCCTGCCCGAGATGCTCAACCAGCGTCGCCTGCAGGGCCGCGCGCAGGTGGACATCAGCTTTCCCGAGATCGAGAAGTTTGACCACCTGCCCCCGGCCAAGGTGGAAGGCGCATCCGCCTTTGTGAGCATCATGGAAGGCTGCTCCAAATACTGCAGCTATTGCGTGGTGCCCTACACGCGCGGCGAAGAAGTGAGCCGCCCGTTTGAAGACGTGCTGGTGGAAGTGGCCGGTCTGGCCGATCAGGGCGTGAAAGAAATCACGCTCTTGGGCCAAAACGTCAACGCCTACCGCGCGCCCATGGTGGGCGCAGGCGCTGGGGGCGAGGTGGCGGACTTTGCCACGCTGCTCGAATACGTGGCCGACATTCCGGGCATTGAGCGCCTGCGCTACACCACCAGCCACCCCAACGAATTT
>CANCJD010000095.1 GCA_947378275.1 Comamonadaceae bacterium
GTGATCGTGGGTTCGAGCAACGCAGTCAACCTGACCGACGGCCTGGACGGCCTGGCCATCATGCCGGTGGTGATGGTCAGCTCGGCGCTGGGCGTGTTTGCCTATGTGACGGGCAGCGTGGTGTTTTCCAAGTACCTGTTTTTGCCCCACATTCCGGGCGCAGGCGAATTACTGGTGTTTTGCGCGGCCATGGCCGGTGCAGGACTGGCGTTTTTGTGGTTCAACACCCACCCGGCGCAAGTGTTCATGGGCGACGTGGGCGCGCTGGCGCTGGGCGCGGCGCTGGGCACGGTGGCCATCATCGTGCGCCAGGAAATTGTGCTCGCCATCATGGGCGGCGTGTTTGTGGTCGAAGCGCTGTCGGTGATGGCGCAGGTGATGTATTTCAAATACACGCGCAAGCGCTTTGGTGAAGGCCGCCGCCTGCTAAAGATGGCGCCCTTGCACCACCACTTTGAGAAGCTGGGCTGGAAAGAAACCCAAGTCGTCGTGCGTTTCTGGATCATCACCATGCTGCTGTGCCTGGTCGGCCTGTCAACCTTGAAGCTGCGCTGATGGAACACACGCTGAACGGTCAACACATCATGGTTCTGGGCCTGGGCGCCTCGGGCCTGGCCATGGCGCGCTGGTGCGCGAGCCAGGGCGCGCAAGTGACCGTGCTGGACAACCGCGCCGCGCCGCCCCAAGCCGCCGCACTGGCCGCATCCGTGCCCGCAGCCCGCCTGGTGCATGGCGAATTTGACGCCCGCTGGATTGAGGGCAGCGACGTGCGCGCCGTGTTTGCCAGCCCCGGCCTGGCACCGCACCAGACCGCACCCTTGCTGGACGCAGCGCGCGCACTAGGCCTGTGGGTGGGCGGCGAACTCAGCCTGTTTGCCCATGCGCTCAAAGCGCTCGCGACCAGCCAAAACTACCAACCCGCCGTGCTGGCCGTGACCGGCACCAACGGCAAAACCACCGTGACCGCCCTCACCGGCGAGTTGGTGCGCGCTGCGGGAAAAACCGTGGCGGTGGCTGGCAATATCGGCCCCACGCTGCTCGATACGCTGGCGCAAGCCATTGCCAACGCCGCATTGCCGCAGGTTTGGGTGCTTGAACTCTCCAGCTTCCAACTTAACGCCGCCGAGGGCTTTGCGCCCACGGCCGCTACCGTACTCAACATCAGCCAGGACCACCTGGACTGGCACCCCGACCTGGCGCATTACGCCGCCGCCAAGGCCCGCATTTTTGGCCCGGACACGTTGATGGTGCTCAACCGCGACGACGCAGCGGTGATGGCCATGCTGAGCGCGCCGGTGCGCGTCAAGCAGCGCCTGGTGGAGCGTGCGCACGTTACCTTTGGCCTGGCCCAGCCGCAGCGCCCGGGCGACTACGGGCTGGAGGACGCGGGTGGCATGGTCTGGCTGGTGCGCGCCCAGGACGCGGACGAGACCCTCAAACCGCGCCGCCGCGTCGCCGGGCCGCCCCAAGGCGCGGCAGCCCCCTCGGGGGACAGCGCAGCACACGCAGTGGCAAGCGTGGGGGCAACTATTTACGAAGTACCTGAAGTGCACATCCAGCGCCTTTTGCCCATGGAGGTGCTGCGCATTCGCGGCCGCCACAACGCCAGCAACGCCCAAGCCGCCCTGGCCCTGGCCAATGCTGCCGGTTGCGCGCTCGGCCCCATGCTGTTTGGCCTGCGCGAATACCGGGGCGAGCCGCACCGGGTGCAGCACATTGGCACCTTGAATGGCGTGGAATTTTTTGACGACAGCAAAGGCACCAACGTAGGCGCCACCGTGGCCGCCCTGAGCGGCTTGGGTGAAGACCGCCGCCTGGTGCTGATTCTGGGTGGAGAGGGTAAGGGCCAAGACTTCCAGCCAATGGCCGCACCGGTGCGCCGCTTTGTGCGCGCCGTGGTGCTGATCGGCCGCGACGCCCCGCTGATCCGCCAGGCTTTGTCAGACACCGGCGTAACGCTCTTGGACGCCGAATCGATGGAGCGCGCCGTGGCCTTGGCCAACGCGCAAGCGCACGCGGGCGACGCGGTGCTGATGTCGCCGGCCTGCGCCAGCTTTGACATGTTTCGCGACTACGCCCACCGCGCCCAGGTGTTTTGCGACGCCGTGGCTGCGCTCGCCCTGGACCAAGGCACCATGATGGAGACCGCCGCATGAGCGCCGCGCAAGCCCTGTGGAACCGCTGGTTCAAGCCGTCCGCCGCCGAGAGTGACGCGCTGCCGGTGCGCCTGGGCCGGCGTGCGAGCTACCAAACCGCCGCCAGCGCCAGCCAGGCCAGTAGCTTTGACCACGCGCTGCTGAGCGTGGTTTTGATCTTGGTGGTCTGGGGCGCGGTGATGGTGTATTCGGCCACCATCGCCATGCCGGACAACCCGCGCTTTGCCAACTACACGCACAACTACTTTTTGGTGCGCCACGTGGCGTCGATTGCGGCGGCGGTGATCGCAGCCATGATCGCGTTCCAGGTGCCGCTGGAAAAATGGGAGCGCATTGCACCCATGCTGTTCATCGCGGCGCTGGTCTTGCTGCTGGCGGTGCTGCTGCCGTTTATTGGCAAGGGTGTGAACGGCGCCAAGCGCTGGATTTCGCTGGGCGTGACCAACTTCCAGCCCTCCGAGCTGGCCAAGTTTTCGGCCGTGTTGTATGCGGCTGGTTACATGGTGCGCAAGATTGAGCTCAAGGAAGATTTCGTCAAAGCCGTCTGGCCCATGGCCGCCGCCGTGGGCATCATGGGCAGCTTGCTGCTGGCCGAGCCCGACATGGGCGCCTTTATGGTGATTGCCGTGATTGCCATGGGCATCTTGTTTTTGGGTGGTGTGAACGCCCGCATGTTCTTTTTGATCTCTGGCGTGCTGGTAGGCGCGTTTGCGCTCATGATCGCCTTCAACGACTACCGCCGCGCGCGCATCTTTGCCTACCTTGATCCCTGGACCGAGCACAACGCGCTGGGCAAGGGCTACCAACTGACCCACTCGCTGATCGCCATTGGGCGGGGCGAGATCTTTGGCGTCGGCCTGGGTGGCAGCGTGGAAAAACTGCACTGGCTGCCCGAAGCCCACACCGACTTTTTGCTGGCCGTGATTGGCGAAGAGTTTGGCCTGGTCGGCGTGCTGTTGCTGCTGGGCCTGTTTTTGTGGCTCACCCGCCGCCTGATCCACATCGGCCGCCAGGCCGTGGCGCTGGACCGGGTGTTTGCCGGGCTTGTGGCGCAGGGCGTGGGCATCTGGATGGGCTTTCAGGCCTTTATCAACATGGGCGTGAACCTGGGCGCGCTGCCCACCAAGGGCCTGACCTTGCCGCTCATGAGCTACGGCGGCTCGGCCATTTTGATCAACCTGATTGCCCTGGCCGTGGTGCTGCGCGTGGACTATGAAAACCGCCAGCTGATGCAAGGGGGCCGGGCATGAACGCCAGCACCGTCGCCGGCAGCGTGCAGCGCACCGCCCTGGTCATGGCCGGGGGCACCGGCGGCCACATCTTTCCGGGTCTGGCGGTGGCGCAAGCGCTGCGTGAACGCGGCTGGCGCGTGCACTGGCTGGGCGCGCCCGACAGCATGGAAAGCCGCCTGGTGCCCGCACGCGGTTTTGCGCTGGAAACCATCGCCTTCTCGGGCGTGCGCGGCAAGGGCTTCAAAACCCTGGCGCTGCTGCCCCTGCGCTTGGCGCGCGCACTCGCACAAAGCGCGCAGGTGCTGCGCCGCGTGCGCCCCGACGTGGTGCTGGGCTTTGGCGGCTACATCAGCCTGCCCGCGGGCCTGATGGCCGCGCTCTTGCGCATTCCGTTGGTACTGCACGAACAAAATTCGGTGGCCGGTGCCGCCAACCGCGTGCTCTCGCGCCTGGCAAAGCGGGTGTTTTGCGCCTTTCCGGGCGCCTTGCCTCGCGGCCAGTACGTGGGAAATCCGCTGCGCACCGAGTTCCTGAACCAGGCTGCGCCTGCAGAGCGCTTTGCCGGTCGCAGCGGCCCCTTGCAAGTGCTGGTGGTCGGTGGCAGCTTGGGTGCGCGCGCGCTCAACACCGTGGTACCCCAAGCACTGGCCTTGATTCCCGCAGCGCAGCGCCCGGTGGTGCTGCACCAAAGCGGCGAAAAGCAAATGGACGCGCTGCGCGCCAACTACACCGCCGCCGGTGTCGAGGCCAGCTTGACGCCCTTTATCGACAACACCGCCCAAGCCTTTGCCGACGCCGACCTGGTGCTGTGCCGCGCGGGTGCGAGCACCGTGACCGAGATCGCCGCCGTGGGCGCCGCCGCGCTGTTTGTGCCCTTCCCCTTTGCGGTGGACGACCACCAGACCCACAACGCGCGCTTTCTGGTGGACCAAGGTGCGGGCACGCTGGTGGACCAAAGCACGCTGACCCCGGCGTTTCTGGCCGACTGGCTGCAGCGCTGCGACCGCACGCTGCTGCTGCAGCATGCCAACGCCGCCAAAGTAATGCAAAACATCCACGCCACCCAAGCGCTGGTCGCCGCCTGCGAGGAACTGGCCCCATGAAACACGCCATCCAACACATCCATTTCGTGGGCGTCGGCGGCTCCGGCATGTCCGGCATTGCCGAGATCTTGCACAACCTGGGCTACACCATTTCCGGCTCCGACCTGGCCGACAGCGCCACGCTGCGCCGCCTGGCCTCCTTGGGCATCCAGACGCACATAGGCCACGACGCAGCGCACGTGGCGCGGGCTGACGCAGTGGTCACCTCCACTGCCGTGCAGGCCAGCAACCCCGAGGTGCTGCGCGCGCGCGAACTGCACATTCCCGTGGTGCCGCGCGCGCTGATGCTCGCCGAGCTGATGCGCCTCAAACAAGGCATTGCCATTGCCGGCACCCACGGTAAAACCACCACCACCAGCCTGGTCGCCAGCGTGCTGGCCCAAGCCGGACTGGACCCGACTTTTGTGATTGGCGGACGGCTCAATAGCGCCGGCGCCAACGCGCGCTTAGGGCATGGCAATTACATCGTGGTCGAAGCCGACGAGTCTGACGCGTCGTTTTTGAACCTGTTGCCGGTGATGGCGGTGGTGACCAACATCGACGCCGACCACATGGAAACCTACGGCCACGACTTTGGCCGCCTGCAACAGGCCTTTGTGGACTTTTTGCACCGCATGCCTTTTTACGGCACCGCCATTTTGTGCACCGACGACGCGGCCGTGCGCGCCATCGTGGACCAGGTGACTTGCCCGATTACCAGCTACGGTTTTGACGAAGGCGCGCAAGTGCGGGCCACGAACGTGCGCGCGGTGGACGGCCAAATGCATTTCACCGTACAGCGGCGCAACGGCGTGACCTTGCCAGACATGGACGTGGTGCTCAACCTGCCCGGACGCCACAACGTGCTCAACGCCTTGTCGGCCATTGCCGTGGCGGTGGAGCTCAATATTGACGACGCCGCCGTGCAAACCGCGTTGGCCGAATTCAAGGGTGTGGGCCGGCGCTTTCAGCGCTATGGCGACCACGCGCTGGCCCGGGGCGGCTTGGTTACGGTAGTGGACGACTACGGTCACCATCCGGTAGAAATGGCCGCCACGCTGGCCGCCGCACGCGGGGCTTTCCCGGGGCGGCGCTTGGTGCTGGCCTTTCAGCCGCACCGCTACACCCGCACGCGCGACTGTTTTGAAGACTTCGTCAAGGTCATGGGCCAGGCCGACGCCGTGCTGCTGGCCGAGGTGTATGCCGCAGGCGAGGCGCCCGTGGTAGCGGCGGACGGCCGCGCCTTAGCGCGCGCACTGCGCGTGGCCGGCAAGCTAGAGCCCGTGTTCGTGGACGACATCACCGCCATGGCCGCTGCGGCCGTGGCCAATGCCCAAGCGGGCGACGTGCTCTTGTGCATGGGCGCAGGCTCCATCAGCACCGTGCCCGCCAAAGTGGTGGAACTGCTGCACGCGCAGACACAACACACCGGAGACCAGGCATGAACGCGTATCACTTTGGCAAAGTAGCCGTGCTCATGGGTGGCGCATCTGCCGAACGCGAAATATCCTTGCTCTCGGGCAATGGCGTGCTGCAGGCCTTGCGCTCCAAAGGCGTGGACGCCCATGCCTTTGACCCAGCCGAGCGCGATCTGTCGACCCTCAAGACCGAGGGCTTTGCGCGCTGCTTTATCGCGCTGCACGGCCGCTTTGGCGAAGACGGCACCATCCAGGGTGCGCTGGAGCTGATGGGCATTCCCTACACCGGCTCGGGCGTCATGGCGTCGAGCCTGGCCATGGACAAGACCATGGCCAAGCGCCTGTGGGCCGCCGAAGGCCTGCCCACACCCCGCTACTGCACGCTCGGGCCCGAGCAGCACGACGACATCGGCCTGCAAGAGTTGATTGCAACTTTGGGTCTGCCGCTGATCGTCAAGCCCCCGCACGAAGGCTCGTCCATCGGCATCAGCAAGGTAATGGAGGCCGGTCAACTGGCCGCCGCTGTGGCACTAGGCGCGCAGTACGAGCCCGAGCTGCTGTGCGAAGAGTTCATCGTGGGCGAAGAGGTAACTTGCCCGGTGATTGGCAGTGGAGCCGCAGCCCGCACGCTGCCGGTGGTGCGCATCCAGGCGCCCGACGGCGCTTACGACTACCAGAACAAATACTTCACCGACGCGGTGTCTTACCTGTGCCCGAGCGGCTTGCCCGCCACTGAAGAAGCCGAGATTGCCCGCATCGTGCTGGCGGCCTACCGCAGCCTGGGTTGCCGGGGCTGGGGCCGCGCCGACGTGATGATCCGCGCCAGCGACCGCAAGCCCTTTTTGCTGGAGATGAACACCTCGCCCGGCATGACCGGCCATTCCTTAGTGCCCATGTCTGCGCGTGCCGCCGGCACCAGCTACGAAGACCTGTGCCTGCAGATTCTGGCGCTGGCGGCGCTCGACAGCAGCCCCCGCCACCGGAGCACGCCATGAACCGCACCGAAGGCCCTGCCGTGGACTTGCGCATGATGAACGGCTTGACGGTGCTGCTGTTTGCCGTGTTTTTGGCCTCGGTGGCGCTAGCGGTGACGCGTTGGGTGTCCAATCGCCCGGCGTTTTCCCTGCAAGGCATTACGGTGCAGGGCGATGTGGGTCATGCCAACGTGCCCACGGTGCGCGCCCATGTGGTGTCGCGCGTGGCGGGCACCTTCTTCAGCGTGGACCTGGCCAAGACCCGCAGCGTATTGGAGGCCATGCCCTGGGTGCGCCACGCCGTGGTGCACCGCGACTTTCCCAACCGCCTGCGCGTGCAGTTGCAAGAGCACCAGGTGGCGGCCTACTGGGGCGACGCCAACGAGCCCCGCCTGCTCAATACCTTTGGTGAAGTGTTTGACGCCAATGTGGGCGAGGTCGAGATTGACGACCTGCCGCGGCTGAATGGCCCTATTGGCCAGAGCGCCGCCGTGCTGGCGGCCTACCGGGCGCTAGGGCCGCAGTTTGCCGCCATGGACCTGACGATTGAAAGCCTGGAACTCACCAACCAGGGCAGCTGGCGCGTGGGCCTGCGTGGCGGCGCAGCCATTGAGGCCGGAAGGGGCGATCTGGACGAAGTCCAGGCCCGCACCCGCCACTTTTTGACCACACTGACACGCGTGTTGGCACGCTACCAGCGCTCTGCCAGCGCGCTGGAATCTGCCGATCTGCGCCACGAAAACGGTTACGCCATTCGGTTGCGCGGCATCAGCACCGTCGCCGCTGTGGCACCCACCCATTGAAGATTAACCAAGCAGGTACGCAATATGGCCCGTGAATACAAAGACTTAGTTGTCGGTCTGGACATCGGCACCGCCAAAGTGATGGCGGTGGTCGCAGAGGTGCTGCCCGGCGGCACCCTGCGCCTGGCCGG
>CANCJD010000096.1 GCA_947378275.1 Comamonadaceae bacterium
GAAGGCTTGATCTTCTCCAACGTCGGCGAAGTGCAGCGCGCTTTGGATGCTGGTGCTGTCGAGTTGACCGCCAAGGTCAGCGTGCGCATGACCGAGTGGACCAAAGACAAAGAGTCGGGTGAATTCATTCCCTCAACCAGCTTGGTCGACACCACCGTCGGTCGTGCCCTGTTGTCGGAAATCCTGCCCAAAGGCTTGCCTTTCTCCAACCTCAACAAAGCGTTGAAGAAGAAAGAAATTTCCAAGCTCATCAACACGGCATTCCGCAAGTGCGGTTTGAAAGAGACCGTGGTGTTTGCCGACAAGCTGCTGCAAGCGGGTTTCCGCCTGGCAACCAAGGCTGGCATCTCGATCTGTATCGACGACATGCTGGTACCCCAAGAAAAGCACGCCATCATTGCGCGTGCCCAAACCGAAGTCAAAGAGATCGAGAAGCAATACGTCTCCGGTCTGGTGACTTCTGGCGAGCGCTACAACAAGGTGGTGGACATCTGGGGCAAGTCGGGTGACGAAGTGTCCAAGGTGATGATGGCCAAGCTCTCCAAAGAGCAGGTCATTGACCGCCACGGCAATGAAGTGACGCAAGAGTCCTTCAACTCCATCTACATGATGGCCGACTCCGGCGCGCGCGGTTCTGCCGCTCAGATTCGCCAGGTGGCAGGTATGCGCGGATTGATGGCCAAGCCTGACGGCTCCATCATCGAGACGCCTATTACCGCCAACTTCCGCGAAGGTCTGAACGTGTTGGAGTACTTCATCTCCACCCACGGTGCGCGTAAGGGTCTGGCTGACACGGCGCTCAAAACCGCCAACTCCGGTTACCTGACACGTCGCTTGGTGGACGTGACGCAAGACTTGGTGGTGACCGAGCAAGACTGCGGCACCCACAACGGCTACCTGATGCGCGCTATTGTTGAGGGTGGCGAGGTGATCGAATCCTTGCGTGACCGTATCTTGGGCCGCACCGTGGCTGAAGACGTGATGCACCCCGAAACCCGCGCGGTGGTGGCTCCGGCCGGCACCATGCTGGACGAAGACAAAATCGAGGAGCTCGAAGCCCACGGCGTGGACGAAGTCAAGGTGCGTACCGCCCTGACCTGCGAAACCCGCTTTGGCATTTGCGCCAAGTGCTACGGACGCGATCTTGGTCGTGGCGGCCTGATCAACCACGGCGAAGCCGTGGGTGTGATCGCTGCCCAGTCGATTGGCGAGCCCGGCACGCAGCTGACCATGCGTACTTTCCACATTGGTGGCGCCGCATCGCGCGCTGCCATTGCGTCCAGCGTGGAAGCCAAGTCCAGCGGCAATATTGGCTTCAACGCCACCATGCGCTATGTGACCAACAGCAAGTCTGAACTGGTGGTGATTTCCCGCTCTGGCGAAATCGTCATCCAGGACGAGCATGGCCGCGAGCGTGAGCGCCATAAAGTGCCTTACGGCGCGGTGCTCAGCGTCAAAGCCGACCAGGCCATCAAGGCCGGCGCGATTTTGGCCAACTGGGACCCCTTGACCCGCCCCATCATTACCGAGTTCGCTGGTAAAGCGCAGTTCGAGAACGTGGAAGAAGGCCTGACGGTCGCCCGCCAGGTGGACGAAGTGACCGGTCTGTCAACGCTGGTGGTCATTGACCCCAAGCGCCGCGGTTCGGCCAAGATCGTGCGCCCGCAGGTCAAACTGATCGACGCCGCTGGCAAAGAAGTCAAGATCCCCGGTACCGACCATGCGGTAACCAT
Organism: Comamonadaceae bacterium; assembly: GCA_947378275.1. Taxonomy (GTDB): domain Bacteria; phylum Pseudomonadota; class Gammaproteobacteria; order Burkholderiales; family Burkholderiaceae_C; genus Allorhodoferax. The sequence goes on from CANCJD010000096.1 coordinate 1,734, forward strand.
CGGCTTCCCCGTGGGCGCGCTGGTGCAAGTGCGTGACGGCCAGGACGTGGGCCCCGGCGAAGTGCTGGCCCGTATTCCTATCGAAGGCCAGAAGACCCGCGACATTACCGGCGGTCTGCCGCGTGTGGCCGAGTTGTTCGAAGCCCGCTCGCCCAAAGACAAGGGCGTGTTGGCCGAGGCCACCGGCACCATTTCTTTCGGCAAGGAAACCAAGGGCAAAGTGCGCTTGCAGATTACCGACCCCGAAGGCAAGGTCTGGGAAGAACTCGTGCCTAAAGAGAAGAACATCTTGGTGCACGAAGGCCAAGTGGTGAACAAAGGCGAGAGCGTGGTGGACGGCCCGGCCGACCCCCAAGACATCCTGCGTTTGCTCGGCTCCGAAGAGCTGGCCCGCTACATCGTGGACGAAGTCCAAGACGTGTACCGCTTGCAAGGCGTGAAGATCAACGACAAGCACATCGAAGTGATTGTTCGCCAGATGCTGCGCCGCGTGGTGGTCGAAGCCGCAGGTGACTCCGGCTACATCAATGGCGAGCAGGTCGAGCGCTCCGAGATGCTCAACACCAACGACGCCTTGCGCGCCGATGGCAAGATCCCGGCCGTGTTCACCAACTTGCTGCTGGGTATTACCAAAGCGTCTTTGTCCACCGACAGCTTCATCAGCGCGGCTTCCTTCCAGGAAACCACCCGCGTGCTGACCGAAGCCGCCATCATGGGCAAGCGCGACGAGCTGCGTGGCTTGAAAGAGAACGTCATCGTCGGTCGCCTGATTCCTGCAGGCACCGGCATGGCCTACCACGAAGCACGTGTGGTGCGCGAGCAGATGGACGACTCTGAGCGCCGCGCCATTGCCGAAGCGGATGCCGCGGAACTGGCTGCAGACGCTGGCACCGACGAAGTCTCCTCGGAAGCGGGCGCTGCGGCCGAATAAGCCAAGGGCGCTTTTGGCTGCCGTACCCCGGGCTTATCTTTGGTAAGCCCGGGGTATTTTTTTAGGAGTTTGCACATGTCCCAGGCTTGGCCGTGGATTGCCGGCGCACTCGCGGTGTTTTGGATCGTGGGTCTGCACAACCGCCTGATGCGTTTGCGCGCAGTGGTGTTTGAAACCTCTGCCGTTTTTGAGCGCGCCATGCAGGCGCTGATTTCCGTGGCGCGCGAAGCGGTGGCCCAAGCCAGCGCGCCGCAGTCCGACGCACCTTCGCCAGCCGGAACCGCCCTTTTGCAGGTTGCAGGCGCTCTGGAGCAGGGGATGCGGGACCGCAAAACCAAGCGCCTTGCCCGTACGAAGGCCCATGCGCCCGCCGACCTGGGCGCGCTGTGGGCGCAGTTGCAACAAGCCTGGTTGGCTTTTGCCGTGGCAGCAGAAGGGGTCTGCGATCCCGCGGCCCTGCAATCCCTGCGCGAACGCTGGGACGCTGCCGATGGCCAAGGCCCGCTGGCGCGCGTGGCGGTCAACCACGCCATTGCCGACTACGACGCAGCCATTGAACAGGCCCCCGCCGCCTGGGTTGCCAACACCCTGGGTTTTCACCGGGTGCCTCCACTATGATGAAACGATGAGCACAATCCAAGAACCGATCCCGCTGTGGCGCCAATTGCAGGCCACGGCGGCCGTGATCGGCGCGGTGCGCAACGGCAGCTCTGGCACCGCAGCGGTAGACGCCGTGGCCGCGCCGTTGCGCCCGGGCGTGCAGGCACTGGCTTTTCATGCCTGGCGCAATTTGGGGCGCGCCCAAGCCCTGCGCAGTCGCCTGGTCACCCGCATGCCCGCGCCCGCTACCGACGCGCTCTTGTGCGTGGCCCTGGCGCTCGCCTGGAACGAAGACACCGCGCCCTACGACGCCTTCACTCTGGTGAACCAGACGGTCGAAGCCCTCAAGCGCAACTTTTCCACCGCGCCCCATGCCAATTTTGTCAATGCCTGCTTGCGCCGTTTTTTGCGCGAGCGCGCGGCCCTGGTAGCCGCTACCGACCGTGACCCCGAGGCGCTGTGGAACCACCCGCGCTGGTGGGTCGAGCGCCTGCAGCGCGAGCATCCCCAGCATTGGCAGTCCATTCTGACGCTGGCCAACAGCCACCCGCCCATGACCTTGCGCGTCAATGTGCGACAAACCAGCCCCGCCAACTACCTGGCGCAGTTGCACGCCGCCGGCATTGCCGCGCGTGCGGGCGACGCCACCGTGGTTTACCTGGACCAGGCGGTGCCCGTGACGCAGTTGCCCGGCTTTGCCCAGGGCGCGGTGTCGGTGCAAGACGCAGCCGCCCAGGTGGCCGCGCCCCTGTTGCTGCAAGGCCTGGGGCCCCGACCTCGCGTCTTGGATGCTTGCGCCGCGCCCGGTGGCAAGACCGCGCACCTGCTCGAAGCCGCAGACGCGCAGGTGCTCGCCGTCGAGATGGATGACAAGCGCATGCAGCGCGTAGGCCTTACCCTGCAGCGCCTGGGCCTCAAGGCCGACTTGCGCACCGCAGACGCCGCCCGGCCGCAGGACTGGTGGGACGGCGTGCCCTTTGACGGCATCTTGCTTGACGCACCGTGCACTGCATCGGGCATCGTGCGTCGCCACCCGGACGTGCGCTGGCTGCGCCGCGAGTCCGATATTGCGCAGCTCGCCCAGTTGCAGCAGCGCCTGCTGGACGCGCTCTGGCCCCTGTTGCGCCCGGGTGGGCGCATGGTGTACTGCACCTGTTCGGTCTTTTTGTCCGAAGGCGCGCAGCAGATCCAGCGCTTTGTGGCGCGCCAGAGCGACGCGCAGTGGCTGCCTTCACCGGGTCACCTGTTGCCCGGCGCGGATCAAAGCGCGTCCAAGGTGGGAGACAATCCGCCCCATGACCACGACGGTTTCTTTTACGCCTTGCTGGAAAAACGCGGTGCTTGAACGCCTGCTGCGCAGCTTGCGCCTGGTCGTTTGGCTGCTGGCCATGCCGCTGGCGCAAGCGCAAAACGCGGCCGACTTGCAGCAACTGCGCGCAGACCGTGCGGGCGGCGACGTGCTGGTATCGGCCAACGTGGTGTTTGACTTGCCCGCGGTGGTGGAAGACGCCCTGCTCAAAGGCATTCCGCTGTTTTTCATGCTGGAAGCCGACTTGCTGCAAGAGCGCTGGTATTGGTACGACAAAAAGGTCGTGGGCGTGCAGCGCCAGTTGCGCCTGGCCTACCAGCCCCTGACGCGGCGCTGGCGCGTTAACGCCACCGCCTCGCCCGGCGGCGACAGCTCGCAAGGCCTGGCGCTAAGCCAGAACTTTGACACCCTGGCCCAGGCCCTGGCCACCGTCAAACAGGTGTCCCGCTGGAAAGTGAGCGAGCTGGGCGACGCCGAGGCCAACGCCAAGTACCGCGTCGAATTCCGTTTTCGGCTTGATTTGGGCCAGTTGCCGCGTCCGTTTCAGATCGGTGCGATTGGCCAGTCGGAATGGGATATCCAGGCCAGCGGGCGTGTGCCCCTGCGCCCCGAGGCGGGCAAATGAGCAGCCCCGGCCTGAGTCCGCCGCCCGGCGCGGCGCAAGACGCTGGGGGTGGACGTGGCCTGCGGCGGGCCATTGCGGTGGGCGCAGCACTCATGGTGGTGATTGGCCTGGTGCTGCTCTACCTGCTGACCCAGGCCACCAACAACCGCGAAATGTACGAGCAAAACTACGCCCGCCTGTTCACCCTGAACGTGGTGGTGGCAGGGTCGCTGCTGCTGGCCATTGTCTGGGTGGGTGTGCGCCTGTACTTGCGCGTGCGCCAGGGCCGTTTTGGCAGCCGCTTGCTGGTCAAGATTGCCACCATCTTTGCGCTGGTGGGCGTGGCGCCGGGGCTTTTGATTTATGTGGTGTCCTACCAGTTTGTGTCACGTTCGATTGAGACCTGGTTTGACGTCAAGGTCGAAGGTGCGCTGGAAGCCGGCTTGAACCTGGGCCGGGTCACGCTCGACACCTTGTCCAACGACCTGGCCAGCAAAGCCCGCGTCGCTGCAGGCCAGTTGGGCGACAGCGCCGACACCGTGCCCGACCTGGTGCTGGCGCGCGTGATGGAGCAACTCGGCGCCACCGAGGCGACCGTCTGGAGTTCGGGCGGGAAATTGCTGGCCAGCGTGGGGCCGATTGGTTTTCAGCTCAGCCCGGATAAGCCCACGGGCAGCCAGTTTCGTACCGCGCGGGCCGAGCGCTCGCTGGCCTGGGTCGAGGGATTGGAGGAGGGCGGCCCCGGCAAGTTGGGCAACCCGCGCATCAAGGCCCTGGTGCCCATCGCCAGCGCCAGCGTAGGCCTGGCCGCCGAGCCGCGGTTTTTGCTGGTGCAGCGCGCCTTGCCCGCGAGCTTTGTTACCAACGCGCTGGCGGTGGAAAGCGCCAACCGCGAATACCAGGAACGCGCGTTGGCACGCGAAGGCCTCAAGCGCATGTACATCGGCACCCTGACGCTGAGCCTGTTTTTGGCCGTGTTTGGCGCCATTTTGCTGGCGGTGATTTTGGGCAACCAGATTGCCCGGCCTCTGCTGGTGCTGACCGAAGGCGTGAGCCAGGTGGCCGCTGGCGACCTGACGCCCAAGCTGGCCATGCAGGGCAATGACGAGTTGGGCGGCCTGACCCGCGCTTTTGCCTCCATGACCCAGCAACTCGCTGATGCCCGGCACACGGTGCAGCGCAGCATGGTGCAGGTGGATTCGGCGCGCGCCCATTTGCAAACCATTTTGGACAACCTGACCTCGGGCGTGCTGGTGCTCAATGCCGACGGCAGCGTGCGTTCGGCCAACCCGGGCGCGGCGCGCATTTTGAAGCTGCCGCTGGAGAGCTTCCGCGGCGCCACCTTGCGCCAGTTGGGCGGCTTGGAGGCCTTTGCGGTCGGCGTGCAACAGCAGTTCGCCGAGTTTTTGAGCCGCCGCCTAGAGCAACCCAACGACCACTGGCAACAATCCTTTGAACTGGGCGTTGCCCAAGAGAGCATGGCCAGCGGCGCCGAGCGGTCGCAAACCCTCATTGCGCGCGGCGCCATCCTGCCCGACCGCAGCCGCCTGCTGGTGTTTGACGACATTTCCGACATCGTCTCCGCCCAGCGCGCCCAGGCCTGGGGCGAGGTGGCGCGCCGCCTGGCGCACGAGATCAAAAACCCGCTCACGCCCATCCAGCTTTCGGCCGAACGCCTGGAAATGAAGCTCGGCGGCAAGCTGCTGGCACCAGAGCAAGCGGTGCTGACCAAATCGGTCAAAACCATTGTCGACCAGGTCGACGCCATGAAGCGTCTGGTCAACGACTTTCGCGACTACGCCCGCCTGCCTGCGGCCGTGCTCGAACCGGTCGACATCAATGCGCTGGTCACCGACGTCCTGCATTTGTACGAGGCCTCGGCGGTGCCCATTCACCTGGAGCTTGACACGCAGATTCCCCGCGTACTGGGGGACGCCGAGCAGTTGCGCCAGGTACTGCACAACTTGCTGCAAAACGCCCAGGATGCCACTGAGCAGTCGCTCGCAGCCCTGCCCGCGCCTGCTGAGAATGATTTCAGTATCGTGCTGCGCACCCAGCTGCTCCCCAATTCCGGACGGGTGCGCCTGTCGGTACTTGACCACGGCGGCGGCTTTCCCGAGAACATTCTCAAACGCGCGTTTGAGCCCTACGTCACCACCAAGCAGCGCGGCACTGGCTTAGGGCTGGCGGTGGTGAAAAAGATCGCGGACGACCATGCTTCGCGCATTGAAATCAGCAACCGGGTGCAGGACGGAACCGTCTTTGGCGCCCAGGTCTCGCTATCATTGGCGAGCGCAGAAACAACACGTCATTTGACAGACGCTTTACCGGACCGCGCATAAATCATGGCAAATATTTTGGTGGTTGACGACGAACACGGCATACGCGATTTGCTGTGGGAAATTCTCAATGACGAGGGCCACACGGTGGAGTTGGCCGAAAACGCTGCGCAAGCCC
>CANCJD010000097.1 GCA_947378275.1 Comamonadaceae bacterium
ACCGGCGCGGACATGGTGTTTTGGCAAGGCGCCTGCATCGTGCACGACGAGTTCAAGGCCTTTGAGCTGCAAGCGCTGGTGGCCGAGCACCCGGGCGCCAAAGTGCTGGTGCATCCCGAGTCACCGGCGGACGTGGTGGCGCTGGCCGATGCCGTAGGCTCGACCTCGGCCATTCTGAAAGCCGCGCAAACGCTGGACGCCAGCACTTTTATCGTGGCCACCGACAGCGGCATGCTGCACAAGCTGCGCACCCTGAACCCAGGCAAAACCTTCATCGAAGCGCCCACGGCGGGCAACAGCGCCACTTGCAAAAGCTGCGCGCACTGCCCCTGGATGGCCATGAATGGCCTGGCCGGTGTGGCCCGCGTGCTGGAGACCGGCACCAACGAAGTGTTCGTGGACCCAGCCCTGGGTGTGCGCGCGCGCCTGCCGATTGACCGCATGCTGGCGTTTACCGCCGCGCTCAAGGGCGGCCAGCCCACGGCGGGCCTGGTGCCCCACATTGGGGCGGCGTGACTCCCGCCGGTTTGCTAAGCCCGATGGCCACTGCGCCGGCCTTGCCTGCTGACGCTGGCGCCTATTCGGCGCTCATCGACTTTTCTGATCCGCAAGACCCGGCCGCGCCGCGCCTGCGGCTGGCCTTTGGCGCGGCGCGCCTGCATTTGCAGGCAGACACGCTGAGCGAGGTGCGCGGCGTGCTGGACGCGGTGCAAGCGCATTCGCTGGCCGGGCGCTGGTGCGTGGGCTATGTGGCCTATGAAGCCGCACCGGCCTTTGATGCTGCCCTTGCCGTGCATACACCCAGTGACGCGCAGGGTCCGCTGGCCTGGTTTGCCGTCTACGACCAAGCTTTGCCCTGGCCCGCCGAGGCGCCCTCGGCGCCCAGCGGCGATCGAAGCGCCGCGCCTGCCGCCGAGGTGCGCGTAGATTGGAACCCGCTGCTGGCCCGCGCCGAGTTTGACGCCGCCATGGCCACGCTCCTGCAGGCCATTGGCCAAGGCGAGCTGTACCAAGTCAACTTCACCACGCAACTGCAGGGCGCACTGGCGCAGGGCGCAGGCGCGTCGCAAGGGAGTAGCGCGCTAGCCCTGTTCGCCGCGCTGCAGCGCGCCCAGCCCGGCGGTTATGCGGCCTATATCGACACGGGTGCGCACGGGCAGCTGCTGTCGGTGTCGCCCGAGCTGTTTTTTGACTGGCGAAACCGTGATTTGCTGGCCCGGCCCATGAAGGGCACGGCCCGGCGTGGCCACAGCCCCGAAGAAGACGCCGCCCTGGCCCAAACCCTGCGCAGCTCACCCAAAGAGCGGGCCGAGAACGTGATGGTGGTGGACCTGCTGCGCAACGACATGTCGCGTGTGGCCGAAGCCTTTAGCGTCAAGGTGCCGCGCCTGTTCCACACCGAGGCCCTGGCCACCGTGTGGCAAATGACCTCGGACGTGCAGGCCCGCACCCGTGCGGGCACCAGCTTGGCCGACGTGTTTGGCGCGCTGTTTCCGTGTGGATCGGTCACGGGTGCGCCCAAGGTGCGCGCCATGCAAATGATCCGCCAGCTCGAGCCCGGTCCGCGTGGCGTCTACTGCGGCGCTTTGGGGCTGGTGCAGCCCGGTGGCGCGGCCACCTTCAATGTGCCCATTCGCACCGTTACTTTGCAGGGTCTTGATGCGCGCTGCGGCATTGGCAGCGGCATTACCGCAGACGCGCGCCCTGAGGGCGAATGGCAGGAATGGGGCTACAAGCAGGCGTTTGTGCAGCGCGCCAGCCAAGCATTTAGCTTGCTCGAAACCCTGGCTTTGGAGGACGGCGTGTTTCGCCACCTGGACGCGCATCTGGCACGCATGCAAGCGGGCGCCCTGCATTTCGCCACGCCCTGGGACGCGCTCAGGGTTTGCACCTGCTTGCAGGCATTGGCCTTGGCCCATGCCAGCGGCCTGTGGCGGGTGCGCCTGCTGCTCGACGCGCGCGGTGCACCCCAGGCGCAGGCCTATGCGCTGCCGCCCAGCCCGGCGCGGGTGCGATTGCAGTTGGCCGACCGACCGCTGCTTGAGGCGCGTGGTGAGTTTGTGCGCTTCAAGACCACCCGGCGCGCGCACTACGACGCGTTTACCCCCCTTGATGCCGCCGTGTTCGACACGATTCTCTGGAACCCGCAGGGCGAAATCACCGAATGCACGCGCGGCAACATCGCGCTCGAGTTGGATGGCCGCTGGGTGACGCCTGCGCTGGCGTGCGGTTTGCTGGCTGGCGTGGGCCGCGCCCAGGCGCTGGACAGTGGCCGGGTGGTAGAAGCCGTGGTGCGCCGCGACGACCTGGCGCGCGCCACGCAAATCGCCTTTGTCAACAGCCTGCGCGGCTGGCTGGTGGCGGATTTGCATCCACCATTCCCGCAAGGGTAAGGCGCAGCACCCGGTCGGCGCGCTCGGTGGCTGCCACCGAGTGGGTGACCAGCACCAGCGACGCGCCATGCAGCCGGGTTTGCGCCACCAGCGCGTCCATCACCACGGCCGCGGTGCTGGGGTCGAGATTGCCGGTGGGCTCATCGGCCAGTATCAGGCGCGGGCGGTGTACCAGCGCGCGCGCAATGGCCACACGCTGCAGTTGCCCGCCGCTGAGCTGCTGGGGCAGGCGCGCGCCCAAGCCGCCCAGGCCTACCGATTCAAGCAGCGCTTGCACGCGCGCCGCGTCGGGCGTGCCCAAAAGCAGCAAGGGCAGGGCCACGTTTTGCGCTACGTCCAGGTGCGGCAGCACATGGAAAGCCTGAAACACAAAGCCAATCTGTGTGCGCCGCAGCGCCGCGCGTTGGTCGTCGCCCAGGGTGCCCAGGTCCACGCCGCCCACGTGCACGCTGCCGCTGTCCCAGGTGTCCAGCCCGGCCATGCAATTGAGCAAGGTGGACTTGCCCACGCCGGACTCGCCCATGATGGCCACAAATTCGCCGGGTGCGACCGTGAGCGACACGTCGCTGAACACCGGGCTGGCGCCATAGCGCTTAGACAAATGCGCGATTTGCAGGCTGGGGGGGTGCGGGTTCATGGGCGCCCCGACACCAGGCTTCGCACCGCGCGCAGCACCTGTTCTTGCGCGTCGCTTTGGTCGCAGGCCACCACCTGGCGCTGGGCCATGGAGCGCAGCCAGGTGATCTGGCGCTTAGCAAGTTGGCGGGTGGCAAAAATGCCTTTGTCGCGCAGCTCGACCAGCGGCGAAGTGCCGTCTAGCGCCTCCCACACTTGGCGGTAGCCCACGCAGCGCATGGACGGCAGGTCCGGGTGCAGGTCGCCGCGCGCGCGCAGGGTTTTCACCTCGTTCACCAGGCCCTCGGCCAGCATCTGGTCAAAGCGCTGGGCGATGCGCGTGTGCAGCCAGGCGCGGTCTTGTGGCTCCAGCGAAATCAGCGCGGCTTGGGGCTTTGCATCCGCCCCGGCGGCCTTGTTTTGGCGCGCATGAAAGTGCGACAACGGCAGGCCGCTGATGCGAAACACTTCCAGCGCGCGCTGGATGCGCTGGCTGTCCGCCGGGGCCAGGCGCGCGGCGGTGGTGGGGTCCACCTGCGCGAGTTCAGCGTGCAGCGCGGGCCAGCCCTTTTCTTGCGCCTCGCCCTCGATCTGGGCGCGCACCTGTGCGTTGGCTGCGGGCATGGGGTCCATACCGTCGGCCAGGGCCTTGAAATACAGCATGGTGCCGCCCACCAGCAAGGGCAGTTTGCCCCGCGCGCTGATGTCGATGATCAGGGCTTGCGCGTCGGCCACAAATTCGGCCGCGCTATAGGCTTGCAGCGGGTCGCGGATGTTGATCAGGTGGTGCGGCACGGCGGCCAACTCAGTGGCGCTGGGTTTGGCCGTGCCAATGTCCATGCCCCGGTAGACCAGCGCAGAGTCCACGCTGATGATCTCGCAGTCGTGTTCTTGCGCAATGGCCAGGGCGGCCGCGGTTTTGCCCGCCGCCGTGGGGCCGGCCAGGCCTATGTAAAAGGGGAGTTCCTGCGCCATAGTCACGGTGTGGCCACGCGCGCCGCGTACGTTGGCGTGGGCGCGTCGGCCAGGTGGGCGCGCGCCACGTGGCGCAGCAAAAGCAGCAGCCCGGCGCCCGCCACCGTCAGGCCCAGCACCAACGCCAGCCAAAATCCGGCGGCCTGTTGGGGATGCGTTGGGAACCAGGCCAGCGCGCGCAGCCAGTCGGGCGCCACCTGCGGCGCGATGCCCAACAGATAACCCAGTGGCAGTGACACCACCCAAAACGCCAGCACCTGCACCCACATGGGCGCGCGTGTGATTTTGTAGCCCCGAATGGCGCCTGCCGTCACCACTTGCGCCGCGTCCGAGAGCTGAAATGCCGCCGCCAGCAGCAGCAACTGCGCAGCCAGTGCGGCCACCACTGCGTCGTCGGTGTACAGCCTGGCAATGGGCCCGCGCAGCAAGCCGATGCCGCCAGCCGACAGCAGCGCAAAACCCAGACCCAGGCCAACCCCCACCCATGCCCGAAAGCGCGCGCCACGCGGATCGCCCGCGCCCAGGGCGTGGCCCACGCGGGTAAGCACCGCCACGCCCAGGCTCAGCGGCACCATAAAGATGAGCGAGGTGAAGTTCAGCGCAATCTGGTGCGCCGCCACCTGGTGGCTGCCAAAGCGCGCCACCAGCAAGGCAATCAGGGCAAAGGCGCTGGTTTCGGCAAAATAAGTCACCCCAATAGGCAGGCCAATTTTGAGCAGGCTGCGCAGCTTCGGCCAGTGCGGCCATTCCCACTGCGCCAGCGGCCAGGTGCTGGCAAACGCTGGGCTGCGGCGCATCCACCACAGCAAGCCGCCCAGGTTGGCCCACACGCACAGCAAAGTGGACCAGGCGCAGCCCAAGCCGCCTTGCGGCGCAAAGCCCCAATGGCCAAACACCAGCAGCCAGTTAATAAAGATATTGAGCAGCAACACGCCCAGCGCCACCACCATCATGGGCTTGGTTTGCCCCAGGCTGGCGCTGTAGCCGTACAGCACGCGGTAGGCGGCAAAGGCAGGCAGCGCAAAACTGGTGATTTCCACAAATCCCACGGCTACTTGGCGCGTGACAGGTTCGAGCGCCATAAAGTCAAAAATCAGCGTGCTGGCTTGCAAAATGCCGGCCGCAATCAGCCCCAGAAAAAGGCCTTTCCAAAGCGCCTGGCGCACGACGTGGGGAATCTGGTCTAACTCTTTGGCGCCCGCGTGGTGCGCCACTAGGGGGCTGACCGACATCATGATGCCCATCAGCGTGATGATGACCATGTTCCAGACCGACACGCCCAGCGACACGCCGGCCAGGTCTTGCGCAGAGGCATGGCCCGCCATCGCCACATCCGCCACCGACATGCCGATATTGGCCAGTTGCCCCACCATGATCGGCCATGCCAGCAGCCACAGCGCCCGGATTTCGGCGCGCACGGGTATGGCACTTGACGTTGCTGAGGCGGGGCGCGCGGGGAGGCTGGGCATGGAGACAGGATTTTACGGTTGGGATTTGGACTGCATGGTGCTGCCGCTCGTGCGCAGGCCAAGCGTATGGGAAGCGAAAAATCTGCCGGCGCTCAGCGCCCGCGCAAAAACAATTTATCCAGATCTGCCACCGACACCGTGCGCCAGGTGGGGCGGCCGTGGTTGCACTGGTCGCTGCGCTCGGTTTGTTCCATTTGGCGCAGCAGCGCATTCATTTCATCGAGGTTCAGACGCCGGTTCGCGCGCACCGCGCCATGGCAGGCCATGGTGGCGAGCAGCTCGTTGTGGGCGCGCTGCACCACGGTGCTGGCGTCCACTTGCTCAAGTTCGGCCAGCACGCTGCGTGCCAGTTCTACCGCGTCGCCTTGGGCCAGCGTGGTGGGCACGGCGCGCACCGCCAGGGTGCGCGGTGAAAACGCGCTGATCTCCAGCCCCAGCGCTTGCAAGGTGTCGGCGTGGGCTTCTGCCGTGGCGGCCTCGGCGTCGGTGCAGGCAAAGGTGGCAGGTATCAGCAAGGGCTGGCTGGCCAGGCGGCGCGTGTTTGGGCCCTCCACCGCGCTGGCCCACTGGTTCTTGAGCCGCTCGTAGACGATGCGTTCATGGGCGGCGTGCATGTCTACTACCACCAGGCCCTGGGCGTTTTCGGCCAGGATGTAAATGCCCTGGAGTTGTGCCAGTGCGCGACCGAGCGGCCAGTCGCTTTGGGGCAGGGCGGCGGCTGGGCTGGCACCAAGGCCGTTGTTTTCTTGGCCGAGCGGCTGCGCCGAAGTACCCACGGGCAACTGCCACAGCGCGGCCACGTCGCTCACGCGGTGGCCGGGCAGCGCCTCTTGCGCTTGAAAGGCTATGGGGCTTTGGCTGGAATACAGGGCGCTGGCGGGCTGTGCTGACGTGGGCTGCAGCGCGTTGGTCCAGCGCGGGGCGAAGGCGCTCGGCTCGTTGGCGCTGTCGTCGCTTTGGGGCTGCGCAGGGTTGGCGCCCTGAGCCTGCGCACGCGGCGCGGCCAGCGCGTCTTCGGTGGCGTGGCGCACCGCCTGGTGCACTTCGCGGCTGTCACGAAAGCGCACCTCGATCTTGGTGGGGTGCACGTTCACGTCCACGCGCGTGGGGTCCATGTCCAGGTACAGGGCGTAAATGGGCTGGCGCTGGCCGTGCAGCACGTCTTCATAGGCGCTGCGGGCGGCGTGGGTGAGCACCTTGTCGCGCACAAACCGGCCGTTCACATAGCAAAACTGCTGGTCGGGTCGGGCGCGGGCTGCGTCGGGAATGCCGACGCGGCCCCACACCCGCACCTGGCGCCCGGATGCGCCCGAACCATCGGGCCGCTCGCTCGGGCTGCGCCAGTCCACGGCAATCGAGCGTGCCAAAAAGTCGGCGCCCAGCACGTCGGCCAAGCGCCGGTCCAGGGCGGCGAGCTGTTGCGCGCGCAGGGCGGAGCTGGTTTCGGCGTCTTCTTGTAGCGCAGAAAAGTCCAGGTCGGTGCCGCAGGCGCGCCACTGCTCGACCACTTTGCCTTCATGCCAGATGGCAAAGCCCACGTCCGGGCGGGCCAGGGCGTGGCGGCGCACGGCGTCAATACAGTGCGCCAGCTCGGTGGCGTCGGTTTTGAGAAATTTGCGGCGCGCCGGGGTGCTGTAAAACAGCTCTTTGACCTCCACCGTGGTGCCGGTGGCGCGCGCCACCGGGCGCAGTTCGCCGGTGCGGCCGTCGAGCAAAAAGGCTTCGGCTTGGCCGCTGGCGCGCGACAAAATGGCGCAGTCCGCAATCGAGTTGATGGCGGCCAGCGCCTCGCCCCGAAAGCCCATGGTGGCCACCGACTCCAAGTCGTGCAAATTGCCAATTTTGCTGGTGGCGTGGCGCTTAAATGCAATCGGCAACTCGCCCGGCAAAATGCCCATGCCGTCGTCTTCCACCGCAATCAGGCGTACGCCGCCGGCGAGCAGGCGCACGGTGATCTGGGTGGCACCGGCATCGAGCGCGTTGTCCACCAGCTCGCGCACCCCCGAGGCCGGGCGCTCCACCACTTCGCCGGCTGCAAGCTGGCTGATCAGTTCGTCGGGCAGGTCC
>CANCJD010000098.1 GCA_947378275.1 Comamonadaceae bacterium
AGGGCACGGTGATAGGCGCATGGTCGATTGGTGAAAATGCCACGATTTTTCAAGGTGTGACATTGGGGGCGAAGGAACTTGATTTTTCTTACAAAGAGGCCTCGCGCCCCAAGGTTGGTGACGGCGTGACGATTGGCGCAGGAGCCAAAATTATTGGAGCGCTTATTTTGGGCTCTTACTCTCGGGTGGGGGCAAATGCGGTTGTCTTAGGCGATGTTGCGCCAGGTTCACTTGTGGTTGGAATTCCAGCTAAAGCGGTTGACCGTTGCGTCACTTGTTAGCCCAATGATGAAGTCGCAACGCACACCTCGCGGGCATGTTTTGCTCATTTCACCGCAGACTTTCTCATATCACCTCACCATTTCAGAGACTCTGCGCTCAATGGGTTACGCCGTAACTTGGTGGGACGATCGAGCTAGCAGCGCGACTTGGTACAAACTCGCCCTGCGGTTGCTTCCTTCGATTACGCTTCGTTGTTCCGAGGGCTGGTTTCTAAATCGATTGCGTCAGCTTGATTCGACTCCGGTATCCCACATTTTGGTGATAAAAGGTGAGGGCTTGTCGCAGCGCATCGCCGTCAAATTGCGTGCAACCTTTCCCTCGGCTAGTATGGGGCTTTACCTTTGGGACGGTTTGGAGAATGTCAAAGGCGTTTCTAAAATATTAGAGGCCTTTGATTCGGTGGCGACTTTTGATCCTTTGGATGCGAAGACGTTCGGCTGGACTTACAGGCCCTTATTTGGCCGTAACCTTTCTGAAATGCACGAAACTGCCGCGCTGGCGTCGTTTGATTGGTGTTTTATCGGGACCATCCATTCAGACCGTCATCGCGTCATTCACAAATTGCGGCAGCGTTGTGGGCCCATGTCTAGGAACTTTGTCTTTGGCTACTTTCAGAGCCCCATCATGCTTTTTATGCGAAGGCTTTTGGACTGGACTCTATGGGTAGCCCCGAAAGGTACGCTTTCAACCCAATCTATGTCTCCTGCCGATGTGTCGCGCGTCGTCGGAATCTCTAGGGCCGTACTGGATGTAGAGCATCCACTTCAGCGTGGGTACACCATGCGAACGATCGAAACAATGCTGGCGGGAAAGAAGCTCATCACAACCAACACGTATATTTTGGATAGTAATCTTTACGATCCATCGCGAATTTGTGTTATCAACAGAAGCAATCCAGAGATCCCTCCTGATTTTTTGGATAATTTTTACTTGCCTGTTCCTGAATCGCTGCGAAATTACTATTTATGTGAAGGGTGGGTGTCTGAACTTCTATCAATCCAGGATGGTGCGAAATATGGCCCCGACACTGCAAGTTCGACTTTTACGGGCGCTCACCGCGGTGATTGTGTGACTTATGAAAAGAGTATTTGATTTTTCTTTTGGCTGTCTAGTTGCACTCGTTTTGTTTGTGCCGGTGTTGCTGGTGGGAGTGGCTGTACGCTTAACTTCCAAAGGGCCCGCCTTGTATTGGTCTGACCGCGTTGGCCGTAACAACGTAGTTTTCAAAATGCCGAAGTTCCGCAGCATGCGTATGGGTACGCCTGCGGTGGCCACGCATCTGCTGATCGATGCCCATTCACATCTAACGCCCATCGGTTCCTTTCTGCGCAAGTGCAGTTTGGACGAGTTGCCGCAGCTGTGGAGCATTCTGTTAGGCGATATGAGTTTTGTAGGCCCGCGCCCGGCACTGTTTAATCAGCAAGACTTGATTGCTCTGCGCACCGAGCATGGTGTTCACAACTTAGTGCCTGGCCTTACCGGTTGGGCGCAGGTCAATGGCCGCGATACCATTTCGGTTCCAGCCAAAGTTGCATTGGACGTTGAATACAGTCGCAGGCAATCGCTCAGTTTCGACCTTTACATACTTTTACTGACACTGGCGCGGGTTTTGCGTCGAGACAATGTCACACATTAATAAGATTTCGTATTACAATTACATTTTTTCCTAATAGTGGAGTTTTCCTATGACCAACTTGTTAGATATCCAATCCCAAATCGAAAAGCTGCAAAAGCAGGCCAACGAGATCAAGGCCAAAGATTTTCATGCGACGGTCAAAGAAATCATGAGCAAGATGCAAGCCTTCGGTATTACAGTCAAGGATTTGCAGGCTCCCAAGGGCGTAAAAGCAGGCAAGGCTGGTCGCCCTGCTAAAGCAAAAGTCGGCGCAAACAAAGTTGCCAAAACACCGCGCAAAACAGGTACCCCAGTGGCGGCCAAGTTCCGTGGTCCGAATGGTGAAGCTTGGTCAGGGCGTGGACTGATGCCAAAATGGCTTTCAGCATTGGTAGCCCAAGGTCAGAGTAAAGAAGCCTTTGCGGTTAAATCCGAGTAACTTTCCACCCCTTTGCTCCTTTACAAAGCCGCCTAACCGCGCAATGATTGCGCGTAGGCGGTTTTTTGTAGCTTGGTAGTTATGCGATTTGAAGTACTCGCTTGGTCCCGCGGCCGCAAACGTCTGACCGTCATGGGAAGCGACGTGCTACTTTCATTGCTGGCAACCTGGATTGCGTTCTCACTCCGCCTAGATACCCTGCATGTGCCCACGGCTATTCAGGCGCGCATTTATCTGATAGCGCCACTGATCGCCATTCCCATTTTTTTACGATTGGGCTTGTACCGCGCCATTTTTCGCTACACAGGCCAGGCCGCACTGGTTGCCACTGCAAAAGCAATTGCGTTGCACACACTGGTTTTGTCCGTGTTATTGTTTTCGACCCAGTGGGAAATGGTTCCACGCAGTGTCGGTATATTGCAACCGTTAGTATTTTTGACATTGGTCGGTGCAAGTCGTGCGTTTGCCCGATTTTGGTTAGCCGGGTTAGTAAGAGATCACGGCGACAAAGCTACAAAGCGGTTACTGATATTTGGTGCAGGAACCGCAGGCGTCCAGACTGCTGTTGCAATCGCGGTGTCGAGTCAATTTAAATTAGTCGGTTTTGTGGATGACGACCCGGCCAAGGTCGGGCGCAGCATCAACGGCGTCATGGTCAGCGCTGCGGCCCACGTGCATCAGCGCGTCCTGGAAGAGGGCATCACCGACATATTGCTGGCCATGCCCAGCGCCTCGCGCCAGCGTCGCCTGGCCATTATTCAGTCGCTCAATGCCTTGCCGGTACATGTGCGCACCTTGCCCAGCATGGCGGATCTGGCCACGGGACGGGTCACGGTACAGGATTTTCGGGAGCTTGATATTGAAGACCTGCTCGGGCGCGATCCGGTGCCGCCGCAGCCTGAGCTGCTGGCGCGCGATCTGGCGGGCAAGGTGGTGCTGGTCACCGGTGCCGGTGGCAGCATCGGTTCAGAGTTATGCCGCAGCATCGTGTTGCACCGCCCGCGCCAATTGGTGCTGCTTGACCACAATGAATTTGGTTTGTATCTGATTCACCAGGAGCTCGAAGCCCTGTGCCAGCACCAATCATTGGGCGTTTTGCTTACGCCGCTTTTGGGTAGCGTGGTGCATGCCGACCGCATGCGCACGGTGTGCATGGATTACCGCCCCAGCACGATTTACCACGCGGCAGCCTACAAGCACGTGCCCTTGGTCGAAGGCAACGCGGGCGAAGGCGTGCTCAACAACGTGTTCGGCACCTGGAACATGGCGCAGGCCGCGCTGGCCAGTGGCGTGCAGCGCTTTGTGCTGGTCAGCACCGACAAGGCAGTGCGCCCCACCAACGTGATGGGGGCCACCAAGCGCATGGCCGAGCTGGTGTTGCAGGCGCTGGCGGCGCAGTCTGGTGCCACCTGTTTTTCCATGGTGCGCTTTGGCAACGTGCTGGGGTCCAGCGGCAGCGTAGTGCCGCTGTTTCGCCAGCAGTTGGCCAGTGGCGGCCCGCTTACCGTGACCCACGCGGACGTTACGCGCTACTTCATGACCATTCCAGAGGCGGCCCAACTGGTGCTGCAGGCTGGTGCCATGGGGCAGGGTGGCGATGTGTTTGTGCTCGACATGGGCGAGCCGGTCCGAATCGTGGACCTGGCGCGGCGCATGGTGCAACTCTCCGGCCTATCGGTGCGCGACGCTGCGCACCCGGACGGCGATATTGCAATTGAAATCACCGGCCTGCGCCCGGGCGAAAAGCTCTTTGAGGAGTTGCTGATTGGCGACAACCCCGAGCCCACCGCCCACCCGCGCATCATGAAGGCGCAAGAGGTCTGTTTGCCCTGGCCAGTGCTTGACGGACACTTGCAGACCTTGCGCGCGGCGGCATCCGCCAACGACGACGCCGCACTTCGCACCGTGTTGGCGCAATGCGTGCAAGGTTTTCCGGCCCCCGCCCTTGCGTGAATAATCGCGCTATTTGCACTCAGGCGCATCTGGCGCTTTCCAAGACCCCACCATGACCACTCTCAGCCCGCACGACAAAGCCGACATCCTGGCCCAGGCCCTGCCTTACATCCGCAAGTTCCATGGCAAAACCATGGTCATCAAGTACGGCGGCAACGCCATGACCGACCCCGCCCTGCAAGCGGCGTTTGCGCAAGACGTGGTGCTGCTCAAGCTCGTAGGCATCAACCCTGTGGTGGTGCACGGCGGCGGCCCGCAGATCGAGAACGCCCTCAAGCGCCTGGGCAAGACCGGCAACTTCATCCAGGGCATGCGCGTGACCGACGCCGAGACCATGGAAGTGGTCGAATGGGTGCTGGGCGGCGAAGTGCAGCAAGACATCGTGGGCTTGATCAACCAGGCCGGCGGCAAGGCCGTGGGCCTGACCGGGCGCGACGGTGCCATGATCCGTGCGCAAAAGCTCAAAATGCTCGACAGCGCCGACCCCAGCATTGAGTACGACGTGGGCCAGGTGGGCGACATCGTCAGCGTCGACCCCAGCGTGGTCAAAGCCTTGCAGGACGACGCTTTTATTCCGGTTATCAGTCCCATTGGCTTTGGCGAAAACAACGAGAGCTACAACATCAACGCCGACGTGGTTGCCGCCAAGCTCGCCACCGTGCTGCAGGCCGAAAAGCTCTTGATGCTGACCAATATCAGCGGCGTGCTCAACAAGTCGGGCGAGCTGCTCACCGAGCTGAGCGCGCGCCAGATTGACGCCTTGTTTGCCGACGGCACCATCTCGGGCGGCATGCTGCCCAAGATCAGCGGTGCGCTGGACGCAGCCAAGAGCGGCGTCAAGGCGGTGCACATCGTGGACGGCCGCGTGCCCCATGTGCTGCTGCTTGAAATCCTGACCGACCAGGCCTTTGGCACCATGATCCGTTCGTCGTAGACGCAGCGACCATCGCAGCAAGGCGTCACGTTGGCTCCATTCAACGCAGGTGCCGGGCCATAAATGGTGCAAAATAGCACGACCGTACTATTTTTATGCCTGCGCCCTGATGTCCCTGCCTGCTTTTACTGAAGACTTAAACCCGGTAGCCGAAACCGAGCGCCCCAGCGGCCGCGCCATGCTCAAAGGCCAGCAGACCAAACAGGCCATCGTGCAGGCGGCAGTCAGCATGAGCACCCAGTTCGGCTTGGAAGGCCTGAGCATCGGCCATCTGGCCGAGCGCATGCACATGAGCAAGTCGGGCGTCTTTGCCCACTTTGGTTCGCGCGAAGAGCTGCAGATTTCGGTGATCCGCGAGTATTTCGCCAGTTTTGAACAAGAGGTCTTTTACCCGGCAATGAAGGCGTCCCAGGGCTTGCCCCGCGTGCGGGCCTTGTTTGACAACTGGATGAAGCGCGTGGCCGTAGAGATCGAATCGGGCTGCATTTTTATCAGTGGCGCCGTGGAGTTTGACGACCGGCCTGGCCCGGTGCGTGAGGCGCTGGCCAATTCGGTGCAAACTTGGCTGCAGGCCTTGTACCGCGCCGTCGTGCTGGCCAAGCAATGCGGCCATCTCATGCCTGACGCGGACGAGCAGCAAGTGGCTTTCGAGATCCACGCCTTGATTTTGGCCTTGCATTACGAGGCCCGCTTTTTGAACAACCCCGGCTCGCTGGCGCGTGCCAACCGGGGTTTTGACGACATCCTGGCCCGCTACGGCGTGCCCGGTGTTGCAGAAATTTCTTCCTAGTTTTCCCTGTTTTTTTGATTTAAGGAGCTTTCCTCATGCCCAGCTATACCCCGCCTTTGCGTGACATGCAGTTTGTGATGCACGAGTTGCTCCACATCGTTGACGACCTCAAGCACATCCCCAAGCACGCCGACATGGACGCCGAGACCATCAATGCGGTGCTCGAAGAAGGCGGCAAGTTCGCCACCGAGGTGCTGTTTCCCCTGAACATCAGCGGCGACGCCGAAGGCTGCGCGCTAGACACTAAGACCCACAGCGTCACTACGCCCAAGGGTTTTAAAGAGGCTTATGCGCAGTATGTCGAAGGCGGCTGGGCAGCTCTGGGCTGCGACCCGGCCTATGGCGGCCAGGGCCTGCCCCTTATCGTTAACCAAATGTTCTACGAGATGCTCAACAGTGCCAACCAGGCCTGGACCATGTATCCCGGCCTCACGCACGGCGCCTACGCCTCGCTGGCCGCCCACGGCACCGATGAACAAAAAGCCACCTACCTGCACAAGATGACCAGTGGCCAATGGACCGGCACCATGTGCCTGACCGAGCCCCATTGCGGCACCGACCTGGGCCTTATGCGCACCAAGGCCGAGTTGCAGCCGGACGGCACGTACCGCATTACCGGCAACAAGATATTCATCAGCGCCGGTGAGCACGACATGAGCGACAACATCGTCCATCTGGTGCTCGCGCGCCTGACCGACGCGCCTCCTGGCATCAAGGGCGTGAGCCTGTTTGTGGTGCCCAAGTTTTTGGTCAATGCCGACGGCAGTCTGGGCGAACGCAACGGCATTTACTGCGGCGGCCTGGAACACAAAATGGGCATCAAGGCCAACGCCACTTGCCAGATGGTGCTCGACGGCGCCGTGGGCACCATGGTGGGTGCGCCCAACAAAGGCATGAACGGCATGTTCGTGATGATGAATGCCGCCCGCTTGGGCGTGGGCAACCAGTCTTTGGGTCTGACCGAAGTGGCTTACCAAAACGCCTTGATTTACGCCAAGGACCGCATCCAGATGCGTTCGCTCTCGGGCGTCAAGGCCAAGGACAAGGCGGCCGACCCCATCATCGTCCACCCCGATGTGCGCAAGATGCTGCTCACGGCACGCGCCTACGCCGAAGGTGGTCGTGCCTTGCAGGGTTACTGCGCCATGCTGCTCGAACAAGAGCACAGCCACCCCGACGAACAAGTGCGCAAAGACGCCGGTGAACTGCTGGCCATGCTCACGCCCATCGTCAAAGCCTTCATCACCGACAACGGCTGGACCGCCACCTCGGCCTGCCTGCAGGTGTTTGGCGGCCACGGCTTTATCAAGGAATGGGGCATGGAGCAGTTTGTGCGCGACGCCCGCATCAACATGATTTATGAGGGCACCAACACTATCCAGTCGCTGGATTTGTTGGGCCGCAAGATATTGGGCAACCAGGGCGCCACGCTGCGCAAGTTTGGCAAGCTCATTGGCGCACTGGCCAAAGAAGAGGCCAG
>CANCJD010000099.1 GCA_947378275.1 Comamonadaceae bacterium
TTCCTGCTCCAGCTCGAAACCCAGCTCGCCGAGAAGAAAGTGGACGTCACCTTTACCGACAAGCTGCGCAAGCACCTGGCGAAAAAAGGTTTCGATCCCCTCATGGGCGCGCGCCCCATGCAGCGCCTGATTCAGGACACGATTCGCCGTGCCCTGGCCGACGAACTGCTGTTTGGCCGCCTGACCGACGGCGGGCGCCTCACGGTCGATCTGGACGACAAGGACGAGTCCAAGACCGAAGTGCTGCTCGATATCCAACCCTTGCCCAAGCGCGAAGGCCGAGCCAAGCCTGAGGAAACGACGGCAGGCTGAGGCTTTTCTCGACCCTAAGGCTCGGTTGCCCGGGCCTTAGGGTCATCGTTCTGGTGTAAACTCGACTGGCTTTGCTGGTCTCGTTGCGCTGCAGCGTTTTTGGCAATTCATTCGCAAACCGTTCCCACCAAGGTGTTCTCCGATCCGCACAAGCCGGGCCGGGAATAAGCGGAACGGCTTTAAGACCTAACCTTCGGAGTTTTTATATGTCAGTCACTATGCGCGAAATGTTGGAAGCCGGCGTCCATTTTGGACACCAAACCCGCTTCTGGAACCCCAAGATGGCACCGTTCATCTTCGGTCACCGCAACAAAATTCACATTATCAATCTGGAAAAATCGCTCCCGATGTTCCAGGACGCAGCCAAGTTTGTGCGCCAACTCTCGGCCAAGCGCGGCACTATTTTGATGGTCGGCACCAAGCGCCAAGCACGCGAAACCGTCGCAGCGGAAGCCCAGCGCGCTGGCGTGCCTTTTGTGGACCAGCGTTGGCTCGGCGGCATGCTGACCAACTTCAAGACGGTCAAAACCTCGATCAAACGTCTCAAGGACATGAAGATCCAGCAAGAAGCTGGACTCGACGCCATGAGCAAGAAAGAGCAGCTGATGTTCGCCCGCGAACTGGCCAAGCTTGAAAAAGACATCGGCGGCATCCAAGACATGGTCACTTTGCCTGACGCGATTTTCGTGATCGACGTGGGTTACCACAAGATTGCCATCGCCGAAGCCCGCAAACTGGGTATTCCCTTGATCGGTGTCGTGGACTCTAACCACTCGCCCGAAGGTATCGACTACGTGATCCCTGGCAATGACGACTCGTCCAAAGCCGTGACCTTGTACGCACGCGGCATCGCTGACGCAGTGCTCGAAGGCCGTGCCAACGCAGTGGACGATTTGGTCAAGGCCGTGGTAGACCAAGGCGAAGACGAATTCGTTGAGGTCGACGCGGCTGCCTAAGCCCTGTTTGTGCCTCAAAAGGGGGCTTGCTAGCCCCTTTTTTTTAATTTTTATTGATCAATTGAACTGATACGGAGTACTGAGAAATGGCTGCAATCACCGCAAGCATGGTCGCCGAATTGCGCGGCAAGACCGACGCCCCCATGATGGAATGTAAAAAAGCACTGACCGAAGCCGAAGGCGACATGGTCAAAGCGGAAGAACTGTTGCGCGTCAAACTCGGTAGCAAGGCCGGTAAAGCCGCAGCCCGCGTGACCGCTGAAGGCGTGATTACCATCGCCAACGCTGGCGCTGCCAGCGCCATGCTCGAAGTCAACTGCGAGACCGACTTTGTCACCAAGAACGACAGCTTCCTGGGTTTGGCCAATGCCGCTGCCGCTTTGGTGGCTGAGCACAACCCCGTTGATGTCGCTGCTCTGGGCGCGTTGGCTTACACGCAAGACGGATTCGGCCCCACGCTCGAAGACGTGCGCAAGGGCCTGATCGGCAAGATCGGCGAAAACATGACTTTCCGCCGCTTCAAGCGCTGCGGCTCGGGTGCCAAAGTGGCGTCTTACTTGCACGGTACGCGCATCGGCGTGCTGGTGGAGTTTGACGGTGATGAAGTAGCTGCCAAAGACGTGGCCATGCATGTGGCCGCCATGAAACCCGTGTCCTTGTCCAGCGCTGAAGTGCCCGCCGAACTGGTGGCGCGCGAGCGTTCGGTGGCCGCTGCCAAGGCAGCCGAGGACGCAGCGGTGGCCGTGGCTGCTGGCAAACCCGTGCAGTCACCAGAAATCGTGACCAAGCGCATCGAAGGCGGCGTGCAGAAATACCTCAAAGAGGTGTCTTTGTTCAACCAGTCTTTTGTCAAAAATGACAAGCAGACTGTGGAACAGATGCTCAAGGAAAAAGCCACCAAAGTGCAGGGTTTTACTTTGTACGTGGTGGGTGAGGGCATTGAGAAGAAGGTTGACGACTTCGTGGCCGAAGTGGCTGCCCAGATCGCTGCTGCCAAGGCTGGCTAAGCCCTGCGCGTTGCAAGACGTGCCCTCCGGGTGCCGATTCTGGCGCTCGGACCTCCCAAATATCCGATGGAGCCTCATATGACCACTGCCAAGCCCGCCTACAGTCGAATTTTGTTGAAGCTGTCGGGTGAGGCCTTGATGGGGGATGACCAGTTCGGTATCAACCGCGACACCATCGTGCGTATGGTGGATGAAATTGCCGAGATCACCCGTCTGGGTGTCGAAGTGGCGGTGGTCATTGGTGGAGGCAATATCTTTCGCGGCGTGGCGGGTGGCTCGGTGGGCATGGACCGCGCAACGGCCGACTACATGGGCATGCTGGCCACGGTGATGAACGCCTTGGCGCTGGGTGACACCATGAACAAGGCCGGTCTGACCGCGCGCGTGATGTCTGCCATCGCCATTGAGCAGGTGGTCGAGCCCTATGTGCGCCCCAAGGCCTTGCAATACCTCGAAGAAGGCAAAGTCGTTATTTTCGCGGCCGGCACGGGTAACCCGTTTTTCACCACCGACACCGCTGCGGCGTTGCGTGGTGCGGAAATAGGGGCGCAAATTGTGCTTAAGGCCACCAAGGTGGATGGCGTTTACGACGCCGATCCCAAGAAGGTTCCGGCCGCAAAGCGCTACACCTCGCTGACTTTTGACAGCGCGATGCAGCAAAATTTGGGCATCATGGACGCCGCTGCCTTTGCGCTGTGCCGCGACCAGAAGCTGCCGATCAAGGTGTTCTCGATCTTCAAACACGGCGCCCTCAAGCGGGTGGTGATGGGCGAAGACGAAGGCACCTTGGTGCATGTTTGACCGTTTGGAGTGAACGCCATGGCTATCCAGGAAATCAGAAGCAACGTCGAAACCAAGATGGAACAATCCATCGCCGCATTCAAGAACAATCTGGGTAAGGTTCGTACCGGCCGCGCCAACCCCGCGCTGCTTGATAACGTGCATGTGGACTACTACGGCTCCATGGTGCCTTTGAGCCAGGTGGCCAACCTGTCGCTGATTGATTCGCGTACCGTGGGCATCCAGCCCTGGGAAAAGAACATGGGCGCGAAGATTGAAAAAGCCATCCGCGAAAGTGACCTGGGCCTCAATCCTTCGAGCATGGGTGATCTGATCCGCGTGCCCATGCCGGTGATGACCGAAGAGCGCCGCCGCGAACTGACCAAGGTGGTTCGCAGCGAAGGCGAGGGCGCCAAAGTGGCGGTGCGCAGTCTGCGCCGTGATGCCAACGAAGCCGTCAAAAAGCTGGAAAAAGACAAACTGGTGTCCGAAGACGAGCAAAAGCGCTCTGAGGCCGACATCCAGAAGCTCACAGACCGCTACATCGTGGAAGTTGACCGCCTAGTGGCGGCCAAAGAGCAGGACATCATGGCGGTCTAGCGGCTTTGCTCCGCTATGTCACACGCCGTTCTGTCCTTGATGTCTTCGCTTGATCCCGCCGTGCGGGGGCCGCATGCACGCCATGCTTAAGCAAAGAATTCTTACGGCCCTCGTTCTGCTGGCATTGCTGGTGCCAGCGGTGCTGGCCACCAATCCCCTGGGTTTTGTCGTTCTGACCTCGCTTTTAATGGGCGCGGGCGGCTGGGAGTGGGCGCGTTTGAACGGGCTCGCTCCTGCGGCGTCCTTGGCGACGGCGGCGCTGTGTGCCAGCCTATGCGGCGCACTCTGGTTCAGCGGTCTGACGGCTAGCGCCTTGCCCTGGGTTTGGTTTCTGGCGGGTGCGGCCTGGGTGGGGCTGGCACTGTGGCTTTTGCGTGCGGGCGTGGCGGCCTGGTTGCCGCAGCCTGTGATTTTGCGATGGTTTGGGGGCGTGGCGCTGTTATGTGCCGCCTGGCTGGCTTTGGTGCAGGCGCGGCTGGTGGGTGTTGATTTTCTGTTCTCGGTTTTGCTGCTGGTGTGGGTGGCGGACGTGGCTGCTTATTTCTCCGGGCGGGCCCTGGGCGGGCGGTTTTTCAGGCAAAAGCTCGCGCCTGGCATTAGCCCTGGCAAAACATGGGAAGGCGTGGCAGGCGCCATGGTGGGCGTGGTGTGCATGGCTTTTGCCTGGCGCGCGCTCGACGTGGCCGGTCTGGCGACAGGCGGCAGTTTGTACAGCCGCTTGGGCAGTGTGAATCCCTTATTTTTGGCCGTTTCAGTGGTTTTTCTGACCACCATGGGTGTGGTGGGCGACTTGCTGGAGTCATTGTTCAAGCGCGCCGCCGGGGTCAAAGACAGCGGCGTCTTGCTCCCTGGTCACGGTGGTGTGCTCGATCGCATTGACGCGCTCTTGCCGGTCTTGCCTTTGGCCATGTTGTTATGTACCTTGTAGCCTAAGCCTGACCATGAACTCTGCCATCCAACGCGTCAGCGTCCTGGGCTCTACGGGCTCTATTGGCGTCAATACCTTGGACGTCATGCAGCGCCACCCGGAGCGCTACGAAGTGTTTGCGCTCAGCGCCCACAGCAAACTTGAATTGATGACCGCCCAGTGCGTGCAATTTCGCCCTCGTTTTGCGGTGATGGTGAGCGAGTGGCACGGGCGCGAGCTCAAGCGCATCTTGGCCGATCTGGGTTTGCCTACCGAAGTGCTGTGGGGTGCTGAGGCACTGGAACTGATTGCGGCGCATGAGGACGTAAACACCGTGATGGCCGCCATCGTGGGCGCCGCCGGTTTGGCCTCGTGCATTGCGGCGGCACTGGCAGGCAAGCGTTTGCTGCTGGCCAATAAGGAAGCACTGGTAGTGGGTGGCGCGTTTTTCATGGACGCGGTGCGTCGGGGTGGCGCCACCTTGTTGCCCATCGACAGCGAGCATTCAGCCATCTTCCAGTCGCTGCCCGAAGATCCGGGTAGCTGGCCCGAAGTCATCCACAAAATCATCCTGACCGCATCCGGCGGCCCGTTTCGTACCCGCGACCCGGCCACATTTGCCTCCATCAGCCCGGAAGAAGCTTGCGCCCATCCGAATTGGGTCATGGGCCGCAAGATCTCGGTCGATTCGGCCACCATGATGAACAAGGCGCTGGAGGTGATCGAGGCCAAGTTCCTGTTTGGCGTGGCGCCTTCGGCGATTGAAGTCATCATCCACCCGCAAAGCGTGGTGCACTCCATGGTGCAGTTCGTGGACCACTCGGTGGTGGCGCAACTGGGCACGCCCGATATGCGCGGGCCCATCGGCTACGGCCTGTCTTGGCCCACGCGGCGCACCAGCGGCGCCAGTGCGCTGGATTTTTCCACCATGGCGGCACTCAGTTTTGAGCCCATTGCCACGCAGGGCCACGCCGCGCGCTTTCCGGGTCTGCAACTGGCCTGGGACGTGCTGGCTGCGCCGCCCGGAACCACGGCGGTGTTGAACGCAGCCAACGAAGTGGCCGTGGCCGCATTTTTGGACCGCCGCATTCGTTTTGACCAGATTCATGCAGTCAATACCGAGTGCCTGGCGGGTTATCTTCCTGACGCACCGGGATCGCTGGCGGATCTGCTGGCAGTCGACAGCCAAGCCCGCCAGCTTGCGCAAGCCCTGGTGCAGCGTCTGGCCCCGGCCTCGTTATGATGGCACTCGCTGCCAAACGCCAGTCTTGGGAAGCACAGCTGATTTTGAATTTGCGCCTTGTCAATCGAGTTTTCACCATGCCCCTCGCGTTTATGCACTTCTTCCGCCTGATTGCCGCCGTCTTGGCCTTGTCGCTGGCGCACGCCGCCTGGGCGGTGACGCCGTTCACGGTGGAAGACATCCGTGTCGAAGGCCTGCAACGGGTCGAGGCCGGCACCGTGTTTGGCTCCATCCCGGTGCGCATTGGCGACACCTACAGCGACGACAAGGCCGGTGCTTCCATCCGCGCCCTATTTGGCCTGGGTTTGTTCAACGACGTACGTATTGATGTGCAGGACAAAGTGCTGATCGTCGTGGTGCAAGAGCGCCCCACTGTGGCGGAGGTGAGCTTTACCGGCACCAAAGAATTTGACAAAGACGTGCTGGTCAAGGCGCTCAAGGACATTGGTCTGGCCGATGGCCGGCCGTTTGACAAGGCCCTGGCCGACAAGGCCGAGCAAGAACTCAAGCGCCAGTACATCAACCGCAGCATGTATGCCGCAGAAGTCGTTACCACTGTCACTCCCATTGAACGCAATCGCGTGAACCTGAGTTTTGCGGTCAGCGAGGGAGATACAGCCAAGATCAAAGATATCCGTATCGTGGGCAATAAGGCTTTTTCTGAAAGCACTTTGTTGGGCTTGTTTGACTCCGATTCCGGCGGCTGGCTGAGCTGGTACACCAAGTCCGACCGCTATGTGCGCAGCAAGCTCAACGCCGATGTGGAGACGCTGCGCTCCTACTACCTGTCGCGCGGTTATCTCGAATTTGCCGTTGACTCAACCCAGGTCGTCATTTCGCCCAACAAGCAAGACATCAGCATCACCATCAACGTGAGCGAGGGCGAGCGATTTGTCGTCTCCAAAGTCAAGCTGGCGGGCAACTTTTTGGACAAAGAAGCGGAGTTCCAGTCGCTGGTGGCCATCCAGGTGGGCGAGCCCTACAACGCCAACGAAGTCGCCCAAACCACCAAGGCGTTTACGGATTTCTATGCCAATTTCGGCTTTGCGTTTGCGCAAGTGGAGCCCGTCACCAGCCTGGACCGCAAGACCAACCGGGTGGAAGTGACGCTGCGCGCTGATCCATCGCGCCGCGTCTATGTGCGCCGTATCAACGTGGCGGGCAACGACCGCACGCGCGACGAAGTGATCCGGCGCGAGTTTCGCCAGTTGGAAGCCGCCTGGTACGACGGCGACAAGATCCACCAGTCGCGCAACCGGGTAGACCGTCTGGGGTATTTCAAGGACGTGTCCATTGACACCCAGGAGGTGGCCGGTTTCCCCGACCAGGTGGATTTGACCGTCACGGTGTCTGAGAAGCCCACTGGGAGCCTGAGTTTGGGAGCTGGCGTGTCCAGCGCCGATGGCCTGGGCTTGCAGCTCGGATTTAAACAGGACAATGCCTTTGGTTCGGGTAATTCGCTGGGCGTGGAGCTCAACACCAGTAAATTGAACCGTACCGTGGTGTTCAACACTACCAACCCGTATTTCACCGATGACGGCGTGTCGCGCACCATCGACGTTTACCAGCGCACCACCAAGCCCTATGTGGACCTGAACAGCTACTCTTTGGAAACCATGGGTGCGAGCGTGCGCTTTGGGGTTCCGTTTACCGAAACCGACAC
>CANCJD010000100.1 GCA_947378275.1 Comamonadaceae bacterium
TGGATTTCTGGACGCGTGCGTCAGCTGCAGTCGGGCTACCTGTACCACTATGCGCTGGCCATGATCCTGGGTATTTTTGTGCTCATGACGTATTTCGTTTGGCTCAATAAGTAAGGAATAAGAAAAATGGGATTGTTGAGCCTTGCTATTTGGATGCCGATTGCTTTTGGCGTCGTCTTGCTCGCCCTGGGGCGCGATGACCAGGCCACGGCGGTGCGCTGGTTTGCCCTGGTGGGTGCGGTTGCCAGCTTTTTGGTGACCCTGCCGCTGTACGCGGGCTTTCAGCTCGGTACCGCCGAGATGCAGTTTGTCGAGAACGCCTCCTGGATCCAGCGTTTCAATGTCAACTACCACCTCGGCGTGGACGGCATTTCCTTCTGGTTTGTACTGCTGACCGCGTTTATCAACGTGATCGTGGTGATTGCGGGCTGGGAAGTGATTACCCGCAAGGTCAACCAGTACATGGCGGCCTTTCTGATCTTGTCGGGCCTGATGATTGGCGTTTTCAGTGCGCTGGACGGCCTGCTGTTTTACGTGTTCTTCGAGGCTACGCTGATTCCGATGTACCTGATCATCGGCATCTGGGGCGGTCCGAACAAGATTTACGCGGCCTTCAAGTTCTTTTTGTACACCTTGCTTGGCTCGTTGCTGACGCTGGTGGCCCTGATTTACCTTTACATCCAGTCGGGTGGCAGTTTTGACATTGCCGCCTGGCACGCGCTGCCCTTAAGCCGGGGCGAGCAGACCGGATTGTTCTTTGCCTTCTTTGCTGCCTTTGCCGTCAAAGTGCCCATGTGGCCGGTACACACTTGGCTGCCTGACGTGCACGTGGAAGCGCCTACCGGCGGGTCTGCGGTGCTGGCGGCCATCATGCTCAAGCTCGGCGCTTACGGCTTTTTGCGCTTCTCGCTGCCGATTGCGCCGGATGCCGCGCACGAGTGGGCCTGGCTGATGATTGCCCTGTCGCTGATTGCGGTGGTCTACGTCGGTCTGGTGGCGCTGGTGCAGCAGGACATGAAAAAGCTCGTGGCTTATTCATCGGTGGCGCACATGGGTTTTGTCACCCTGGGCTTCTTCATCTTTATTGATCTGGGCGTCTCGGGCGGTGTGGTGCAAATGATTGCCCACGGCTTTGTCTCGGCGGCCATGTTCCTGTCCATCGGCGTGCTATACGACCGGGTGCATTCCCGCGAAATTGCAAGCTACGGCGGCGTGGTCAACACCATGCCCAAGTTCGCGGCGTTTTCTCTGCTGTTTGCCATGGCCAATTGCGGCTTGCCGGGCACCGCTGGTTTTGTGGGCGAGTGGATGGTCATTCTGGCCGCAGTCAAATACAACTTCTGGATCGGCTTTGCCGCCGCCAGCGCGCTGATTTTTGGCGCGGCTTACACGCTGTGGATGTTCAAGCGCGTGTACCTGGGCCCGGTGGCCAACGACCACGTCAAAGAACTCTCCGACATCAATGCCCGCGAGTTCCTGATGCTGGCCTTGCTGGCCGTGGCTGTGCTCTACATGGGTGTGAACCCCAAACCTTTCACCGATGTGATGGACGCATCGGTGACCGAATTGCTGAGGCACGTTGCGGTGTCCAAGCTGAACTAATACCTGCTGACTTGAGAAACGAAACATATGGACCAGATCAGTTGGATTGCGGTATTTCCTGAAGCGCTGCTGTTGGTGATGGCCTGCGTCATTGCCTTGGTGGACTTGCGCCCCCAAAGCCCCTTGCGCGGCCTGACCTTCACCTTCACCATGGCCACGCTGGCCGTCGTGGCGGCACTTGAAGGCTTTTACGCCAGCACGGGCCTCACGGTCTACGGCTTTGGCAATATGGTGGTGGCCGACACCATGGCCGGTTGGCTCAAATGCTTTGCCACCGTGGCCGTGATGGTGACGCTGGTCTATGGTCGTCCCTATTCGGCTTCGCGCGACATGCTGCGCGGCGGCGAACTCTTTACCCTGGGCATGTTTGCGCTCTTGGGCATGTTCATCATGATCTCGGGCAACAACTTCCTGGTCATCTACATGGGGCTTGAGTTGCTCACCTTGTCGAGCTACGCGCTCGTGGCCTTGCGCCGTGACCACGCTGGTGCGATTGAGGCGGCCATGAAGTACTTTGTGCTGGGTGCCATGGCTTCGGGCTTTTTGCTTTACGGCATGTCCATGATGTACGGCGCCACCGGTTCGCTCGACATCAACGCGGTGTTCAAGGCGATTGTGTCGGGCCAGGTGCGCCACCAGGTGCTCGTGTTTGGCCTGGTCTTTGTCGTGGCCGGTCTGGCTTTCAAGCTGGGTGTGGTTCCTTTTCACATGTGGATTCCCGATGTGTACCAGGGCGCGCCTACCGCCATTACGCTGATGATTGGCGGCGCGCCCAAGCTGGCAGCTTTTGCCATCACCATGCGCTTGCTGGTTGAAGGCATGTTGCCGCTTGCCATTGACTGGCAGCAGATGCTGATGGTGCTGTCCATTGCCTCGCTGTTTCTGGGCAATCTGGCTGCCATCGCCCAGACCAACCTCAAGCGCATGTTGGCTTTTTCCACCATTTCGCAAATGGGTTTTGTGCTCATTGGCCTGATGTCGGGCGTGATCAATGGCAACACTATTTCGGCTGCTAACGCCTACAGCTCGGCGATGTTCTACGTCATCACCTACGTGATGACCACGCTGGCGGCCTTTGGTGTCATCATGCTGCTGGCGCGCGAGGGCTTTGAGAGTGAAGAAATCTCGGACTTCGCTGGCCTGAACCAGCGCAGCCCGCTGTACGCCGGTGTGATGGCGGCTTGCATGTTCTCCATGGCCGGTATTCCGCCCATGGTCGGCTTTTACGCCAAGCTGTCGGTCTTGCAAGCCCTGATTGCCTCGGGCGAGCCGCTGCACTTGGGTGTGGCGATTTTTGCCGTGATGATGTCCTTGGTGGGCGCTTTCTACTACCTGCGCGTGGTCAAGGTCATGTACTTTGACGAACCTATTACCGCCGGACACGTGGTCGCCAGCAACGGCGTGCGCCTGGTGTTGGCGATCAACGGCGCCTTGGTGCTGGTGCTGGGCATTTTCCCGGCCGGTTTGATGGCTTTGTCCGCGCAGTCCATTCTGCAAATGTTGGGTACTTGACCTGCACTTCGGGCACTGAGACATACCACCCCATGGGCTCCACCAAGCGCCCTTCCAAGCCGGGTGATTCGGCGTTGCCCGACACCCATTTGCGGGAAATTCGCCACAGCAGCCAAGAGCTATTAAAGGGCAAGTTTCTTCACGCCTTTCGCGACGAAGTCGTGTTGCCTGACGGCCAACTGGCCAGCCGGGAGTATGTGGTTCATCCTGGCGCGGTCATGGTCATTCCCATGGACTTCGATGCTGGCGGGCAAGTCCGCTTGGTGCTTGAGCGCCAGTTTCGCTACCCCGTGGGCCAGGTAATGGTGGAATTTCCGGCCGGCAAGCTCGACGCAGGCGAAAGCGTGTTGGCCTGCGCCCAGCGTGAGTTGCAAGAGGAAACTGGCTACCGCGCCTCAGAATGGGCCCACGCCGGTGTGATGCACCCGGTGATTGCCTATTCCACCGAATTCATTGAGGTCTGGTTTGCGCGTGGCCTGATCGCGGGTGAGCGCGCGCTGGACGCTGGTGAGTTTTTGGACGTGTTCACTGCCAGCCCGCAAGAGCTCTTGCAGTGGTGCTTTGACGGCACCGTGACCGACGCCAAAACCCTGGCCGGCGCCTTGTGGCTGCAAAACGTGCTCTCGGGTGCCTGGACGCTGGACTGGCAGACGCCACCATGAAGGTGCTCGATTTGCAATGCGGCCAAGGCCACGCCTTTGAAGGCTGGTTTGCCTCGGAGGACGATTTCGTGGCGCAACAGGCGCGTGCGCTGGTGTGCTGCCCGCTGTGTGGCAACGCGGAGGTGCAGAAAAAACTCAGCGCGCCGCGCTTGAATCTATCCACTTCGCGCAGTGCGCCCAGCCAAGAAGCGCCCTCAAGCACAGCGGTGGCCCTGGCCAAGCCCCAAGCCCCTGAGCAGATGGCCGCCTGGCTGGAAATGTCACGCAAGCTGGTCGCCAACACCACCGATGTGGGCGACCGCTTCGCCGAAGAGGCCCGCAAAATCCACTACGGCGAAGTGCCTGAGCACGCCATCCGTGGCCAGGCCACGGTCAAGGAAACCCACGAGCTGATCGACGAAGGCATTGCTGTGCTGCCGCTGCTTTTGCCTGAAGGCGCCAAGGGCAGTTTGCAGTAAACCCCCTTGGGCGCGCAGGCTGTGCATTTCATGTGCTAGTGGCGTATGGCGATGCAAAGAGCGCCTTAGCCCAGAGCGGGGTGAAGCGAATGGCCAACCGTGCTGCCTAGGCCACAAACACGCGCGCCTTGCGCGGTGTCAGCAGCAGGGTTTCGCCTTCCTGCAAGCCCATTTCCTGAAACTGCTGGGCGGTCATTTGCGCTTCAATGATGTCGTCGCTGCCGGCGGCGGCGCGGTCCAGGGGCAGCAATTCAAGCCGCGCAATCGGCCCCACCACAATGGCGCGCTGCAGTTTGGCCGGGATGCCGCCGCTTGCGGCACCGCCTGCAATGTGCGGGTCGGTGGACGGGTAACGCTGCACGTCCAGATCATGCGGGCGCACATAGGCAAATGCCTTGGCGTCCTGGGCTGCGCTGTGTTCGGGGCTGGCCAGGCGTACGCCGCTGGGGCTTTCGCCAATGTGCATCTCGCCCTCGTGGGCGCGGCCATGAAACAGGTTGACGTCGCCCAAAAAGCCATAGACAAAGGGGCTGGCCGGATGGTCCCACACTTCTTGGGGCGAGCCGACCTGTTCGACTTTGCCGCTGTTCATCAGCACCACGCGGTCGGCCACTTCAAGGGCTTCTTCCTGGTCGTGGGTGACAAAAATGCTGGTTACGTGCAGGTCGTCGTGCAGGCGGCGCAGCCAGCGGCGCAGCTCTTTGCGCACCTTGGCGTCCAGGGCGCCAAAGGGTT
Organism: Comamonadaceae bacterium; assembly: GCA_947378275.1. GTDB lineage: Bacteria > Pseudomonadota > Gammaproteobacteria > Burkholderiales > Burkholderiaceae_C > Allorhodoferax. The sequence continues at coordinate 4,970 of CANCJD010000100.1, forward strand.
CGTCAAGCAGCAGCACCTTGGGCTCGACAGCCAGGGCGCGCGCCAGCGCAATGCGTTGGCGCTGGCCGCCCGAGAGTTGCGCCGGATAGCGGTCTGCCAACCAGTCGAGTTGCACTAGCCCCAAGAGCGCGTGCACTTTTTCCTTGATCACCGCGTCCGAGGGCCGGGTGGCGCGCGGTTTCATGCGCAGGCCAAAGGCCACGTTGTCAAACACCGTCATGTGGCGAAACAGGGCGTAGTGCTGAAATACAAAGCCCACGTTGCGTTCGCGCACATTGAAGTCGGTGGCGTCCTCGCCGCTGAACAAAATATTGCCCTGGTCGGCAGTTTCTAACCCAGCGATGATGCGCAATAGCGTGGTCTTGCCGCAGCCCGAGGGGCCCAAAAGCGCGACCAGCTCGCCCGAGCCAATGTCCAGATCGACATTGCGCAAGGCCTTGAAAGTGCCAAAGTCTTTGCTGACCTGGCGTATTGCAATACTCATGGGGTTCTCTTCAAAATAAGGGTCAGACCGGCGCGGGTGCAGGCGCGGGCTCGGGGGGCAGGGCGGCGGCGGCTTTTTCAAGGCGCTCAAACTGCCACTCGACAAAAGACTTGATCACCAGCGTGACCAGCGCCAAGAGCGCCAGCAGCGAGGCCACCGCAAAGGCGGCCACCGACTGGTATTCGTTGTACAAAATCTCCACGTGCAGCGGCATGGTGTTGGTCTGGCCGCGAATATGGCCGGACACCACCGACACCGCGCCAAACTCGCCCATGGCCCGGGCGTTGCACAAAATCACGCCGTAGATCAGGCCCCATTTGATGTTGGGCAGCGTGACATGCCAAAAGGTCTGCCAGCCACTCGCGCCCAGCACCTGGGCCGCTTGCTCTTCTTCGGTGCCCTGGGCCTGCATGAGCGGAATCAGCTCGCGCGCTATAAACGGAAAGGTCACAAAAATCGTGGCCAGCACGATGCCGGGCACGGCAAAAATGATCTTGACGTCATGGTCCTGCAGCCAAGGGCCAAACCAGCCGTGCGCGCCAAACATCAGCACATAAATCAGGCCGGCCACCACGGGCGACACCGAGAACGGCAAGTCCACCAGCGTGGTGAGAAAAGCCTTGCCCCGGAACTCGTATTTGGCAATCGCCCAGGCCGCAGCCACGCCAAACACCAGGTTCAGCGGCACGGCGATGGCCGCAGTGATCAGGGTTAGGCGAATCGCGCTCCAGGCGTCGGGTTCCTGAAAGGCCTCCAAAAACGCCGGCACGCCCTTGCGCAGCGCCTCGGTAAACACGGCCGCCAGCGGCAGCAGCAAAAACAAAAACACAAAGGCCAGGGCTACGCCAATCAGCGTCCATTTCACCCAGGCTGGTTCGGTGGTGCCCGCTTTGGCGCGGCGCACGGTGCGGCTGTTGCTGCTCATGAGGACGCTCCTGCGCGCTTGCGCTGCCAGGATTGCAAGGCGTTGATGACCAGCAGCATCACAAACGAAAAGCCCAGCATCACCACCGCAACGGCCGTGGCCCCGGCGTAGTCGTATTGCTCTAACTTGCCGATGATGATGAGCGGCGTGATCTCGGACACCATGGGCATATTGCCGGCAATAAAGATGACCGAGCCGTATTCGCCAATGGCGCGGGCAAAAGCCATGGCAAAGCCAGTAAGCAACGCCGGGGCGATGGTGGGAAAAATCACGTGGCGAAAGGTCTGCCAGCGGCTTGCACCCAGGCAGGCGGCGGCTTCTTCGAGTTCTTTTTCTGCGTCTTCCAGCACGGGCTGCACGGTGCGCACCACAAAGGGCAGGCCGATAAAGATCAGCGCAATCACCACGCCGTTGCGGTTAAAAGCCAGCGCAATGCCGTAGGGCTCAAGCAGGCTGCCCACCCAGCCGTTGCTTGCGAGCAGGGCGGTGAGCGAAATGCCGGCCACCGCCGTGGGCAGCGCAAAAGGCAAATCCACCAGCGCATCAATCAGCTTTTTGCCCGGAAATTGGTAGCGCACCAGCACCCAAGCCAGCAGCAAACCAAACACGGCGTTGACCAGCGCCGCCAAAAACGAGGCGCCAAAAGTGAGCTGGTAAGACGCCACCACGCGCGGGCTCGACACGGCGCTCACAAACTGTTCCCAGCTCAGCGTGAAGGTTTTGAAAAACAGCGCGGAGAGCGGAATCAGCACAATCACGCTCAAGTAAAACAGCGTAAACCCGAGCGTGATGTTGAAGCCGGGCAAGACCCGCTTGGGCGTGCGCTTTGCCAGCGGCCCGGACACGAACGCAGCCTGCATTTACTTGACGGTGTAAAGCTTGTCGAACTGGCCGCCGTCGTTAAAGTGCACTTTTTGCGCTTCAGCAAACGAGCCGAAATAGTCTTCCACGCGGAACAGGCTGATGGGCTTGAAGGTGCTGGCGTATTTTTTCAGGATGGCGGGGTTGCTCGGGCGAATCGCGTGCTGGGCGGCGATCTCTTGGCCTTCGTCCGAGTACAAAAAGTTCAGGTAGGC
>CANCJD010000101.1 GCA_947378275.1 Comamonadaceae bacterium
CTGCCGCTGTTTGCGCGCCTGAGCCCGGCCGAACAAGACCGCATTTTTGACGGCCACACCGGGCGGCGGGTGGTGCTGGCCACCAATGTGGCCGAGACTTCGCTCACGGTGCCGGGCATCCGCTATGTGATCGATGCGGGCACGGCGCGTATCAAGCGCTACAGTTTTCGCAGCAAGGTGGAGCAGTTGCTGGTCGAACCCATCAGCCAAAGTTCGGCCAACCAGCGCGCTGGGCGCTGTGGCCGGGTGGCCGACGGCATTTGTATTCGCCTGTTTGACCAAAAAGACTTTGACGGGCGCGACCGCTTTACCGACCCCGAGATCTTGCGGTCATCGCTGGCCGGGGTGATTTTGCGGATGAAGTCGCTGCGCTTGGGCGTGGTGGAAGACTTTCCGTTCATCGAGAGCCCGTCCGGGCGCGCCATTGCCGATGGCTACCAGCTGCTGAACGAACTCGGCGCGGTAGACGACGCCAACGAACTCACGCCCCTGGGCCAAGAGCTCGCGCGCCTGCCGCTGGACCCGCGCGTGAGCCGCATGATTCTGGAGGCGCGCAGCCGCCAGGCGCTCGACGAGGTGCTGATCATCGCCTCGGCCCTGAGCGTGCAAGATGTGCGCGACCGGCCCATGGACTTGCAAGCCCAAGCCGACCAAGCGCACGCCAAGTTTGACGACGAGAAGAGCGAGTTCAGCGGCTACCTGAAGTTATGGAAGTGGATTGCGGATGCGCGTGGGGAGCGGAAGGTGGTGTTGGGTGAATTGGGGTCAGATCCCGATGCATCGGGCTCTGACCCCAATTCACCCAACGGTCGCAGCAAAGGGGGTCAGAGCCCGAGTTTCGCTGCGCGAAATCGGGGTCCGACCCCCTTTGCTGCGCCCCACAAACTCAGCAACCGCCAATACGAGCAGCTCCTGCGCCAAAACTTTGTCAACATCCGCCGCCTGCGCGAGTGGAAAGACATCCATAGCCAGCTTCATACCGTGGTGGCTGAACACAAGTGGCGGCTCAACACCACGCCCGCGTCGTATGACCAATTGCACCTGTCCATGCTGGCCGGCTTGTTGGGCAACGTGGGCTGCAAGGTAGAAAACGAGGGCCAGCAGGGCGAATACCTAGGCGCGCGCAGCATCAAGTTTTTCGCCCATCCGGGCGCGCACCTGGCCAAAAAGCCGGGGCGCTGGATTGTGGCGGCCGAGTTGGTGGAAACCACGCGCCTGTTTGGCCGGGGCATTGCCAACATCGACCCGCAGTGGATTGAGCAGGTGGGCGGGCATTTGCTCAAAAAGCAACTGCTCGACCCGCATTGGGAGAAAAAGGCCGCCGAAGTGGTGGCGCTGGAGCGTGCCACGCTCTACGGCATCGTGGTCTACAGCGGGCGGCGGGTGAACTATGGCCGGGTGGACCTGGCGGGCGCGCGTGAAGTGTTTATCCGCGAAGCTCTGGTGGCCGGCCAGTGGGACAGCCCGCTGCCGTTTTTAGCGGCCAACCTCAAGCTCATCAAACAAGTAGAAGAGCTGGAACACAAGGCGCGCCGCCAGGACGTGCTGGTGGACGAGGAGCTGATTTACGCCTTTTACGACCAGCAACTGCCCGCCGACGTGTGCAGCGGCTTTAGCTGCGAGCGCTGGTACCGCGAAGAGGTCAAAAAGCAGCCCCAGCTTTTGCTGCTTACCCGCGACGAACTCATGCGCCACGAGGCTGCGGGCATTACCACCGCCATGTTTCCCAAAACTCTGCGCATGGGCGGCGTGGACTGCGCTGCGAGCTACCTGCACGCGCCAGGCGATGCGCTCGACGGCGTGACCGTGACGGTGCCGCTGTTTGTGCTCAACCAGGTGAACGACGAACGCGGCGAGTGGCTGGTGCCGGGCATGCTGAAAGAAAAAATTCAGGCCTTGCTTAAAACCCTGCACCAGCGGCCCCGTTCGCGCCTGGTACCGCTGCCCGAAACCGCCACGCGCATGGCCGCCGCCCTGAGCGACGAGCGCTTTGGTGCAGGCAGCTTGGTGGACGCGGTCTTGAAGCTGGTGCGCGAAGCCACCGCGCTGGACGTGGTGCGCGCCGACATCAAGACCGACATGCTGAGCCCGCACTTTTTTATGAACTTCAAGGTGGTGGACGAACACGGCCGCCAGTTGGGCCAAAGCCGCAACCTGGGCGCGCTCAAAGCCGAATGGGGCAAGCAGGCGCGCGGAGCGTTTCAGGCGCTGGCATCCATCAAGCTGGGGCAGGGCGCGGGCGCTGTCAGCGCGCCGGTTGCAACGCCGCTAGCGCAGCCGGCCAATTCGGCGGCGGCGCCGACCAAAGGCAACGCACCTTCAGCACGCGCCCCAAGCAAGGCCGCGCCGGGCGCACAAAACCTGGTGGACCAGCGCTTCACTGCCTGGACCTTTGGCGAGCTGCCCGAGCTGCTGGAAATACGCAAGGGCGCGCAAACGCTGATCGGTTTCCCGGCGCTCATGGACGCGGGCGACGCCGTCACCATCGAGGTGTTTGACGAGCCTGAGGCGGCCGCTGCAAAACACCGCGCCGGCCTGCGTCGCCTGTTTGCGCTGCAGATCAAAGACGCGCTCAAGTACTTGGAAAAGAATATTCCGGACCTGCAAAAAATGGCCGTGTCTTACCTGCAAGTGGGGCGCGGCGAGGGAGCCACGCAGCTCGGAGGCACGGTTGAAGAGCTGCGCACGCAAATCATCGCGCTGGCGCTGGAGCGCGCCTTCTTGCTGGACCCGCTGCCCACCGATGAATTTGCCTTCAAGCGCCGCTTGGACGAAGGCCGGGGGCGACTCACGCTGATTGCCAACGAGGTAGCGCGCCTGGCCGGAATCGTGTTGATCGAATTCGCCACAGCAGCCCGCAAGATCAAGGACAGCAAGAACGCGGCTGATGCCTGTGCGGACGCGCAGCAGCAGTTGCAGCGCCTGATTGGCAAGCAGTTCTTGCTGACTACGCCCTGGGAGCGGCTGCAGCACCTGGCGCGCTACTGCAAAGCCATCACATTGCGCTTGGACAAATACCGCGCTGATCCGGCGCGCGACGCCGCCCGCCTGAGTGAGTTGCGCCCCTTGGAGCAGCGCTATTGGCGCCTGGTGGCCGAGCGCAAGGGCGCGGTGGATGAGCGCATGGCGGAATTCCGCTGGCTGCTCGAAGAATTGCGCGTGAGCTTTTTTGCCCAAGAGCTGAAAACACCGCAGCCGGTGAGCGTCAAGCGGCTGGACAAGGCCTGGACGCAGCTGCAATAAACGCCGCGCCTGACAAGGCTGGCGGCTTATTGCCCCATGCGCCACATATTGGTGGAACGCGCGCCGCTGCGGCAAAACGCCAGCACCGGGCCCGGTGCTGCCTTGAGCGCGGCCGCAAATTCGGCCACTTGTTCAGGCGTGATCTGGCCGCTGATGACCGGCAGGTAGTGGTATTGCAGCCCGGCGGCCTGGGCGGCTTGCGCCATGGCCTGGGACGTGGGTTGCTCAGGGCCGCCTTCACCGTCCGGGCGGTTGTTGATCACCGTATGAAAGCCGTGTGCCGCGATGGCCGCCATGTCCTCGGGGCTGATTTGCGGGGCGGTGGCAAAGTGGGCGGTGTGTTCGGTGATGGAAACGGTCATGGCGGTCTGAGGGAGGTGATGGTTGAAACAAAGGAGGCGATGGAGGCGACAAACGCCTCAGGAGCCGCTCCAGATGAACCAGGCGGCCATGGCCAGCCCGGCGATGGTTAAGGCGTAGTTCAGGGCCGGGCCCATCCAGGTGTAGTGGCCGCGCGGCACTTCAGGGTGGGTGAGCGTGCGCACAAAGCGCTGGTACTGCCACGCCGCCAGCCCAGATACCAACGCACCCAAGACCAAAAACACCACACCAAACCACATGGTGGGTTTGGTACTTTCTTGCACGATGGTGTGGGTGGCGTTGATCATGCGCACAAACAGGCCAAAGCGTTCCACCACAAAGCCCAATCCGATCAGCGCCACGGAGGTGCGTTGCCAGGCCAGCATGGTTCGTTCTGCCGCAAAAAATACACGGGGGTCGTCAAGGTAAGACATAGGCGCAAATGAAAAGGTAAGAACAGGGAAGGGGTCAAAGTTGTTGCAGGCGCTCCAGCGCCGCGCTCAGGGTGGATTCTTCTTTTGCAAAGCAAAAGCGCACCACATGCTGGTCAAAACCGTTGGCATAAAAAGCGGACATGGGGATGGCGGCGACGCCGATGTCGGTGGTCAGCCACTGGCAAAAGTCGGACTCACTCAGCGTGCTCACATGGGAGATGTCCACGCACTGAAAAAAAGTGCCTTCGCTGGGCAGCAGCTTGAACGGCGTTTGGGCCAAGCCGGCGCGAAACAGATCGCGCTTGCGTTGGTAAAAGGCGGGCAAACCAGCGTAGGGCGCGGCGTCCGCCATATAGGCCGCCAGCGCGTGCTGCACCGGGGTATTCACGGTAAACACATTGAACTGGTGCACCTTGCGAAACTCGGCCATCAGCGCCGCTGGCGCCGCCACAAAGCCCACTTTCCAGCCGGTGACGTGGTAGGTCTTGCCAAAGCTCGACACGATGAGCGCGCGTTCGGCCAGTCCGGGATAGCGGGCGGCGCTCTCATGCGCGGCGCCGTCAAACACCATGTGTTCATAGACCTCGTCACTCACCACCCATACGTTGGTGGGTGCCAGCAGGTCTTGCAGGGCCAGCATGTCGGCGCGGCTCCAGACGGTGCCGCTGGGGTTGTGCGGGGTGTTGATGATGATGGCGCGGGTCTTGGGCGTCAGGGCGGCGGCGATTTTTGCAAAGTCGGGCCGAAATGTGCCGGGCGTCAGCGGCACGCGCACCACCACGCCGCCAGCCAGCACGATGTTGGGTTGGTAGCTGTCGTAGCAGGGTTCAAGCACGATCACCTCGTCGCCGGGGTGCACCAGCGCCAGGATCGCGGTCAGGATGGCTTGGGTGGCGCCAGCCGTAATGGTGATCTCGTCTGCCGCACGGTAGTGGCGCCCGTACAGGCGCTCCAACTTTTCGCTCACCGCCTCGCGCAGCGCGGGCACGCCGGCCATGGGCGGGTACTGGTTGTGGCCGGCGCGCATGGCGGCGGTTACCTGGTCCACGAGCGCCGGGTCGCAGGCAAAGTCTGGAAAGCCTTGGCCCAGGTTGACCGCCTGGTGCTTGGCAGCCAGCGCCGACATGACGGTAAATATGGTGGTGCCCACATCAGGCAGGCGGCTGTGGAGCGCAATGGCGTGGGGGCTGGACATGGGGCGGGGAGGGTGGAGGGGTTTTTACAGATCGGCGTCGTTCAGGTGCCCGGCCATGGCGCGGTCCACGGTTTCGCGGGTCAGGCGGCTGCTCAGCAGCTCGGCAAAGGTGTACACAAAATTGCGCAGGTAGGCGCTGCGCTTAAAGGCCACGCGCGCCGTGTTCTGGCCAAACAGGTGGCCGGCCGGGCGCACCACCAGGCCGCTTTGTGCGCCTTGTTCCATGATGTCGCGCACCGCCATCTCAGCCGCAATGCCAATCCCTAAGCCCAACCGCACGTAGGTGGTGATCACGTCCGAGTCAATCGCCTCCAACGCAATGCGCGGCTCCAGCTTTTGCGCCGCAAAGGCTTGGTCAATTTTGGTGCGGCCGGTAAACGAGGGGTGGTAGGTGATGAGCGGCTCTTGCGCCACGTCTTCCAGCGTGATGCTGACCTTGTGCGCCAGCAGGTGGTCGATGGGCATGACCAGCATGTGCTGCCACTGGTAGCAGGGCAGCGTGACGAGTTCGGCATAGTCCGCCAGCGATTCGGTGGCAATGCCGATTTCAGCCACTTCGTCGATCAACATGCGCGCTACCTGGTCGGGTGCACCCTGGTGCAGGCTGATGTTGACCTTGGGAAAGGCGCTGCGCAGTGCCGCTACTTTTTCCGGCAGCACGTAGCGGGCCTGGGTGTGGGTGGTGGCAATGGACAGGGTGCCGCTGTCTTGCCGGCTGTATTGGTCGCCAATGCGCTTGAGGTTGCCGACTTCGCGCAGAATCAGATCGATGCTTTTGAGCACATGCTGGCCCGGCTCGGTGACCCGTTTGAGGCGCTTGCCGTGGCGGGCAAAGATTTCAATGCCCAGTTCGTCTTCCAGTTCGATGATGGCTTTGGATACACCGGGTTGCGAGGTGTGCAGGGCCTTGGCCGCCTCGGTGAGGTTGAGGTTGCGGCGAACCGCCTCTTGGACAAAGCGAAACTGGTGCAGATTCATATCGAATATCAGCTATTGAAGTCATTCATTATGCTGCAGCCGAGGGTGTGGCACCTTCTTCCTGTCAACTTTTGGGGGCTTGGGGCCGCTCTACCGCAATCTCGGCCAGCAGGGCGATCAGTCGCGCATCTTCACCGACGGCCGCTTGCAACTCGAACACGATGTGCGGATGTGCGGTGCGCAGCGCGTCCACCAGCACCGGCAAGTCTTCACGCGCATGCTTACCCACGCCCAGAAACAGGGGCACGATGGTGACAGTGCGCACTCCGCGCGCCAGCAGGCTGTGGCAGGCGCTGTCCAAGTCGGGCGTGCTCAACTCCAAATAGGCGCACTCCACGGCCACACCGGGGGAACTTTGCACAATGCTTCGTGCCACGGTTTGCATGGGCCGGTGCCACAGCGGATCACGCGAGCCATGGGCGAATAGAACAATGCCGCGCGACACGGCGTCGTTGGGAGGGGGAATCAGTGAAGCAAGTGTCATCGGCGAAGCACCAGCCAGCCAAAAGCCGACAGTGAGGCAAAAGAATAAATGAGACCAGGAAGGGCGGCGGTAAACCACGGCTGCCAGCCCTGCAAATAGCCCAAATCCCCCAGCACATTGTTGAGCAGCACAAAGCTGATGCCTGCCATCACCCCGCCAAACACCATGGACGTGGTGCTGCCCGAGCGAAAGTGCAGATAAGCAAAGGGCAGGGCCAGCATTACCATCACCAGGCAGCTCAGCGGATAAAACACTTTTTTCCAAAACTGGATTTCGTACTTTTGCGCTGACTGCCCGTTGCTGCGCAAATGGCGGGTGTATTGAAAAAGGTCAATGGTGCCCATGCGGTCTGGGCGCAGCACTGCTGCCGAAACCATTTCTGCGCTGAGCTTGTTTTGCCACGAAAAATTCGCCAGTTGGGTGCTTACGGCGTGCGCCGGGCCCTTGTCGGGTACCACAAACTCGGTGCGTTGCACCTCACTCAGCAGCCACGAGTCGCCCGGGCCGAAGGTGCCGCTTTGCGCCTCGGTCAGCGAGACAATCTCGCCTCGGTTGTTCAGCTCAAAAATGCGCACGCCCTTCATGCTGGCGTCGCTGGCCAGCGACGCCACGTTGACAGAAAAGCTGCTGTAGGGCTGGCGCTCCTTGATCCATGCGCCGGTCTTGCCCACGGTAATGTGGCCTTGAAACTGGGCCTTGAGCAGTTGCGCGGTCTTGTCGGCCAGCGGCGCCAGGTAGTCGCCCACGGCAAAGGTCAA
>CANCJD010000102.1 GCA_947378275.1 Comamonadaceae bacterium
ATGCCCGGCAGCAGCGCAAAGCCACGCAAAAACTCGGGGGCCGACAGGCGCTTGGCGCCCGGGCGCTGCAAGGTGTTCAGGCACAGCGCGCCGTCGCCGGTTTGCACCACGATGCCTTGCGCGTCGGCGCGCAGCACGGTGCCGGGCGCCGCAAGCACAGGCGCGTCGTCGGTCAGCGCCTGGGCGCTCCAGACCTTGAGGGTTTCGCCCGCCACGCGCGCCGTAGCGCCCGGAAACGGATCAAAAGCGCACACCCGACGCGCGATTTGCGCGGCGCCCAGGCGCCAGTCGATGGCGGCCTCGCTTTTGTCGATCTTGTGGGCATAGGTCACGCCTTGCTCGGGCTGGGGCGTGGCGACCCAAGCGGCCGGATCGGTCAACGCCTGCACCACCAGGCGCGCGCCCAGCGCGGCCAGGCGGTCGTGCAGGGTGGCGGTGGTCACTTGCGGGTCAATCGCCACGCTTTCTTGCAGCAGCATGGCGCCGGTGTCCAGGCCCGCGTCCATTTGCATGATGGTCACGCCCGTGTAGCTGTCACCAGCTTCTATGGCGCGGTGGATGGGCGCCGCACCGCGCCAGCGCGGCAGCAGCGAGCCGTGGATGTTGAGGCAGCCCCATTGCCCGGGTCTCGCCATGGCGTCAAGCACCCACTGCGGCAAGATAAGGCCATAGGCCACTACCACCATGGCGTCGGCGCCAGCGTCGGCAATCGCCTGCTGCGCCGCTTGGGCCTCGTCGGCGTATTTGCTGTCCAGGCGCAGGCTGTGGGGCTGGGCCAGGGGCAGGCCGTGGTCCAGGGCAAACTGCTTGACCGCCGAGGCTTGCAGCTTCATGCCGCGCCCCGCCGGCCGGTCGGGCTGGGTAAGCACCAGGGCGATGGTGTGGCCAGCGGCGTGGAGCGCCTCCAGCGCGCTGCGGGCAAACTCCGGCGTGCCTGCAAAGACCAGCCTCAACGCGCGTCCTCGCGCTGGGCTTTGAGCATTTTGGTTTTGATGCGGTTGCGCTTGAGGGGCGAGAGGTATTCCACAAACACCTTGCCCATCAAATGGTCCATCTCGTGCTGGATGCACACCGCCAGCAGCTCTTGCGCCTCAATCACGCGGCCCTGGCCTTTGTCGTCCAAGGCGTGCACGTGCACCGCGTTGTGCCGGGTCACACCGTCATAAATACCGGGCACCGACAGGCAACCTTCTTCGTTGAGATGGGTCTCAGGGCTGGTCCAGACCAGCTTGGGGTTGACCAGCACCAGGGGCTGGTTGCGCTCCTGGGACACGTCAATCACGATCACGCGTTCGTGCACGTCCACCTGGCTGGCCGCCAGGCCAATGCCGCTGGCGTCGTACATGGTGTCGAGCATGTCGCGCACGAGTTGCGCAATGCGCGCGTCCACGCCGGCGACCGGCTTGGCCACGGTGTGCAGACGGCGATCGGGGTAGGTAAGGATGGGAAGTAAAGCCATAGCGCCAAAGAAGATAAGCGCGCATTTTCGCCGTTTTGCAGCCACTTGCGGCCGGAACTAACAAAACCGTGCCCCAGCGCGGTGGATTCGCGGTAATAATTAGCAAAACCACAATCTGTTGTATTCAGGGAACTGCCGCATGCCAATATCGACCACGCCCCGAGGCGCTGTGAATCTGATCGCCGCCCTGCTACTCGCCGTTGGCGCTGCGCACGCACAAACTGACGCCGCGGAACCCGCCGATATGCCGCCGACCGAACGCCTGTCGCCCCAAGAGCGCAGCGAACCCTTGGCAGCGCCGCTGACCAGCGCCATCAAACGCAAGCTGATTGAGCCCTTTTTGGCGGAGCCCATGGTGATTGACGAAGCTGCGGTGCTGACCGCGCCGCGCATTGTGGCCGCGCAAGAGGGGCGCGTCCTGCTGTCGCGCGGCGACCGCGCCTATGCCCGCAGCACGCTGGGCACGCCGCTGGAATTGCCAATGGAGGGCGAGCAGCGCTTTAGCGTATTTCGCAACGCCCAACCCCTGAAAGACCCGGGCACCGGCGCGGTGCTGGGCTTTGAAGCGCAGTTCATCGGCAGCGCGGTGCTCTTGAGCAGCGAAGGCAGCGAAACCGTGCAAGAGCAGGGTAAAGACGTGCAGCGCGTGGTGCCAGCGGCCATTGTGATCACCAGCGCCAAAGAAGAGATCCGCGCAGGCGACCGCCTGCTGGTGCGCTCGCCCGCGCGTCGGGACGCGCTGGTTCCACACCCAGCCAATGCCGATACGACGGCCCAGATCATTTCGGTCTACGGCAGCGCAGTCGTCAACGCCGGACAAAACCAGGTCGTCGTATTGAACCGGGGCAGCGCCGACGGCTTGGAGCCAGGCCACGTCATGGCCATCCAGAAACGACGTGCGCAGGCGGTGGAAAAGAACGATTCAACCGGCACCACGCTGCTCTTGCCGGCAGAGCGCAACGGCGTGGCCATGGTGTTTCTCAGCTTTGAGAAAGTGGCCTATGCGCTGGTAGTGCAAGTGGCCGACTCGGTGCGTGTGGGTGACCGCCTCACCGCGCCCTGAGCCCGGGTCCATGTCAGTCCTTGTGGAACACGACGAACTGGCTGGCTGGCTGCGCTTGCAGTTGACGGCGGGCATTGGCAACGTCGGCGCGCGCAAACTGCTGGCCGCGTTTGGCTTGCCCGCGCAACTGTTTAGCCAGAGTCCGTGGGCGCTGCGCGAAGTGGTCAGTGCGGCGCAAGCCCAAGCGCTGCTGCAAGAGCCCCTGGGATTTGCAGAGGCCTTGCAGACCACATGGGCCTGGCTGCAGGCGGACACACAGCACCGCCGCGTGCTGACGCTGTCCGACCCGGCCTATCCGGCCGCGCTCCTGAACACCGAAGACCCGCCGCTGATGTTGTACGCCATGGGCCATAGCGCCGCCTGGGTGCCGGGCGCCTTGGACTCCCTGCGCTGCGTTGCCATCGTGGGCAGCCGCAACCCCACGCCCCAAGGCGCCGAAAACGCCCGCGAGTTTGGCCACGCGCTGGCGCAACGGGGCTTAACGGTGGTCTCAGGCATGGCGCTGGGGGTCGATGGCGCGGCGCACCAAGGAGCACTGGACGGCGTGGACCCAGGACACATTGCGACGATTGCCGTAGTGGGCACCGGGCTGGACCGTGTCTATCCCAAGCAACACCGGACACTGGCGCAGCAGATCGCCACGCACGGCCTGCTGCTGAGCGAATACCCACTGGGCACGCCGCCGTTGGCCGCCAACTTTCCGCAGCGCAACCGCATCATTTCTGGCCTGTCTTTGGGCACGCTCGTGGTGGAGGCGGCATTGCAATCGGGCTCTCTCATTACTGCGCGGATGGCGCTCGAACAGGGCAAGGACGTGTTTGCGATCCCCGGCTCCATCCACAGCACCCAGTCGCGCGGCTGCCATGCCTTGATCAAACAAGGTGCCAAGTTGGTGGAAAGTGCGCAAGATGTGCTCGAAGAACTTGGCGCCGCACCGCCACGGCCCACCGCCGACAGCGCGGCCTTGGAGCCGGATTTATTTGATGACGGTGCCCAACTGGCACCGGTACAACGCACACTCGTGCAGGCACTGGGCTTTGATCCCTGCAGCCTGGACGCGTTGCAGGCCCGTACCGGGCTCGATACGGCGCACCTTCAGGCTGAACTGATGGGGCTAGAGCTGCAGGGCTGGGTGCTGCGCCTGCCTGGAGGACTGTTTCAACGTCAGGCCAAGGCATAACGCTCCAAAGCGCTGACAAAACTCGGTAATAATTGCAAATTTGTGAATTAACAAATTTAACCTACACATCACAAGAAACTGAAGCATCCTATGTCCATGCACGAAACCCCCGACATTCTCACCACGCAGCAAGCGGCTCGCATGCTGGGCTTGTCCACCACAACGGTGCAAAAGATGGTCGCCAACGGTGAGCTTGATGCCTGGGTCACCTCGGGCGGCCACCGGCGCATTTATCGCACTGCGGTAGAAAAAATGATGCCTACCCGCCCGGACGGCCACTTTCCCGGCGCGCCGCGCGCCCTGCGCGTACTTCTTGCCGAAGACGACGCTTTGCAAGTGGCCTATTTCGAGTCGCTGGTCAGACGCTGCAGCAACCCGGTGAATTTGGTGGTGGCAGGCGACGGTTCGCAAGCACTGATTCAAATAGAACGCCAACGCCCCGACGTGGTAGTGACCGACCTGATGATGCGGCCCTTTGATGGCTACCAACTGGTGCGCGCCCTGGCAACGGAGGCCGAATACAGCACCATTGACATGCTGGTCGTCACCGCCAAAAGCCCCGAAGACGCACGCAAAGACGGCGTGCTGCCTCCTTGGGTGACGGTGTACCAAAAACCAGTACAGGTAGAACGCTTAGTGGGCTACCTGGAGGCCCTGAGCGGGCGCATCGCCCGCGGAGCGTAAGTTCTCGGGCGCACCGCCCGCAGCATTTGAATCCTTAGACTGCGGCGCCGGCGTTCGGATCGTTCGGGTCATTGTCTTTCTTGATCGGGGCCTTGATCAGGTCTTCGCGTTGAATGCCCAGCCACATGGCAATGGCGGCGGCCACAAACACCGACGAATAAATACCAAACAAGATGCCAATGGTGAGTGCCAGCGCAAAGTAGTGCAGCGTGGCGCCGCCAAAAAGCAGCATGGACAACACCATCATTTGCGTGCACCCGTGGGTGATGATGGTGCGGCTGATGGTGGAAGTGATCGCGTTGTCGATGATTTCCTGTGTGTCCATGCGGCGGTAACGGCGGAAGTTCTCGCGGATCCGGTCAAAGATCACCACCGATTCATTGACCGAATAACCCAGCACCGCCAGCACGGCGGCCAGCACAGGCAGTGAAAACTCCCACTGGAAAAACGCGAAAAATCCCAAAATGATGACCACGTCGTGCAAGTTGGCAATGATGGCGGCCACCGCAAATTTCCACTCGAAGCGAATGGCCAAGTACAGCATGATGCCTACCACCACGCAGGCCAGCGCCTTCAGGCCGTCGGTAGCCAGCTCATCGCCCACCTGCGGGCCAACAAACTCGGTGCGGCGCAGGGTGGCGCTGGGGTCCAGCGCCTTGAGGGCGGCGAGCACTTTTTCGCTCTGCGCACCTGAGGTAGTGCCTTTTTGCACCGGCATGCGGATCAGCACGTCTTGCGCGGTGCCAAAGTTTTGCACCTGCACGTCTTTGAGACCCAGTGCGTCTACGCTGCTGCGAATGGCTTGCAGATCAGCGCTTTGGCTGTAGCCCACTTCCATCAGCGTGCCGCCGGTAAATTCCACCGACAAATGCAGGCCGCGCGAGAACAGAAAAAACACGGCGGCCAAAAACGTGACCAGGGAAATCAGGTTGAACGCCAGCGCGTTCTTCATGAACGGAATGTCGCGGCGGATTTTGAAAAATTCCATGCTTATTTCTCCACAGCGTTGGGGTTGGCGACCGCCGAGTCGGACGCAGCGCCGTCAGGGCGCCAGACGGTACCAATCGACACGCTCTTGAGTTTCTTTTGGCGGCCATACCAAAGGTTGACCACACCGCGCGAGAAAAACACGCCCGAGAACATGCTGGTCAAAATGCCCAGGCAATGCACCACGGCAAAGCCGCGCACCGGGCCTGAGCCAAAGGCCAGCAGCGCCAAGCCGGCAATCAGGGTGGTGACGTTGGAGTCGATGATGGTGGCCCAGGCGCGGTCATAACCCGCGTGGATGGCCGCCTGCGGCGAGGCGCCGCCGCGCAGCTCTTCGCGCACGCGCTCGTTAATCAGCACGTTGGCGTCAATCGCCATGCCCAGGACCAGCGCCATGGCGGCCATACCGGGCAAGGTCAGCGTGGCTTGCAACATGGACAAGACCGCCACCAGCAGCAGCAAATTGAAGGCCAGCGAGATGCTGGAAATCATGCCAAACAGCAGGTAATACATGCACATGAAGGCGGTCACCGCCACAAAGCCCCAGGTCACGCTGTTAAAGCCCTTGGCGATGTTCTCGGCGCCCAGGGATGGGCCGATGGTGCGCTCTTCGATGATTTCCATGGGCGCGGCCAAGGAACCTGCGCGCAGCAGCAGCGCAGTGTCAGCCGCTTCCATGGTGGTCATGCGGCCCGAGATTTGCACCCGGCCGCCACCGATCTCCGAGCGGATCACCGGGGCAGTGACGACCTCGCCCTTGCCTTTTTCAAAGATCAAAATCGCCATGCGCTTGCCGATGCTCTCGCGCGTGATGTCGCGGAAGATGCGCGCGCCCTTGGCGTCGAGCGTCAGGTGCACGGCGGCTTCTTGTGTCTGGCTGTCAAAGCCGGGTTGGGCGTCGGTCAGGTTTTCGCCGGTCAAGATCACTTGTTTCTTGACCACCACCGGCTGGCCATTGCGCTCCAAAAAGCGCTCTGCACCAAAGGGCACGGGAGCAGTGCCCGCTTCGGCCGCGCGGGCATCGGCGCCGTCGTCCACCATGCGGATTTCCAGCGTGGCGGTGCGGCCCAAAATGTCTTTGGCCTTGGCCGTGTCTTGCACGCCGGGCAGTTGCACCACGATGCGGTCCAAGCCTTGCTGTTGAATCACCGGCTCGGCCACGCCGAGTTCGTTGATGCGGTTGTGCAAGGTGGTGATGTTTTGCTTGAGCGCCTGCTCTTGCACCCGGCGCGCGGCCACGGGCAACAAGGTGGCAACGAGCTTGAATTCACCCGCCTCGGGCGTGAGCGTGGTGGCCAAATCTGGAAACTGGTCTTGAATCGTGCGCTTGCCAGCTTCTGCCATGTCGGCGTCGCGAAAGCGGACCTCAACGGTCTGGCCGTTGCGGCTGATGCCGCCGTGGCGCACGTTTTTCTCGCGGAACACGCTACGCAAGTCACCGGCGAGCGACTCGGCCTTTTTGCTCAATGCCGCCTGCATGTCCACTTGCAACATGAAGTGCACGCCACCGCGCAAGTCCAGACCCAAATACATGGGCGAGGCATGCAAAGCAGTGAGCCAGGCCGGCGAGCGAGACAACAGGTTGAGGGCCACCACAAAACCGGGCTCATTCGCGTCCGGGTTCAAGGCTTTTTGGATCGCGTCTTTGGCCTTGAGCTGGGCGTCGGTGTTGGCAAAGCGCGCCTTGATCGAGTTGCCATCCAGGCTCACGGCGTCCGCGCTCAGTCCGGCGGCCTTGAGGGCCTCTTCCACCCGGGCCACGGTGCCCAAGTCCAGCGTCATGGAGGTCTTGGCCACCGACACCTGCACCGCCGGGGCCTCGCCAAACACATTGGGCAGGGCGTACAAGCCGCCAATAACAATCGCAATCGCCAGGATTACGTACTTCCACAGGGCATAACGGTTCATGGGCGGGCGGCTCGGACGGTCAGGAAAATGCGCGCAAGGCGCAGGGGAACGAAAAAAGGAGCTTTTAGAAAGCGCTTATTTGATAGAGCCCTTGGGCAAGACTTGCACCACGGCGC
>CANCJD010000103.1 GCA_947378275.1 Comamonadaceae bacterium
AAAACCATGGAGCCCATGGTGAACTACGGCGTGCAGGTGATGTCGATCGGCTTTTTGGTGCCGCAAGACGAAGCCATGATCTGGCGCGGCCCCATGGCCACCCAGGCCCTGGAGCAACTGCTGCGCCAAACCCATTGGCAAGAACTCGACTACCTGATCGTGGACATGCCCCCGGGCACGGGCGACATCCAGCTCACCCTGAGCCAGCGCGTGCCCATGACCGGCGCCGTTATCGTCACCACGCCCCAGGACATTGCGCTCTTGGACGCCAAAAAAGGCATCAAGATGTTCGAGAAAGTGGGCGTGCCGATTTTGGGCATTGTGGAAAACATGGCGGTGCACGTGTGCAGCAACTGCGGTCATGTGGAGCATATTTTTGGCGCCGATGGCGGCAAAAATATGGCGGCCGAGTACGCCATGGACTATTTGGGCGCCTTGCCCCTGGCCATGGCCATCCGCGAGCAGGCCGACAGCGGACGACCCACTGTAGTGGCGGACCCCGAGGGCGAAGTGGCCGGTCTGTACAAGGCACTGGCGCGCAAGGTGGCGGTAGCGATTGCTGCTAAAAACAAAGATTTTTCCAGCAAGTTCCCCAGCATCACCATTTCCAAGTCAACCTGAAGCGCACCGCGCCAAAGCAAAAATGGCGGCACATTGTTGCTTTGTTGACCCCCATCAAGGGGGATTGAAATTTTCTCAATAGCCGCTTGAGAATCATTTGCGCGTTTTTGCTCGGGTTAACCCTCGGCCTGTAAGTTTGTGTAAGCGACTCACGCGGATACTGCGCTTCGTCGCAATTGCTATTTTTTTAGCCTGCAATTTATGCGACCCAAGAGCCCATTGGCCTCGCTCATTACTGAGACAAAAAGGAACACACCCATGACAACTGAATCCCCCGGTTTGCTAGACAAAGAGCGAATCATTGCCGGCCCCGGCTTTAACCGTTGGCTGGTGCCGCCGGCCGCTCTGGCTATTCACTTGTGCATCGGCATGGCCTACGGCTTTTCCGTGTTTTGGCTGCCTTTGAGCAAGGCGTTGGGTATCAAAGAGGCGATCAAGTGTGGGCCCGATGTCGGCTTTTTGGGGCAGCTTTTCACCACCACGTGTGATTGGCAGATTTCTACGCTGGGTTGGATGTACACCTTGTTCTTTGTGCTGCTGGGTTCGAGTGCGGCCACCTGGGGCGGCTGGCTGGAGCGCGCCGGTCCGCGCAAGGCGGGTGTCGTGTCGGCCTTGTGCTGGTGCGGCGGCATGCTGTTTTCCGCGCTGGGCGTGTACCTGCACCAGTTCTGGATGATGATTGTCGGCTCCGGCATCATTGGCGGCATTGGCCTGGGGCTGGGTTATATCTCGCCCGTCTCCACGCTGATTAAATGGTTCCCAGACCGCCGGGGTATGGCCACCGGCATGGCCATCATGGGCTTTGGCGGCGGCGCCATGATCGGCTCGCCCCTCGCGGCTGACCTCATGAAGTACTTCGCCACCCCCACCGACGTGGGCGTGATGCAGACCTTTATCGTCATGGCCTTGGTCTATTTTGTGTTCATGATGGCGGGCGCTTTTGGCTACCGCGTGCCCGAGACCGGCTGGAAGCCCGCCGGTTGGACGCCGCCGCCCGCGCAGGTCAGCAACACCATGATCACGCAAAAGCACGTGCATGTGAGCAAGGTCTGGGGCATTCCCCAGTTCTGGCTGATCTGGATGGTCTTGTGCATGAACGTGAGCGCCGGTATTGGCGTGATCGGCATGGCCTCGCCCATGCTGCAAGAGGTGTTTGGCGGTGCACTCATTGGCATTCCCGCCAAGTTTGGTGAGCTCGATAAAGACCAGCTCAAGGCGATTGCTACCGTGGCTGCTGGCTTTACAGCGCTCTTGAGCCTGTTCAACATTGGTGGGCGCTTCTTTTGGGCCAGCCTGTCCGACAAACTGGGCCGCAAGCTGACCTATATCGTGTTTTTTGTGCTCGGCGGTGCCATGTACTTCAGCGTACCCGGCAGCGCAGCGGCAGGCAGCATCGTGCTGTTTGTGTCGGCCTTTTGCGTGATTTTGAGCATGTACGGCGGCGGCTTTGCCACGGTGCCGGCCTATTTGGCGGACATCTTTGGTACACAGATGGTCGGCGCCATCCATGGCCGTTTGCTGACCGCTTGGGCCACGGCCGGCGTGCTGGGCCCAGTGGTGGTGAACTACATGCGCGAATACCAGCTTGGCTTAGGGATTCCGCGTGAACAGGTTTACAACCAGACCATGTACATCCTGGTGGGCATGCTGGTGGTGGGCCTGATTTGCAACCTGCTGGTCAAGCCCCTGGACGCCAAATGGTTCATGAGCGACTCCGAACTCGCCGAAGAAAAGCGCCTGGCCCATGAAAAAGCCAGCGCCTCCGAGGTGGTGCGCAGCGGTAACGCCACCGGTTCCGACAGCGTGAGCCCCGTGGTGGTAGCGCTGGCCTGGGCGGCCGTGGGCATTCCCTTGGCCTGGGGCGTGTACCGCACCTTGTTAAGCGTGGCCAAGTTCTTCGCCTAACGCTTTTATTGCGTCTCCTCAAGCCCCGGCAGCGCAAATTTTTTGCGCCGACGGGGCTTTCTACGTAAACGTGCACCAAAATTGCGCGGATATGCATCAATCGGTCCTACTTCATGCAAACCTCTAAACCTTCATCCTCCAGCGCAGCACCCGCCGTGGCCCTGGCCTCGGTCGACGATATGCGCCAGCGCATTCGCAGCAAAAGCAAACTCAAGGGCCGCCAGGCCGATGACGCCGCCGTGGATGAGGTGCGTGCTTTGCTGGGTGCGGGGCCGCACCGGCGCGACCTGTTGATTGAGAACCTGCATGTACTGAACGACGCTTTTGGCGCTTTGCATGACCGCCACCTGGTGGCGTTGGCCAAGGAAATGAAAATTCCCATGGCCTCGGTTTATGAAGTGGCCACCTTCTACCACCACTTTGAAGTGCTCAAGGGCGATGCCACAGCCCCCGGCCTGACCGTGCGCGTGTGCGACGGCTTGAGCTGCTCGCTGGCTGGCGCCCAAGACCTGCTGGCGCGCCTGCCCGCTATATTGGGCCGCGACGACGTGCGCGTGGTCGCCGCCCCCTGCATTGGCCGTTGTGAACAGGCCCCGGCCGTGGCCGTGCACCAAAATCCCGTGCTTTTCGCCACCGCAGAGTCGGTGGTGCAGGCCGTCAACGCCCATGCCAAAGACCATCCCGCCGCCGCCGACAGCGCGCACTTTGACGCTGCAGCCTTGGCCGAAAAGCCGGTGTCGCCTGCCAGCCATATTGAAAGCGCCCCGGCCTATGTAGGTCTGGAGGCTTATGTAGCCCTTGGCGGTTACGCGCTAGCCTCCGCTCTGGCCGCAGGCACGCAAGACGCGGAACACATCGTCAAAGCCATGGAAGATTCCGGCCTGCGTGGCTTGGGAGGCGCCGGTTTTCCGGCCGGGCGCAAATGGCGCATCGTGCGCGATCAGCCCGCGCCCAAACTCATGGCCGTCAATATTGACGAAGGCGAGCCAGGCACCTTCAAGGACCGCACTTATCTAGAGCGCGATCCGCACCGTTTTCTGGAAGGCCTGCTGGTGGCCGCGCAGGTGGTGGGCATTGACGCCTGTTACATCTACCTGCGTGACGAATACCACGGCTGCCGCGCCATTTTGGAAACCGAGCTGGCCAAGCTGCGCGCCAACCCGCCGTGCAAGCTGCCGCTCATTGAGTTGCGCCGGGGCGCGGGCGCCTATATCTGCGGTGAAGAGTCCGCCATGATCGAGAGCATTGAGGGCAAACGCGGCGAGCCGCGCATGCGCCCGCCGTATATCGCGCAGGTCGGCCTGTTTGGCCGCCCCACGCTGGAACACAATTTTGAGACCCTGTACTGGGTGCGCGACATCGTGCAAAAAGGTCCCCAGTGGTTCAGCAGCTTTGGGCGCAACGGGCGCAAGGGCTTGCGCAGTTTCAGCGTGAGCGGCCGGGTTAAGCACCCGGGCGTCAAGCTCGCGCCCGCTGGCATTACTGTCAAAGAGCTGATCGCCGAATACTGCGGCGGCATGGCGGACGGCCATACGCTGTACGCCTATTTGCCCGGCGGCGCCTCGGGCGGCATCTTGCCTGAGCGCATGGGCGACATTCCGCTGGACTTTGACACCTTGCAGCCTTATGGCTGTTTTATCGGCTCCGCCGCTGTGATTGTCCTGAGCCAGCACGACAAGGCGCGCGATGCTGCCAGCAACATGATGCGTTTCTTTGCGCACGAGAGCTGCGGCCAATGCACGCCATGCCGCGTGGGAACCGCCAAGGCGGTCACGCTCATGGACGCGCCGGTGTGGGACAACGCCACGCTGGAAGACCTGAACATCGTGATGACCGACGCCTCCATTTGCGGCCTCGGCCAGGCGGCGCCCAACCCGGTGCGCTGTGTCCAAAAATACTTTGCCCACGAGGTGGCCTGACATGAACGCACCCACAAAAATTTCCGAAGTGACTCCACAAGTCATTACCTTCCTCTTGGACGGCAAACCCGTCGAAGCCTTTGAGGGCGAGAGCATCCTCAAGGCTGCTGAGCGCAGCGGCGTGTGCATTCCCCACCTTTGCTACAAAGACGGCTTGCGCGCCGACGGCAACTGCCGCGCCTGCGTGGTCGAAATCAAGGGCGAACGCACATTGGCGCCTAGCTGCTGCCGCAGCGCTACGGCAGGCATGGAAGTGCAAGCCCAGAGCGAGCGCGCGGTCAAGAGCCAAAAGATGGTGCTGGAAATGCTGCTGTCGGACATGCCGGATGTGGGCTACAAGTGGAACGACGCGTCTTCGTCTTCTTCTGGCGCTGCTGCGGCAGGGGATGCGCCGGGCGCCTCATACGTCCGCGATGCGGCCGCCAAATCGGCTTCCGGCGCATCCCCTGCCGCAGCCGGACTTTTGGATGGGACAAGTACAAACATTCCTTCTGCCACGGCGGTGCCGGGGGTGGGGGCGGGTGACGATTTGTGCTCGCCCCATGAGGAGTCCGCCCCCACCCCCGGCGCCGCTGGGGCAGAAGCAGGCACCAAAAACATAGGCCAGCACGGCGAACTAAGCGACTGGGCCGCCCGCTTGGGCGTGACAGTTCGCCCCCAACTGAGAGCACTCCGAAGAGAGCAGCCCAAATCCGACATGTCGCACCCTGCCATGGCCGTCAATTTGGACGCCTGCATCCAGTGCAACCGCTGCGTGCGCGCCTGCCGTGAAGAACAGGTCAACGATGTGATCGGCTACGCCCTGCGCGGCGCGCACAGCGAGATCGTGTTCGACTTGAACGACCCGATGGGCCAGAGCACCTGCGTGGCCTGCGGTGAATGCGTGCAAGCGTGCCCGACCGGCGCGCTCATGCCCAAGACGCAAGTCGGCTCCCAGATCGTGGACAAGAAGGTGGACTCGGTGTGTCCATTCTGCGGCGTGGGCTGCTTGCTGACCTACAACGTCAAAGACAACGCCATCGTCAGCGTCGATGGACGCGACGGCCCGGCCAACCACAGCCGCCTGTGCGTCAAAGGCCGCTTTGGATTTGACTACGCCGCCAGCCCCCAGCGCCTGACCATGCCGCTGATCCGCAAGGCGGGCGTCGGTAAAGACCCGGAGCTGCTCAACCGCCTGAACCGTGACAGCGCCGATTGGTCGGACGTGTTTCGCGAAGCCACCTGGGACGAAGCCCTGGCCCTGGGTGCAGGCAAGCTCAAAGACCTGCGCGACCAGTTTGGCCCCAAGTCGCTGGCCGGTTTTGGCTCGGCCAAGGGCAGCAACGAAGAAGCCTATTTGTTCCAGAAACTGGTGCGCACCGGCTTTGGCTCCAACAATGTGGACCATTGCACCCGCCTGTGCCACGCCTCCAGCGTTGCCGCGCTGTTAGAGGGCGTGGGCTCGGGCGCGGTCAGCAACCAGGTCAACGACGTGGAGCATTCGGATCTGATTTTTGTGATCGGCTCCAACCCTACGTCCAACCATCCGGTGGCTGCCACCTGGATGAAGAACGCCGCCCAGAAGGGCGCCAAAATTGTGCTGGCCGACCCGCGCATCACCGACATCGGCAAGCACGCGTGGCGCACCCTGCAGTTCAAGGCCGACACCGATGTGGCCATGCTCAATGCGCTCATCCACGTGGTGATTGAAGAAGGCCTGGCCGACCAGGACTTCATCGCCAAGCGCGCCAGCAACTTTGAAGCGCTGCGCGAAAACGTCAAGGGCTACAGCCCTGAGGCGATGGAGCCGATCTGTGGCATTCCCGCGCAAACCCTGCGCGAAGTGGCGCGCGAATTTGCCAAGGCCAAGGGCGCCATGATTTTGTGGGGCATGGGCGTGAGCCAGCACGTGCATGGCACCGACAACGCGCGCTGCCTGATTGCGCTGGTCACGGTGACCGGCCAGATCGGCAAGCCCGGAAGCGGCTTGCACCCGCTGCGCGGCCAGAACAATGTGCAAGGCGCCTCAGACGCCGGCCTGATTCCCATGATGTTCCCCAACTACCAGCGCGTCACCAATGGCGCGGCGCATGCGTGGTTTGAAGACTTTTGGGACGCCAAGCTCGACGCCCAACCCGGCTACACCGTGGTGGAAATCATGCACAAAATCTTGGCGCCCGAGGCCGACGCCCACAAGGTGCGCGGCATGTACATCATGGGCGAAAACCCCGCCATGAGCGACCCCGACCTGAACCACGCCCGCCATGCGCTGGCTTCTCTTGAGCATTTGGTCGTGCAAGACATCTTCATGACCGAGACCGCCTGGCTGGCCGACGTGGTGCTGCCCGCCACCGCCTGGCCTGAGAAAAACGGCACCGTCAGCAACACCGACCGCATGGTGCAACTGGGCAAGCAGGCTATTCTTCCGCCAGGGCAGGCCAAGCCCGATTTGTGGATCATCCAAGAGATCGCAAAACGCATCGGCGCGCATGCGCCTCACGCCAATTCTGGCGGTCAGGGTTCGCATGGCATGGGCCGCCCCCTGGCGTGCGATTACGAAGGTGAGTTCGACGGCGTGGCCGAGGTCTATGACGAAATGCGCCGCGCCATGCACACGGCGATCTCTGGCATCACCTGGGAGCGCTTGCAGCGCGAGTCCAGCGTCACCTACCCCTGCCTGAGCGAGGAGGATCCGGGCGCGCCCACGGTGTTTATCGACCAGTTCGCCACCGACGACGGACGCGTGCATTTGGTGCCGGCAGACATCATTCCCGCCAATGAACGCCCCGATGGCGACTTTCCGTACGTGCTGATCACCGGGCGCCAGTTGGAACACTGGCACACCGGCAGCATGACGCGCCGCGCCACCGTGCTTGACGCCATTGAGCCCATGGCCACTGCGTCCATGTGCGGCGCCGATTTGGCCAAACTGGGCCTGGAAACCGGCGA
>CANCJD010000104.1 GCA_947378275.1 Comamonadaceae bacterium
TTAGCAAGCACGGCGGCAATATGGGCACCGAAGGCTCGGTGGCCTTTCAGTTCAAGCACTGCGGCCAAATCATCTACGCCCCCGGAACCAGCGAAGATCGCGTACTCGAAGTGGCCCTAGAAGCAGGAGCCCAAGACGTGGTGACCCACTACGACGGCGTGATTGAGGTGCTGACCGCCTACGCCGACTTTGAGGCCGTCAAGGCCGCGCTCGACGCCGCTGGCCTGGTCTGCGAAGAGGCCGCAGTCACCATGCGCGCCGAAAACAGCATCGAGCTTGAGGGCGACGACGCCGAGCGCATGCAAAAACTGCTGGACGTGCTGGAAGACCTGGACGACGTCCAGGAAGTCTTTCACAACGCTGCCTTATGAATATTCTGGTCATTGGCGGCGGTGGCCGCGAACACGCGCTGGCCTGGAAACTCGCCCAGTCGCCCAAAGTGCAGATGGTCTATGTGGCGCCCGGCAACGGTGGCACCGCGCTCGACGCTCGCCTGAAAAACCTGCCCATTACCGACATACCCACCTTGCGCGACTGGGCGATCGAACACAAGATCGAACTCACCGTGGTCGGCCCCGAAGGCCCGCTGGCCGCTGGCGTGGTGGACGACTTTCGCACCCACGGCCTACGCATCTTTGGCCCTACGCAAGCGGCAGCGCAACTGGAAAGCTCCAAGGCTTTTTCCAAATCGTTCATGCAGCGCCATGGCATTCCGACCGCGCACTTTGAGGTGTTCTCAGACACAGCCGCGGCCCACGCTTACCTGGACACCATGGGCGCGCCCATGGTGGTCAAGGCCGACGGCTTGGCCGCAGGCAAGGGCGTGGTGGTGGCCATGACGCTGCCCGAGGCGCACGCAGCCGTGGACTTCATGCTCGCCGACGGTGCTTTTGGCAACGCGCCCACCGGCGGCGAGGCGCGCGTGGTGATCGAAGAGTTTTTGCAGGGCGAGGAAGCCAGCTTTATTGTGATGTGCGACGGCAAAAACGTGCTGCCGCTGGCCACCAGCCAAGACCACAAACGCCTGCAAGATGGTGACGCCGGGCCCAACACCGGCGGCATGGGCGCGTATTCGCCCGCGCCGGTGGTCACGCCCGACGTGCACGCCCGCGCCATGCGCGAAGTGATTTTGCCCACCATCCGGGGCATGGAAAAAGACGGTATTCCCTTTACCGGCTTTTTGTATGCCGGGCTGATGATCGACACGCAAGGCAAGGTCAAAACCCTCGAATTCAACTGCCGCATGGGCGATCCCGAAACCCAGCCCATCTTGGCGCGTCTGAAAAGCGACTGGGTCGACGTGCTGTGGGCCGCCACCGAGCCTGTCGGCGCAAAAGGCTTGGCCGACATGGAGCTGGTGTGGGACCGGCGCACCGCCTTGGGCGTGGTGCTGGCCGCACCCGGCTACCCACAGGCGCCGCGCCAGGGCGACGCCATCACCGGCATCCCTAAGGAAAGCGACGATGTGGTGGTGTTCCACGCGGGCACCAAGCTGAACGATGGCGTGTTGCAGACCTCAGGCGGGCGCGTGCTGTGCGTCACCGCGCTGGCGGACACCGTGCGCGTGGCGCAGACCCGCGCCTACGAAGTGGTGAACCAGATCCACTTTGAGGGCATGCAGTTTCGCAGCGACATCGGTTTTCGGGCGCTCAAGGCGTGATAGGCCTGCGCTTGGGTGACTGACCGTATGACCCTGATCCCGCCCCATCCGGTGCAGCCTCATGGCAGCCGCCTTGCCCGCAGCCTGCTGAAGGCTTTGGGCTGGGAGTTGCAGTTTGAGGGCTTGCCCACCTTGCAAGGCGTGTTTGTGGTCTATCCGCACACCAGCAACTGGGACTTTGTGTTTGCTGTGATGGCCAAGTGGGCGTTGGGCGTGCAGCTCAATTTCTGGGGCAAGGACACGCTGTTTCGGGTGCCGCTCTTGGGGCGCTGGCTGCGCTGGTTGGGCGGCATTCCGGCGGTGCGCGACGCCCCCGGCGGCCTGGTGGGTCAGGCCATTGCCGAACTCCAAGACGCCCGCCGCCAGCAGCGCTACTGCTGGCTGGGCTTGGCGCCTGAGGGCACGCGCAAACGCACCGCAGGTTGGCGCAGCGGCTTTTACCAAACCGCGCTGCAAGCCGGGGTGCCGCTTTGCTTGGTGCGCCTGGACTTTGGTCGCCGCGAGCTGGTGGCCACCCATTTCTACTATCTGAGCGGCGACGAAGCGGCTGACATGGCCCATATCGCCACCAGTTTTGTTGGCGTGCAAGGCCGCAAGCCCGCAGGCGCCTCGCCCATCGTGCTGCTCAAGTCGCCGCCCGCGCGTGGCGCCTTGCCACCGTCCTCTGGAGAATTGCCCCGTGTTTGAAACCGCATCCCCTGATACCGTGCGCCAGTACCTGCTGGACTTGCAATCGCGCATTACCGGCGCCGTGGTCGCACTCGACGGCGGCACCCTGGTGGTTGACCCCTGGGAAAAGCCGCCAGGCGAAACGCTGCAGGGCAATGGTGTGACCCAGATCCTGGAAAACGGCGCGGTGTTTGAGCGCGCGGGCTGTGGCTTTTCGCATGTGCGCGGGCCGCGCCTGCCGCCAAGTGCCACCCAGCACCGGCCCGAATTGGCCGGCGCGCCCTTTGAGGCCATGGGCGTGTCGCTGGTGTTCCATCCGCGCAACCCCTATGCGCCCACGGTGCACATGAATGTGCGCATGTTGGCCGCCAAAAACCCCGAGGGCCAAACCGTGTGCTGGTTTGGCGGCGGCATGGATTTGACGCCCATTTATGGCTTTGAAGAAGACGCGGTGCATTTCCACCAAAGCTGCAAAGACGCGCTTGCGCCCTTTGGTGCGGACAAATACCCGCGCTTCAAAACATGGTGCGACGACTACTTTTTCCTCAAGCACCGCAACGAGCCGCGCGGCATTGGCGGCGTATTTTTTGACGATTTTTCCGAGCTGGGCCAAGAGCAGAGTTTTGCCATGGTGCGCGCACTGGCAGACGCGTTTTTGGGCGCCTACATGCCCATCGTGCAGCGGCGCAAGGACATGGCCTATAGCAGCCGCGAGCGCGAGTTCCAGCTCTACCGGCGTGGGCGCTACGTGGAGTTCAACCTGGTGTGGGACCGGGGCACCCACTTTGGCCTGCAGTCGGGCGGGCGCACCGAGTCAATATTGCTGTCCATGCCGCCGCTGGCGAGCTGGTCTTACCAAAACGCGCCCGCGCCCGGCACACCCGAGGCAGCGCTTTACTCCCAATTTCTGGTGGCGCGGGACTGGATTTGAGCAGCAGCCCTGTGCGCATTGGCGTGTTTGGCGGCGCGTTTGACCCGCCGCACCGGGGCCATGTGGCGCTGGCGCAGGCGGCTGTATCGCAGCTTGGGCTGGGTTACTTGTTGGTTGTGCCCACGGGCCAACCCCTGCACAAACGCCGCACCCTGACCGAGGCCCGCCACCGCTTGGCCATGTGCGCATTGGCCTTCGCCGATGTACCGCAGGCCACGGTGGACGCATGTGAGATGGAGCGCAGCGGCCCGAGTTTTACGGTGGACACGCTGGAGGCGCTGCAGCGCGAACATCCTGGCGCGCAACTGTGTTTGCTGATCGGCCAGGACCAGGCGCAGACCCTGCAACATTGGCATCGCGCCAACGACTTGGCCCGACTCGCTATAATTTATGTAGCTGCACGCTCTGAATCTGTCGGCTCCAACGCCGCCATTGACCCCATCCAGACCCAAAAATTTGCCTTGCAATGGCTGCACATGCCCGCCATGGCGCAAAGCGCGACGGAGATTCGTCACCGCGCAGCCCACCAGCAAAGCATAGAAACGCTGGTGACCGAACCCGTTGCGCGCTATATTGCCCACCACCACCTTTACCAGACGCCCTGATGACCACTTCCTCTGCTGCCAAAAAAAATGACATCCAAAAACTCCAGCGTGTGATCGTGGATGGCCTTGAAGACGTCAAGGCCCAGGACATTGTGGTGTTTGACACCGAAAACCTGTCCGCCCTGTTTGAGCGCGTGATCGTGGCCTCGGGCACGTCGAACCGCCAGACCAAGGCCTTGGCCGCCAGCGTGCGCGACGCAGTGCGCGACGCCGGTTTCGCCAAGCCCCGCGTGGAAGGCGAAGTCAATGGCGAATGGATCATTGTGGATTGCGGCCAGGCTGTGGTGCATGTGATGCAACCGAGCTTTCGCGCTTACTACAACCTGGAAGAGCTGTGGGGCGAAAAGCCGGTGCGCCTGAAACTTGGTGTGGCCAAGCCCGCACCTGTGGCCAAAGCCCCGGTGGCTGCCAGCGCCGCCAAGCCTGCGACCACGCTGCGCCGCTCTAACGCCGCCAAAATTGGTGTGGCAGAGGCTTTCCCTTCACGCGCCCAGGCCGCCAAAGCCGCTGCCGCCAACGCCGCCGCTGCCAAGCGCGACGCCGCCAAGGCTGCAACGGCCAAGGCCACGCCGGCCAAGACGGCTGCGCGCAAAACGACAGGCGCCCCGAGCACTTCCATTACCAAGGTCGTGGTGGCTGAGAAAAAAGTAATCACCAAAAAGCCGGCGACGCCTGCCAAAAAAGTGGCTGCTAAAAAAGTAGCCGCCAAGAAGACCGCGCCGCGCCAGGCCTGAGGCGCAAGTGCGGCTGGTCATTGTTGCCGTTGGCCTGCGCGTACCCGACTGGGCGCAAACCGCGTGGGACGACTACGCCAAGCGCTTTCCGCACGAAATCAAGATTGAGCTCAAAGCGGTAAAAACCGAGCCGCGCGGCTCCAAAACCCTCGATACCTTGTACGCCGCCGAGCGCGCG
Source organism: Comamonadaceae bacterium (assembly GCA_947378275.1). GTDB lineage: Bacteria > Pseudomonadota > Gammaproteobacteria > Burkholderiales > Burkholderiaceae_C > Allorhodoferax. Next base: position 4,778 of record CANCJD010000104.1, read on the forward strand.
CGCATTGAGGCTGCCATTCCCAAGGGCGCGCGCGTGGTGGTGCTCGATGAACGCGGCACTACGCTCAACACCCAAGCCCTGGCCACGCGCCTGACCGACTGGCAGCTCAGCGGCGGCGATGTGGCGCTGGTCATTGGTGGGCCCGATGGCATTGAGCCGGCCTTTCGCCAGGCGGCGCACGAGCGCATTCGCCTTTCAGACCTGACGCTTCCCCACGCTTTTGCCCGGGTGCTGCTGATCGAGCAGCTCTACCGCGCTTGGTCCATCAACGCCAACCACCCCTACCACCGGGAGTAACCCGCGCGTGTCCGCCTTTATTTACCTTGCTTCGCAAAGCCCCCGGCGCAGCCAGTTGCTATCCCAATTGGGCGTGGAGCACCGCCTGCTGCTGCCCGACGATGCTGAGGACAGCGAAGCGCTGGAAGCGGTGCTGCCCGGCGAGGCGCCGCTGGCCTATGTGCAGCGCGTGACCGACTTGAAGCTGCAGGCCGCGCAGGCACGCCTGCTGCGCCGCCAACTGCCGCCAGCGCCCATCTTGTGTTCGGACACCACGGTGGCGTTAGGGCGCAGCATCTTGGGCAAACCGCAGGACGCAGCGGACGCGGCGCGCATACTGGGGCGCCTGGCCGGACGCAGCCACCGGGTGATGACGGCGATTGCGCTGGGCGTCGGAGACCGGGTGGTGCGCGCATGTAGCGTGTCGCGCGTGACCTTTGCGCACTTGTCGCAGGCGCAAATTGCCGCCTATGTGGCCTCCGAAGAGCCCATGGGCAAGGCCGGGGCGTATGCGGTGCAGGGCCTAGCGGCGGCGTTTATTGCGCGTATGGACGGCAGTTACTCTGGCATCATGGGCCTGCCGCTGTTTGAGACCGCTCAGGCATTGCGCGCCCTGGAGTCCTAGGAGTTAAAGCCCGTGCAGCAAGATATTTTGATCAACTGGTCGCCCCAGGAAACCCGTGTGGCCATGGTGGAGCACGGTGCGGTGCAAGAGCTGCACGTGGAGCGCACGCTGGAGCGCGGCCTGGTGGGCAACGTCTATCTGGGCAAGGTGGCGCGTGTGTTGCCGGGCATGCAGTCGGCGTTTATTGACATTGGGCTGGAGCGCGCGGCGTTTTTGCATGTGGCCGACGTCTGGCACCCGCCGGCCGAGGGCGAAACTATTAGCGCTGCGCGCACGGCGCAGGCGTTGATTCCGATCGAGCGCCAGGTGTTTGAGGGCCAGGCCCTGATGGTGCAGGTGATCAAAGACCCGATGGGCACCAAGGGCGCGCGTCTGTCCACGCAGATCAGCATCGCCGGGCGCATGCTGGTGTTTTTGCCGCAGGACGACCATGTGGGCGTGTCGCAAAAAATACCGCTGGCCCAGCGCGAAGACCTGCGCCAGCGCGTGCAGACCCTGGCGGGCAGCGAAGGCGGCGGTTTTATTCTGCGCACCAATGCCGAAGACGCCCAAGACACCGAACTGGGTGACGACATTGCCTATTTGCGCAAGGCCTGGGCGCGCATCAAAAGCGCGTCGCTCAAGCTGCCGCCCACGAGCTTGTTGCACCAAGACCTGAATCTGCTGCAGCGCGTGCTGCGCGACCTGGTGGGGGAAAGCACGCAAACCATCCGCGTGGATTCGCGCGAGCAGTTTGAAGCCTTGCAGGCGTTTGGCGCCGAGTTCATGCCCCAGGCGGTCAAAAAACTGCAGCATTACAAAGGCGAGCGGCCGATTTTTGATCTGTACGCGATTGACGAAGAAATCGCTAAAGCGCTGGGGCGCCGGGTGGACCTCAAAAGCGGCGGCTACCTGATCATTGACCAGACCGAGGCGCTGACCACGGTGGACGTAAACACCGGCGGCTTTGTCGGTGCGCGCAATTTTGACGACACGATTTTCAAGACCAACCTGGAAGCGGCCCAAGCCCTGGCCCGCCAACTGCGCCTGCGCAACCTGGGCGGCATCATCGTGGCCGACTTTATTGACATGGCGCGCGCCGACCACCGTGACGCGGTATTGGCTGAATTTAAAAAACAACTCGCGCGCGACCGGGTGAAAACCATGGCCGGCGGCTTTTCACAGCTTGGGCTGGTGGAGATGACGCGCAAGCGCACCCGCGAGTCGCTGGCCCACATGCTGTGCGAACCCTGCCCGGTGTGCGAGGGCAAAGGCATTGTCAAAACCGCACGCAGCGTGGTCTACGACATCTTTCGCGAGATTCTGCGCGAGGCGCGCCAGTTCAACCCCCAAGAGTTCCGCATCGTGGCTGCGCCCAAAGTGATTGAGCTGTTTCTGGACGAAGAAAGTCAGCACCTGGCGGGCCTGAGCGAATTCATCGGCAAACCGGTGTCGCTGCAAAGCGAAACTGCTATGGGGCAGGAACAGTACGACATCGTGCTGCTGTAGGCCCATGCGCTTGAAGATTGCCGTACTGAGCCGCAATTTTTCCACCACGGGTGGGGGGGCGGAGCGGTATTCGGTGGCGGTGGTGGAGGAGCTTGCGGCGCGGCATGAGGTGCATGTGTTTGCGCAAAAAATCCAGCACCAGGCCCCTGGCGTGTGCTACCACCCACTGGCGTTTCGTCTGGAGCGGCCTCGCT
>CANCJD010000105.1 GCA_947378275.1 Comamonadaceae bacterium
GAGCGCCAGCGCCACTGCGCCCATGGGCCACAACCAGCGTCCGCAGCCCGCGCTTAGGCGGGCCAGAACCAGCATCACCGCCATGCCGTGCAAGACGCCAAAATAAATGAAACTCTTGGGAAACATCAGCAGCGAACCCAGCGTCACCAATACCGCACACACGGCAACCTGCGCCCAACGCCGCCAAAAGCGCTGCCAACTTTGGCCTTGCGCCACCGCTATGGCTTGCCCGGCGCCCGCGCAGAACAAAAACAAACCCAGGATGCAGGTGCGCTGCCAGGTCCAGACAGGATCGCGGTAAAAGTTGGCCTGCAAGAGGCCGGCGTTGCTCAGGTCAAAGCAAAAGTGAAACGCCGTCATCCACACCATAGCCGCGCCGCGCAGCGCGTCTACAGCGTCCAGGCGGCCGGGCTTCATGGCGAGGGCTTCAGGCCACCCATTTGCGGGCGTTGCGCCACAGTTCCATCCACGGGCTGTGGGCGTTTTGGTCTTGCTGCGCGCGGTCCGACCAGCTCATCTGGATGTTGCGAAACACGCGCTCAGGGTGCGGCATCATGGCGGTAAAGCGGCCGTCGGCGGTGGTCACGGCGGTCAGGCCGCCGGGGCTGCCGTTCGGGTTGAAGGGATAGGCCTCGGTGGCCGCACCCTGGTTGTCCACAAAACGCATGGCGGCAATGGCCTGGGCCGCGTTGCCCCGGTACGCAAAATTGGCAAAGCCTTCGCCGTGCGCTACCGCAATCGGCAGGCGCGTACCGGCCATGCCCTTAAAGAACAGCGAGGGCGACTCCAGCACCTCGACCATGGACAGGCGCGCCTCGAAGCGCTCGCTCTGGTTGGTGGTAAAGCGCGGCCAGGCCTGCGCGCCCGGAATGATGTCGGCCAGCTCGGCAAACATCTGGCAGCCGTTGCACACGCCCAGGCCAAAGGTGTCGCTGCGGCCAAAAAAGGCCTGGAACTGCGCCGCCAGCGCCGGGTTAAAGGTAATGGAGCGCGCCCAGCCAATACCCGCACCCAGCGTGTCGCCGTAGCTAAAGCCGCCACAGGCCACCACACCGGCAAAGTCGGCCAGCTTGGCGCGGCCACTTTGCAAATCGGTCATGTGCACGTCATAGGCCTCAAAACCCGCTTCGGTAAAGGCGTAGGCCATTTCCATATAAGAGTTCACCCCCTGCTCGCGCAGCACCGCCACCTTGGGGCGGCTGAGCATGAGCGCCGGGGCCGCCACGCTGGGGCTCCAGCCGGAAGGCAGATGCACGTGCATGCCGGGGTCGGCCAGCGCGCCGGCGGCGGCGTGTTCGGCGTCGGCGCAGACCGGGTTGTCGCGCAACTGGCAAATCTTCCAGCTCACGCTGTCCCAGACCTGGTGCAGGTCGTGCAAGGGTGCGTTGAAGATGGATTTGGCGTCGCGCCAGATTTGCAGGCTGGGTTCGGCGCCTTCTGCGTGCGCGCCAGGGCGGGTTTTGCCGACCACGTGGCTGTGTTTAGACAGACCGTGCGTGCGCAGGGTTTGCATGACCGCGTTGCGGTCTTCGGTGCGCACTTGCAGGACCACGCCGAGTTCTTCGTTGAACAGGGCCTTGAGCGTGAGCTCTTCGCGCCGCGCGCTCACCTGGCCCGCCCAGTTTTTGCTGTCGCCCACGTCCCTGCGGCTGTCGGACACACCGTCGCCCTCCAACACCAGCATGTCCACATTTAGCGCCACGCCCACGCGTCCGGCAAAAGCCATTTCGGCCACAGCGGCCAGCAAACCGCCGTCGCTGCGGTCGTGGTAGGCCAGGATTTTCCCGTCCGCGCGCAAGGCGTTGACGGCGTTGACCAGCGCCACCAGGTCTTGCGCTTGGTCCAGATCGGGCACCACGTCGCCCACTTGGTTCAGGGTTTGCGCCAGGATGCTGGTGGCCATGCGGGTTTGGCCGTGGCCCAGGTCGATGAGCACCAGCGTGGTGTCTTGGGTCGCGTCGAGCTGGGGCGTGAGCGTGGCACGCACGTCGCCCAAGGTGGCAAATGCGGTGACGATGAGCGACACCGGCGAGGTGACTTTCTTGGCGCCCTCAGCGTCCTTCCACTGCGTGCGCATGGACAGCGAATCTTTGCCCACGGGGATGGACACGCCCAGCGCCGGGCAAAGATCCAGGCCCACGGCTTTGACGGTTGCATATAGCGCGGCATCTTCGCCGGGCTCGCCACAGGCGGCCATCCAGTTGGCCGAGAGTTTGACGCGCGGCAATTCAATGGGCGCGGCCAGCAGATTGGTAATGGCTTCGGCCACCGCCATGCGGCCCGAGGCCGGGGCGTCCACCGCCGCCATCGGCGTGCGTTCGCCCATGGCCATAGCCTCGCCGCCAAAGCCCTTGTAATCCGCCAGCGTGACCGCGCAATCGGCCACTGGCACCTGCCAGGGTCCGACCATCTGGTCGCGGTGCGTGAGGCCACCCACGGTGCGGTCGCCAATGGTGACAAGAAAGCGTTTGGACGCTACGGTGGGATGCGACAGCACGTCGATGACGGCTTGTTGCAGGCTGACGCCGGTCAGGTTCAAAGGCACAAAGCTGCGCTCAACGGTTTTGACGTCGCGGTGCATTTTGGGCGGTTTGCCCAGCAGCACGTTCATGGGCATGTTGACTGGAATGGCCCCCACGCTCCCCACTGCGTGTGGTTCGCTGCCCCCCGAGGGGGCCTTCGCGGCTTGGGACGGCCCGGCGCCGCTCACGCCTTCATCGGCCAGCACCAGTTGCCGCTCTTCGGTGGCCACACCCACCACCGCAAACGGGCAGCGTTCGCGCTCGCACAGGGCGGTAAACAGCGCCAGCGATTCAGGGGCGATGGCCAGCACGTAGCGTTCCTGGCTTTCGTTGCACCAGATTTCTTTAGGCGCCAGGCCGCTTTCTTCCAGGGGGACGGCGCGCAGGTCAAAGCGGGCGCCCCGGCCGGCATCGTTGGTCAGCTCGGGGAAGGCGTTGGACAAGCCGCCAGCTCCCACGTCGTGGATCGCCAATATCGGGTTACCCAAGCCGCCCGCGCCGCTGTCCTGGCCCAGAATCCAGCACTGGTTGATCACCTCTTGCGCGCGGCGTTCCATTTCGGGGTTGCCACGCTGCACTGAGTCAAAGTCCAGATCGGCGGCGTTGGCCCCGGTGGCCATGGAGCTTGCCGCGCTGCCGCCCATGCCAATGCGCATGCCCGGTCCGCCGAGCTGAATCAGCAAGCTGCCGGCCGGAAACTCGATCTTGTGGGTCTGCGTGGCGTCAATCACCCCCAGGCCGCCGGCAATCATGATGGGCTTGTGGTAGCCGCGCTGCACCGTGCCCGCGCTGCTGACCACGCTTTGCTCGTATTCCCGAAAGTAGCCCAGCAAATTGGGCCGCCCAAACTCGTTGTTGAACGCCGCGCCGCCCAAAGGGCCTTCGATCATGATCTGCAAGGGGCTGGCGATGTGCTCGGGCTTGCCGTAAGTGGCGTTCGCCTTGGGATTCATTGGAATCTGACCCCAATGAATGGTAGACACGGTAAAACCGGTCAGACCGGCTTTGGGCTTGGAGCCGCGCCCGGTGGCGCCTTCGTCGCGGATTTCGCCGCCCGCGCCGGTGGAGGCGCCGGGAAAAGGAGAAATGGCGGTCGGGTGGTTGTGGGTTTCTACCTTCATCAAGATGTGCTGCGTAGCCGCCGACTTTTGGTACGCGGGCGACTGCACGCCCTGGGCCGCAGTGCTGGCCGAAGCTGAAAAGCGTTCGACTTGGCCGCCTTCCATCACAGACGCGTTGTCCGAGTACGCCACCAGCATGTGCTGCGGGTGGGTTTGGTGGGTGTGTCGGATCATGCCAAACATGCTGCTGGCCTGGGCCACGCCGTCGATGGTGAATTCGGCGTTAAAGATTTTGTGGCGGCAGTGTTCGCTGTTCGCTTGGGCGAACATCATCAACTCCACGTCGGTGGGGTTGCGCTGCAGGCCGGTAAAGGCGTTTACCAGGTAGTCGATCTCGTCGTCGGCCAGCGCCAGGCCAAAGCGCACATTGGCCTCCAGTAGCGCAGCGCGCCCGCCACCGAGCACGTCGCAGGTGTCCAGGGGCGCGGCCTGCAAGGCGCCAAACAGAGCTTGCGCCTGCGCGCGCTCGGTAAACACGCTCTCGGTCATGCGGTCGTGCAGCAAGGCGGCGCAGGCCTGGAGCTGTTCGGCAGACAAACTGGCTTTGGACAGCAAACCGCTTTTGAGCGTGAGCCGGTATTCCACCATGCGCTCCACCCGTTTGACGGCCAAACCGCAGTTGTGCGCAATGTCGGTGGCCTTGGACGCCCAGGGCGACAAAGTGCCCAAGCGGGGCGACACCAGCAAAAGCGTGCCTTCCAAGCCGCCCGCATAGGGTTCGCCGTACTGCAGCAAGGCTGCAAGTTGCGCGTTCAAAGCTGCGTCAGGCGCGCCGTCGGTGGCAACCCAATGCACAAAACGGCCCGATACGGCGCTGATCTTGTCGTGAACTCCCTGCAAGGCGGTCAAAAGTGAGGCGGCGCGGAAACGGCTAAGCGCGTTGCCGCCGTCGAAGGTGGAGAGGTGCAGGGTCACGGGGAAGGCTTTGGTGGGGGTGGAAACAGCACAGAATTTTACCTACCGCAGAGGCGCGCAGCCCCGCAAGCCAAACCTTGGGATAATCGGGCAATGACTATCACTTACAAAGACGCCCAAGGCATTGCGGGCATGCGCATTGCGGGCAAGCTCGCCTCTGAGGTTCTCGACTACCTGACCCCCTTTGTCGTACCCGGTGTCACCACCAACACGCTGGACAAACTGGCCTACGACTACATCGTCAACGTGCAAGGTGGCATTCCGGCGCCGCTGAACTACACCGGCGGGGGCAAGATTCCCTACCCCAAGTCGATCTGCACCTCGGTCAACCACCAGGTCTGCCACGGCATTCCCAACGACAAGCAGCTCAAAAAGGGCGACGTGGTCAACATTGACGTGACCGTCATCAAAGACAGCTGGCATGGCGACACCAGCCGCATGTTCTTTGTGGGCGAGGCCTCCATTGCGGCCAAGCGCCTGGCGCACATCACCTATGAGGCGATGTGGCACGGCATCAAAATGGTCAAGCCCGGCATCCACCTGGGCGACATTGGCCACGCGATCCAGCGTTTTGCCGAAGGCCATGGCTTTAGTGTGGTGCGCGAATTTTGCGGCCACGGCATTGGCCAGGTGTTCCATGAAGAGCCGCAGGTGCTTCACTACGGCCGCCCCGGCACCCTGGAAAAATTGGTCGAAGGCATGACTTTTACGATCGAGCCCATGATCAACGCCGGGCGCAAGGAAATCAAGGAAGGCCCCGAGAAAGACGGCTGGACCATCGTCACCCAAGACCGCTCGCTCTCGGCGCAGTGGGAACACACGGTGCTGGTCACGCCCATGGGCTACGAGGTGCTCACGCTGTCGGCGGGCAGCCCGCCGATTCCGGCCTTCGTTAGTGCCCAGGCCTGAGCCAGCCCCGCTTCCCGATTCCGTTCCCATGACCGATTTGCAGGTGCTGCGCGCCGCGTACCGCGCGCAAAAAGCGCAAGTTTTGCAACGGTTGCAGGCACCGGGCTTTTCACCGCGCGGCATTCACAAGGTGCTGCGCCAGCTCTCTGGCCTGGCGGACGAGCTGTTAACCACGCTGTGGATGCAGTCTGGCTTGGGAGCTCCTTGCGCGCTGCTGGCGGTGGGCGGCTATGGCCGCGCCGAGCTGTTTCCGTATTCCGATGTGGACGTGTTGGTGCTGCTGCCCGAGGGCGCGCAGGACGACGCGGCGCTGTCGCAGCGCGTGGAGCTGTTCATTGGCAGTTGCTGGGACGCGGGGCTGGAGATTGGTTCGAGCGTGCGCACCGTGCCCGACTGCGTGAGCGAAGCCAGCAAAGACGTGACGGTGCAAACCGCGCTTCTGGAATGTCGCCTGGTGGCGGGTGACGCTGCTTTGGTGGAGCAGTTCAAAACGGCCTTTTTTGAGGCGCTGGACCCCAAGGCCTTTTTTGTGGCCAAAACCTTAGAGCTGCGCCAGCGCCACACCAAGTTTGAAGACACGCCCTATTCGCTGGAACCCAATTGCAAAGAGTCGCCCGGCGGCATTCGCGATTTGCAGGCCATTTTGTGGGTCGCCAAGGCCGCGCGCCTGGGGCAAAACTGGGCCGATCTGGCCAAGGTGGGTCTGGCCACGGCTTTTGAGGCCCAGCAAATCCAGCGCAACGAGTCGCTGCTGTTTTTGATCCGCGCGCGCCTGCACGCCACCGCCAAGCGGCGCGAAGACCGGCTGGTGTTTGACCTGCAAACGCCGGTGGCCGAGTCCTTTGGCTATGTAGCCACCAGCAGCGGCAGTAGTGGCACTGGGGGCACCCGCACCATGGTGCGCGCCAGCGAAGCGCTGATGAAGCGCTACTACTGGGCGGCCAAGGCGGTAACCCAGCTCAACCTGATTTTGCTGATGAACATCGAGGAGCGGCTCAACCCCTCGACCCACGCGCTGCGCCCGATCAACGAACGCTTCAACGACAAGGCCGGCATGCTGGACGTGGCCAGCGACGACCTGTACCAGCGCGTGCCGCACGCGATTTTGGAAACCTTTTTGCTCTACCAGACCACGGTGGGCGTCAAAGGCTTGTCAGCCCGTACCTTGCGCGCGCTGTACAACGCGCGCGGCCTGATGAACAGCGCCTTTCGCAGCGACCCGGTCAACCGCGCCACCTTTATGTCCATCCTGACGCAGCCCGGCGGCATTACCCACGCCATGCGCCTGATGAACCAGACCTCGGTGCTCGGGCGCTATTTGTGGGTGTTCAGGCGCATCGTCGGGCAAATGCAGCACGACCTGTTCCACGTCTACACGGTGGACCAGCACATCCTGACGGTGCTGCGCAATATGCGGCGCTTCTTTATCGTCGAGCATGCGCACGAATACCCGTTTTGCTCGCAACTGGCCGCAGGCTGGGACAAGCCATGGCTGCTGTATACGGCAGCACTCTTCCACGACATTGCCAAAGGGCGCGGCGGAGACCATTCCGAACTGGGCTGCGTGGAGGCGCGGCGCTTTTGCAAGCAGCACGGTATCAGCGCCGAGGACACCGCGCTGATCGAATTTTTGGTGGCCGAACACCTGACCATGAGCCAGATCGCGCAAAAGTCCGACCTGAGCGACAGCGCGGTGATTGGCAAATTTGCCCAGCGCGTGGGCAACGAGCGCAATCTGACCGCCCTGTACCTGCTCACGGTGGCCGACATCCGCGGCACCTCGCCCAAGGTGTGGAACGCCTGGAAAGGCAAACTGCTCGAAGACCTGTACCGCTACACCATGCGCGTAC
>CANCJD010000106.1 GCA_947378275.1 Comamonadaceae bacterium
TCGGCGTAGCTGCCGCTGCGGTTGAGGATGGGCGCGATGCGCGCGCCGGTGCGCTCAAACTCGTCGGCGCTGGGGTACAGCACCTGAAAACTCTGGCCCAGCAACTGTTCGCGCGCGGCGCCAAAAATCTCGCAAACGCGCTGGTTGCAGTCCTGAATGGTGCGGTTGCGCGAGAGCACCAGGCCCACGGGGGCCATGTCAAACGCCAGTCGGTAATCGATGTCCATGGTGCGGGGCAGGAAGGGGCAGGGTTAACGTGCTACGAAAAACTACGTATACGCATAGGTAGTATCGTTGGGTTTTTAGCCCTTAGTCTGAACCACCGGAGATTTGCGCAGTGAACAAAATTTTCCCCAACGCCGCCGCCGCGCTTGACGGCATCGTGCACGACAACCAGTTGATCGCCGTGGGCGGCTTTGGCTTGTGCGGCATTCCCGAGGCCCTGATTGATGCGCTGCGCGACAGCGGTGCGCAAAACCTGACTGCCATTTCCAACAACGCCGGGGTTGACGGTTTTGGCCTGGGCAAGCTCTTGGAGACGCGCCAGATCAAGAAAATGATTTCCAGCTACGTAGGCGAAAACAAGGAGTTTGAGCGCCAGTACCTGGCCGGTGAACTGGCCTTGGAATTTACGCCCCAAGGCACACTAGCGGAAAAGCTGCGCGCCGGTGGCGCAGGCATTCCGGCGTTTTTCACCAAAACCGGCGTGGGCACCATCGTGGCCGAGGGCAAGGAGCTGCGCGAGTTTGACGGCGAAACCTATGTGATGGAACACGCCCTGGTGCCCGACGTGGCGCTGGTCAAAGCACACCGAGCGGACAAGTCGGGCAATTTGCAGTTCCGCTTTACCGCGCGCAACTTCAACCCGGCGGTGGCCATGGCCGGAAAAATCACGGTGGTGGAAGTCGAAGAGATTGTGGAGACCGGCGCCATGGAACCCGACCAGGTGCATTTGCCAGGCATTTATGTGCACCGCATCGTCCTGAACGCAACGCCCGAAAAGCGCATTGAAAAGCGCACCATTACAGAAGCGCCGCACGACCGTGCGGCACAGACTGAAAAAGCAGGAGTTTGAACATGAGCTGGAACCAAGACCAAATGGCCGCACGCGCCGCCCAAGAGCTGGAAGACGGTTTTTACGTGAATCTGGGCATCGGCATTCCCACCCTGGTGGCCAACCATGTGCCCGCCGACAAAGAGGTGTGGCTGCAAAGCGAAAACGGCATGCTGGGCATCGGCCCCTTTCCCACCGAAGACGCGGTGGACGCCGACCTGATCAACGCGGGCAAGCAAACCGTGACCACCATCAAGGGCTCCAGCATCTTTGGTTCTGACCAAAGTTTTGCCATGATCCGCGGCGGCAAGATCAACTTGAGCATTTTGGGCGCCATGCAGGTGAGTGAACAGGGCGACCTGGCCAACTGGATGATTCCCGGCAAGATGGTCAAAGGCATGGGCGGCGCCATGGACTTGGTGGCCGGCGTGAAGCGCGTCATCGTGCTGATGGAGCATGTGGCCAAAAAGAAAGACGGCACCATCGACCTGAAAATTTTGCCCCAATGCACTTTGCCACTCACTGGTGTGGGCGTGGTGGACCGCATCATCACCGACTTGGCGGTGATGGATGTGACGCCCTACGGCCTGAAAGTAGTGGAGATGGCGCCCGGCGTGACGCTGGAAACCCTGCAAGAAAAGACGGGCGTCAAACTCGTTTGATGTGACACGGGGCGCATCAAGCGCCCCGTTTCTTAGGTCGGCGCTTAGTGCGCCCCGTCCCCGCCTGGCGCCGCCGGAGCCGACATGCGCACCCGTTTGGCAAACCAGATGGTGGGGATCAATAGCATGAAAATCACCGCCGAACCCATGAAGATGTCATTGGCCGCCAACATGAAAGCCTGCTGATCGACCAGGCGGTTGATGGTGGTCAGGCTTTGTTCGTTGCTCATCCCCAGCGAAGACAATCCGCTCAGCGCGCTGCTGGTGGCCTGGCTGCCCCGGTTGACCGATTCAATGATCTGGGCGTGGTGCACCGCCGCCCGGTCTTGCCAGAGCGTGATGGTGATCGAGGTACCAAAGGCACCGCCCACAATCCGCATGAAGTTGGACAGGCCCGAGGCCGAGGCCATTTGCGCTGGCGCGATGCCGCCCAACGTAATGCTGCTCAAGGGGATAAAGAAAAACGCCACCGCCACGCCCTGCACGATGGTGGGGATCATGATGGTGAAGAAGTCTGCTTGCGTGTTGAAGTGCGCCCGCATCAGCAGCACGATGGCAAACATTACAAACGCAAACGTCGCCAGCATGCGCGGGTCGGTCTTTTGTACGTTTTTGCCCACGATGGGCGAAAGCAATATGGCGAACAAACCCACGGGCGCCAGCAGCTCGCCGGCTTGGGTCGAGGTGTATCCCATGAACTGCTGCAGCCACAGCGGTAGCAGCACCAGGTTGCCAATAAAAAGACTGTAAGCAATGGCCAGGCAAATCGAGCCCACGCGGAAGTTGCGCAGTTTGAGCAAGCGCAGGTCCACCACCGGGTGCTTGTCGGTGAGCTCCCACGCAATAAAAAACGCCCCGCCAATCAGCGCCACCAGCCCCAGGGTGATGATTTCACCCGAGTGGAACCAGTCCAGCTCTTTACCCCGGTCCAGCATGATTTGCAAGGCCGCCACGGCCAGCACCAGCAGGGTCAGGCCCATGGTGTCAATCGGCAGCTTGTGGGTGGGGGTTTCGCGCTTCTTGTAAATCGTCCAGGTAATGAACGCAGCCAAAAAGCCCACGGGGATGTTGATGTAAAAAATCCAGCCCCAGTGCATATTGTCCGTAATCCAGCCGCCCAAGAGCGGTCCCATCACGGGTGCTACCAGCGTGGTCATGGCCCACAGCGCCATGGCCAGCCCGGCCATGGCTGGCGGGTAGCTGGACAGCAACAGGGTTTGCGCCAGCGGCATCATGGGCCCGGCCACAAAGCCCTGCAACGCGCGCATGGCGATCAGCGTGGACATATTGGGCGCCAGGCCGCACAGCCAGGACGCGATCACAAACAGCAGCACACTGGCGGTAAACAAGCGCACCTGGCCAAAGCGCTGCGACAGCCAGCCGGTGAGCGGCACGGCAATCGCGTTGGCCACGCCAAAGCTGGTGACCACCCAGGTGCCCTGGTTGGGGCTCACGCCCAAGTCACCCGCAATGGCCGGCAGGGACACATTGGCAATCGACGAGTCCAGCACGTTCATGAACGTGGCGGCCGACAGCGCAATCGTGCCCCACAGGCGCGCCGACCCCTGCAAGGGCTGGTTTTGCGCAAACGAGGGCGCCGCCGGAGCGGGCGCTGCTACCGGTGCAGGTGCGCTGTCTGTGGCTGGATTCGCTGCGCTCATGGGGCGGTGCCGTTGCGGCCCCGGCCGGCGTTGGCGGCGATGGTGCGGCTGATCTCAGCCGTGGCTTGGTCGTCCAGCACGGCGTACACATCGGTTTGCACGCTGGAGCTGGCACGGGGTGCGTCCGACAGCGCCTTGCCGTCTTGCTGTGTCACGTCTACGGTGGCTTCCATGGACAGGCCCACGCGCAGCGGGTTGGCTGCGACTTCTTTGGCGTCCAGCGCCACGCGCACCGGTACGCGCTGCACCACCTTGATCCAGTTGCCGGTGGCGTTTTGCGCGGGCAAGAGCGAAAACGCCGCGCCCGTGCCCGCGCCCAGACCGGCCACGGTGCCTTTGTATTCCACGTGTTTGCCGTACAGGTCGGCGGTCAGCGTCACTGGCTGGCCAATGCGGATGTTGCGCAGTTGCACTTCCTTGAAGTTGGCGTCCACCCACAGGGTGTTGAGCGCAATCACCGACATCAGCGGCGTGCCGGCGGCCACGCGCTGGCCGAGTTGCACTGTGCGTTTGGCCACAAAGCCGTCCACCGGGGCGGGCAGGGCGGCGCGGTGCAGCGCCAGATAGGCCTCGCGCATCTTGGCGGCGGCGGCTTCCACGCTGGGGTGGTTTTCAAGTTTGGTGCCGTCGGTCAGCGTCTGGTTGCTGCCCAACTGGTCGCGGGCCGTGGCCACTGCGGCTTTGGCGGCAGCCAGTGCGCTTTGCGCTTGCGCCAGTTGCGACTGGGCATGTGCCAGCTCTTCCTTGGACACCGCGCCGTTGCCCACCAGCGACTGGCGCCGGGCCAAGTCGTCGCTGGCGCGGGTGACTTCGGTTTGGGCTTTGGCCACATCGGTGTCGCGCACGCTAATTTGTGCCTCCAGCGTCTGGTTATTGGCATACAGGCCGCGCACCTGGCGCACCGCCTGGGCCAAGTTGGCCTGGGCCAGTTGCAGCGCCACTTTGGCGTCCGCCGGGTCGAGTTGCACCAGGGGTTGGCCGGCTTTGACGAAGTCGGTGTCGTCGGCCAGGATGGCCGTGACGGTGCCGCCGATTTGCGGTGTGATCTGGATGACGTTGCCTTGGACGTAGGCGTTGTCGGTGGATTCCTGGTGGCGGCCCGCGTACCAGGTGTAGCCGCCGTAGGCCAGGCCGATCAGGACGACCAGACCGACCACAGTCAGGGCTTTTTGGCGGGCGCCGGGTGCTTGTGCGGCAGGGGTGTTGGGGGTGGTGCTCATGGTGTGTACTCTTGAATCGTAAAAATGGGGTGGTAACTAAAGTGTGCGAAGGGGCTCAGGGCGCAAGCACGCTGCCGCCAGTGGCGCGCAGCAGCAGGGCCTGGGCGTCCAGGGTGCGGGCGGCCAGCTCAATGGCCTGGCGCTCCTGGCTTAGCACCGCCGACTGGGAATTGAGCACGCTGGCGCGGCTGCTCAGGCCGGCGGCAAAGCGCTGCGCCGCAATGTCTTGCAGGGTCTGGGCGGCGGCGAGGCCAGCCTGTTGTTCCTGGCTTTGGCGGGCAATGGATTGCAGCGTGGTGATCTGGTCGGCCACTTCGCGCACCGCCTCAATCACCAGCGCGTTGTACTGCTCGACGGCTACGTCCACATCAGCAGCGCGCCCTTTGAGCTGCGCGCGCAGGCGTCCACCGCCAAAAATCGGCAGGCGCACCGCCGGGCCCACGCCCCATTGTTCGCTGCCCGCCTTAGAGATGTTGCCAAAGCCGATGCTGTTGAAGCCCGCAAAAGCCACCAGGTTGATGTTGGGATAGAACTGCGCTTTGGCCACATCCACCTCGCTCAAACCCGCTTCCACACGGGCGCGGGCCGCGGCCACATCGGGCCGGTTAGCCAGCAAATCCAGGGGTACAGCGCTGGGAATGGTCTGCGGCTTGATGCGCGACAACGTGCCCGCCTGCAGGTCTTGCAGGCCCAGCGGCTGGCCGGTCAGAGCGGCCAGGGCGTTGCGGGCCAGCGCGGCCTGCTCGCGCAGGCTTTCGGCGTATTGGCGAATCTCGGGCAGGCTGGCTTCACTGCTACGCAGCTCCGTGGGGCTGTCCAGACCGGCGGCCAAGCGCGATTGCACCAGGGTCAGCAGCTGTTCGCGCTGGGCCAGGTTGCGTTGGGCCAGCGCCTGCAGCGCGTTGATGCGCAGCAGCGTGAAATAGCTGCGCGTCACCTGCGTGGCCAGCAGCAGTTCGGCGGCTTGCGCATCGGCCTGCGCGGCGCGCACCTGGCCGAGCGCCGCGTCCAAGGCGGCGCGGTTTTTGCCAAACAGGTCAAATTCGTAGCCCGCCGTAATTTGGGCGTTGGCCGTGTCGTAGACGCCGCCGGCCAGCGGTGGGGGATAAATGCTGTTGGCGCTAAAGCGCTGGCGCGTGGCGTCCACCGAGCCACTCACATTGGGCAGCTCGGTGCTGGCGATGGTGTCGCTCAGCGCCTGGGCGCGCGCCACGCGGGCTTGGGCGATGCGCAGGTTGGGGTGGTTTTGCAGCGCTTGCTGCACCAGTGCGTCGAGTTGTGCGTCGCCAAAACGGGTCCACCAGGGGGGGCTGGCCATTACTGATGCAGGTGCGGGCCCGGCCGCCACCGTGGATGCTGGCGCAGCCTGAGTCGATGTGCTGCCCAAGCCCAAAGCCTGCGGCTCGGTCATGCGCGCCTTGGGGCCAATGCCGGCAAAGTTGGCGCAGCCGCCCAGGCCAAGCGCCAGGGCGACCAAGGCCGCGCTGCGGCACCACTGCGCTGGCACGGGAGAAAAAGGACTAAAAGGCATCGGGTGTTCCTGAGGGCGTAGATGAAAGAGGGGCAGCGGCGCAATCTGCGCTTTGCGATAAAAAGGCCAGTGGCGTGTGTTCGGCGCCGGCCTGGCTGGTGTTGGCCAGCATGCGCTGGAGCAGGCTTTTGAGCGTGAAAAATTCGTCGGCGTTCAAGCCGGTCAGGTGCTGGTTGAGCACGGTGCACAAGACGCCGGGAATGCCTTGGGCCACCTCGCGCCCGGTATCGGTAAGTGCGATATTGACCACCCGGCGGTCGGTCTCGGAGCGGATGCGTTTGCACAGGCCCTTGGCCTCCAGGCGGTCGAGCAAGCGGGTCATGGCTCCGGCGTCCAGGTTGCAGGCACGGGCCAGTTCGGCCACGGTAGAAGCGTGGCCCTGGTGCAGCTTGAGCATGGGCAGCCATTGGGCGTTGGTCAGGTCCGATTCCGCCAGTTGCGCGTCAACGCCATGGGCCATGCTGCTCAATATCAGTCGCATGAGGTAGCCCACGCTGTCCTCCGGACGGTAGTTGTCCAGGTCGTAAAAGGCGGGTTGCTCAGGGTTAACCATGAGGTGCATTGTATTTCATGCCTAGGCAAATATTGCCGTGGAAGTCAATAACCCGATTGTCTGTATGACAATAAAAAAACGCCGCCGGGGATTTCTCCCCAGGCGGCGCTGGTCTTGTCGGTGGTGACGTGGCTTACTTCAGCACGTCCCCGATGCACAGGTATTTGATTTCCAGGTAGTCGTCCATGCCCCAGTGCGAACCCTCGCGACCTAGGCCGGACTGCTTGACGCCGCCAAATGGCACGTGCTCGGTCGCCAAAATGCCCACGTTGATACCGACCATGCCGTATTCCAAGGCTTCGGCCACGCGGTAGATGCGGCCAATGTCGCGGCTGTAAAAGTAGCTGGCCAGCCCAAACTCGGTGTTGTTGGCCGCGTCAATGGCTTCTTGTTCCTTTTCAAACTTGAAGATGGGCGCAAACGGGCCAAAGGTTTCTTCGCGGGCGCAGGCCATATCAGCCGTGGCGCCCGAGATAACGGTGGGCTCAAAAAACTGGCCTTGCAGCGCGTTGCCACCGGTTTC
>CANCJD010000107.1 GCA_947378275.1 Comamonadaceae bacterium
CTCGGCCTGGCGTCCATCTTGCCGCTGTACGGCCTGACCCTGGGGCTGCCCACGGGCGCAGCCACCTTGCTGGTGTCAATAAGCGGCCTGGGCGGCATGTTGCTGGCGTTTCCGGCGGGCATGCTGATCGACCGCCTGGCCAACCCGGCACAAGGCCGACGCACGCTCATGCTGACGCTGGTGGCGCTGCTGCTGGCGGCGTCCTTTGTCCTGTTCGGCGTGCAAAAAGAGCCTTGGCTGATGTGGCCCATCGCTGCCGTATGGGGCGCCGCGGGCGGCAATTTGTACACGCTGACCATGACCGACATCAGCAGCCGCGAGCGCGGCATCACCCTGGTCAACAGCACGGCGGTTCTGGTGCTCGCCTACACCCTGGGCGCGCTGGTGGCCTCGTCCATGTCGGGCGCGCTGATTGACGCGTCGCCCTGGCTGGGTTTTCCGCTGGTGTTGGTGCTGGTATCAGGCCTGGCGACTGGGGCACTGGTGCGGGCGCGGCGCAGGCGGGATATTTAGGGCTGGTCCAACCGGGACAGGGTTCGCCCTATCGCGTTACCGCATTAGCGTGTAAAAAAGGTCTCTGGCAATTGCTCCGTGGCCGCCGCGCGCTGCACGGCCGGTCGCTGGCGCATGCGCGCTAGGTACGCGCCCAGCGCGGGCAGGCTGTTGGCGGGGCGGGCAAAGTTGCGCGTCCAGCAGCACAGCACAAAAGCCATGCAATCGGCCGCGCTGTAGTCTGTGCCCAGCAACCATGGGCCAGCGCTGCTTTGCAGTTGCGCCTCGAGTTGGTCCAGCATGGGTGCAATGCGCGCCTCGGTGCGCGCGCGAAAGTCGGCCACGCCTGCCGCATCCACGTAGCGCTCGGCGTAAAAGTACTGCACCAAAGTGGCCTGCAAAGTGTTGGACAGCCACACCATCCACTGGTAGCACTGCGCGCGCTGCGACGTGCCAATGTCTGGTACCAAGCGGGCTTGTGGATGCGTGTCTGACAGGTGCAGCAGGATGGCCGGGGTTTCGTAGACCACCAGCGTACCGTCCTCCAGCACCGGAATGAGCCCGTTGGGGTTGAGCTTGAGATACGCGGCCGATTTTTGGGCGTTGCGCGCACGGTCAACGAGTTGCAGCGCAAACGGAACACCCAGCTCTTCGAGCAGGATGTGGGGCATCAAACTGGCGTCGCTGGGGTGGTAGTGGAGTTTCAGCATGCGGCGTCCCGGGGTTCCATAGAAAACATTATGCAAACGATTGCAGCACATTGACCGCATTCACCCCAACGGCATCGACCGCATAGCCACCCTCAAACACCAGCACCGTGGGCAGCCTTTCGGCGGCCAGGCGCTCGCCCATGCGCAGGTAGTCGTCGCTTTGCAGCGCAAAGCCTGATATCGGGTCGCCCGCAAACGTATCCACCCCCAGCGAAATGACCAGCGCCTGCGCGCCAAAGCGGCCCATCGCCGCCAGCGCCACTTCCAGGGCGTCGGACCATTCGCCATACGCGGTACCGCGCGGCAGCGGCAAATTGAGGTTGGCGCCCTCGCCTGCACCCAAGCCCGTCTCGTCGGCGTGGCCCAGAAAGAAGGGGTATTCGGTACGCGGGTCGCCGTGCAGGCTGGCGAAGAACACGTCGGGGCGGTCATAGAAGATGGCCTGCGTGCCGTTGCCGTGGTGGTAGTCCACGTCCAGAATCGCCACGCGCTCCAGGCCGCTGTTGCGCAGCTGTTGCGCGGCCAGGGCGGCGTTGTTCAAAAAGCAGTAGCCGCCAAAAAAGTCCGCACCCGCATGGTGGCCGGGCGGGCGGCTCAGGGCGAAGGCGGAGCGCGCGCCCTGCGCGATCTGGTCCGCAGCGCTCAGGGCGCATTCCGCCCCGGCACGCGCCGCCACCCAGGTGCCAGACGTGAGCGGCGAACCGGCGTCAAACGAATACAAACCCATGCGCGCGGCAAAGTTGTCGGGCTCCACATCGGTGCGAAAACCACGCGTGGGCCACACGCTGGGCAGCGCGTCGTGCGCGGCGTTGGCGGGGTCAAGCGCCACCCACTGGCTCCAGGCGGTTTCCAGGAACCGCAGGTAGCGCGGGCTGTGGATGGATTCGAGCGCAGCGGCGTGGAAGGGCAGTGGATTGCGCACCTCGCCCAACTGGCGGCGTTGCAACTCTGCCAGCACGTGGTCGGCACGCGCGGGCACTTCGTGGCAGGGGACGAGTGCGCCACGGAACATCTCAAACTGGCCCTGGTGCAGGGCGTGGTGGGGGTTGTAGAAGGTGATCATGGCTTGCGCGCCAGCACTCCCGCCAACGCCACCCCCGTATGCGTGCCCAACTTCACCACGTCTTCGGGCGTAGCCGCAGCCACCACCCGCCCGCCGCCGTTGCCGCCGTCGGGGCCGAGGTCTATCACCCAGTCGGCTTCGGCGATCACGTCCAGGTCGTGTTCGATGACCACCACGCTGTGGCCGCCGCGCACCAGTCGGTGCAGCACGTGGATGAGCTTTTCCACGTCGGCCATGTGCAGACCCACCGTGGGTTCGTCCAGCACGTACAGCGTGTGCGGCACCTTTTGGCCGCGCCGGGTGATGTCGTCGCGCACCTTGCTGAGTTCGGTCACCAGCTTGATGCGCTGCGCCTCGCCTCCACTCAGGGTCGGTGAGGGCTGGCCCAGCGTCAGGTAGCCCAAGCCCACGTCCTTGAGGAGCTGCAGCGGGTGGGCGATGACCGGCATGGCGGCAAAGAAGTCCACCGCTTCGTCCACTTCCATTTGCAGCACTTCGCCAATGTTTTTGCCGCGCCAAGTCACAGCCTGCGTTTCGGGGTTGAAGCGCGCGCCCTTGCAGGTTTCGCACAGCACTTTCACGTCGGGCAAAAAGCTCATGCCAATGGTGCGTATGCCCTGGCCTTCGCAGCCGGGGCAGCGGCCTTCGCCGGTGTTGAAGCTAAAGCGGTTAGCGGCGTAGCCGCGCGCCTTGGCTTCTAGCGTGTCGGCAAAGAGTTTGCGAATGGTGTCCCAAAAGCCGATGTAGGTGGCGGGGCAGGAGCGCGGGGTTTTGCCAATCGGCGTTTGGTCCACTTCGAGCACGCGGTCTATGGATTCAAAGCCAGTGATGCCAGTGCAACCGGTCCAGCGGATTTTTTCGCCCGCGTCCAGCGCGTCGCGTCCGGCTTTGGTGCTGCGCTTTTGCACGCCTAGTTGTACGTTGGCCAGCAATACGTCGCGCGCCAGCGTCGATTTGCCCGAACCCGAAACGCCCGTGATGGCCACCAGGCGCTGAAGGGGAATGTGGGCGGTGACGTCTTGCAGGTTGTGCATGTTGGCGCCTTTGACCGTGAGCCAGTTGATTTTTTCGTGCTGGCTTGTTGGCGTTGCACTTGGTGCTGTACCCGCAGCGCCGAGCCCTGGGGCGGGTTCCTCATGCTGCGAGCACAAATCGTCACCCGCCCCAGGGCCCGGCGCTGCTGCGTCTAGGCGAGTTGACTGGGCTGCGGTTGCTGCCGCTGCGTAGTCGCGATCAGCTTGCTCGCGTGCTGCAAATTCTGCGTTGGCTACGACGCTGGCCGCCACGTTGGCCGCAATCAATGCTGCTTTCGAGGCCTTGGCCGTGGGCTTTTTGCCGCCCTTCGCGGCTGAACCCGGCAAGGCGACTTCCACCGCTGCGAGTGCCAACAAAGCGTCTTCGTCCCGTGCCAAAGAATCGACATAAGACACCACGTCCCTGCGCCCACCCAAGGGATGCTGCATGGCGTGCAACAAATAGCGCCCGGTCTGCGACTCGGCGGCGTTTTGCACGTCTGCAATCGAGCCTTGCGCCACCAGGCGCCCGCCGCGTTTGCCCGCACTCGGGCCAATGTCGATGATGTGGTCGGCGGCGCGGATGGTGTCTTCGTCGTGCTCCACCACCACCAGCGTGTTGCCCTTGTCGCTCAGGGATTTGAGCGCTCCCAAGAGGATCTTGTTGTCGCGCGCATGCAGGCCGATGGTGGGCTCGTCCAGCACGTAGCACACGCCCTGCAGATTGCTACCGAGTTGCGCGGCCAGGCGAATGCGCTGCGCCTCGCCACCGCTGAGCGTCGGCGCGCCCCGGTCCAGGGTCAAGTAACCCAGGCCCACTTCTTCCAAAAATTCGAGGCGGCTTCGGATCTCAGGGATCAGGTCGCGCGCAATGTCGGTTTGGCGCTGGCTCAGGGCGCCGCTGGTCTGCAAGGTTTGCACCCAGGCGCGCACATCGCTCACGCTTAAGGACGCAATGTCGGCAATGCCCACGCCGTTAAAGCGCACTGCGCGGGCGGTCGGGTTCAGGCGCGTGCCGTGGCAGCGCGGGCAGGCGGTGTCCGCCAGGTCTTCGATGTCGGCCTCGGCAAAGGTTTGCTCGCGGCCTTGGTTGTTGTCGTCTTTGACTGAATCGTCAAACACCTTGCGCTGGTCTTTGGTTAACGCTAGACCCGTGCCCACGCAGTCCGGGCACCAGCCGTGTTTGCTGTTGTAGCTAAACAGGCGCGGGTCGAGTTCGGTGTAAGACGTAGCGCACACCGGGCAGGCGCGCTTGGTAGAAAACACCTCACACTGGCCCATGCCCACGGTGCTTGCGCCCTGCTCCATGGCGGCGCGCAAGCCGTCCATGTGGCTCATAACGTGCACCACGCCCTTACCGTGGGTGAGCGCCGTGGCCAACGCCTCACGCAACTGCGCTTCTTGCGCCGGGTTCACGTCCAGGCTGGCCACGGGCAGCTCGATGTTGTGCTCTTTAAAGCGGTCAATGCGCGGAAAGCCGCTGGTCGGCACAAACTGGCCGTCGATGCGCAAATGGGTAAAGCCACGCGGACGCGCCCAGTCGGCCAGCTCGGTGTACACGCCCTTGCGCCCCACTACCAGTGGTGCCAGCAGACCGATGTGCTGACCCCGGTAGTTTTTGAGCAACTGCGCGGCAATGCTGTCAGCAGTTTGCGGCGCCACGGCCGCGCCGTCGTGCACGCAATGCTGGGTACCGAGCTTGACG
Organism: Comamonadaceae bacterium; assembly: GCA_947378275.1. Lineage (GTDB taxonomy): Bacteria > Pseudomonadota > Gammaproteobacteria > Burkholderiales > Burkholderiaceae_C > Allorhodoferax. The sequence continues at coordinate 4,984 of CANCJD010000107.1, forward strand.
TAGAGCAGGCGCAAGAAATGCCAGACCTCAGTGGTGGTGCCCACGGTGGACTTGCGCCCGCCCCGGCTCAAGCGCTGCTCAATCGCCACGGTGGGCGGAATGCCATAGACCGCGTCTACCTCGGGCCGACCGGCGGGCTGCACGATGGCGCGGGCGTAGGCGTTGAGGCTTTCCAAGTAGCGGCGCTGGCCTTCGTTGAACAGAATGTCGAAGGCCAATGTTGATTTGCCGGAGCCGCTTACTCCTGTGACTACGCTGAACTTGCCTCTTGGGATGTTTACGCTTAGGGATTTGAGGTTGTGTTCTTTGGCGTTGACGATTCTTATGTTGTTTGCGTTCCCCCCCTCACTCCCCCCGCCCTCTCTCGCCCCCACCGGGGCGAAAGAGGGAGCTTTAACAGCCACATTTGACCGCGCGGTTTGAGTGAGGGCACCACCGGCCACTGCAAATTGCGTTGCCGACAAATCGTCATTTGCACTAACACCTTCGGAGGTGGATGGGCTTGCGCCCGGGGCCGATTTGGCAGTCGCGAAGCGAATGTATGAGGCACTGGGCGCGAGCCCATCCGCCGCAGCAAGAGAAATGTCCCCCGCGCCCGCAGCCGCCAAACCATAAGCATCAGCAGCCGAAAACTCCCGCACTTCATGCACCACCCCCATGGCCGCAGCGTAGTCGCGCAGGGCTTTGCCGGTGTGGCTGGTGGGGTGGAGTAGCAGGTCTTCGGGGGTGCCGTAGGCCACGACTTCGCCGCCGGCGTCGCCGCCTTCGGGGCCGAGGTCGATGAGCCAGTCGCTGGCGCGGATCACGTCCAGGTTGTGCTCGATCACGACCAACGAGTGGCCCACGTCCAAGAGTTTGCGCAGCGCGCGCATGAGCTTGGCGATGTCGTCAAAGTGCAGGCCGGTGGTGGGTTCGTCCAGCATGAACAGCGTGCCCCGGCGCGCCAGGGCCTGGCGGCTGGCGCTGCTGGCTTTGGCGGCTTCGGCCAGAAAGCCAGCCAGCTTGAGGCGCTGCGCCTCGCCACCCGAGAGCGTGGGGACGGGCTGGCCGAGCTTGACGTATTCCAGCCCCACGTCCACGATGGGCTGCAGCGCGCGGATCACATCGCGGTCGTGGGCGAAGATTTGTGCGGCTTCGCTCACCGTCAGGTTCAGCACATCGGCCACATTGAGCAGCACGCTGGGGCTGGGGCCAGGGGTTTGGCGTTCGATCACCACTTCCAAAATTTCAGGGCGATAGCGCTTGCCGTCGCAGTCCGGGCAGCGCAAATATACGTCGCTCAAAAACTGCATTTCCACATGCTCAAAGCCGGAGCCACCGCAGGTAGGGCAGCGGCCGTCGCCACTGTTGAAGCTGAACTTGCTGGCGGTATAGCTGCGCTCGCGCGCCAGCGGCGCCTGCGCAAACAGTTCGCGGATCGAGTCCCAGGCGCCAACAAAGCTGGCCGGGTTGGAACGCGCGGTTTTGCCAATGGGCGACTGGTCCACAAACACCACTTCGCTGAGCTGCTCGGCGCCCAGCAGTCGGCGGTGGGCGCCCGGGGTTTCGGTGGCTTTGCCAAAGTGGCGCAAAAGCGCCGGGGCCAGCACGTCTTGCACCAGCGTGGATTTGCCTGAGCCGCTCACGCCAGTAATGCACACCAGGCGCTGCAGCGGAATCTCAATAGACACGTCTTTCAGGTTGTGTTCGGTCGCGCCCTCCAACACCAGGCGCGGCGAGTTGATGCCAACCATGCGCTTGAATCCCATGCCCACTTGCTTGCGCCCGCCCAGATAGGCGCCGGTCAGGGTGTCGGCGCCTTTGAGGTCTTCGGTGCTGCCGTCAAACACAATCTGCCCGCCTTTTTCGCCGGGGCCGGGGCCCATGTCGATCATGCGGTCGGCCGCCAGCATCACGGCCGGGTCGTGTTCCACCACCACCAGCGTGTTGCCTGCATCACGCAGGCGCTGCATGGCCACGATGATGCGGTGCATGTCGCGCGGATGCAGGCCGATGCTGGGTTCGTCCAGCACAAACAAGGTGTTGACCAGCGAGGTGCCCAGGGCGGTGGTCAGGTTGATGCGCTGCACTTCGCCGCCGCTGAGCGTGCGGCTTTGGCGGTCGAGCGTAAGGTAGCCGATGCCGACTTCGCACAGGTATTTCAGGCGGGTGGTGATTTCTTCTAGCAGCAGTTTGAGGG
>CANCJD010000108.1 GCA_947378275.1 Comamonadaceae bacterium
GCAGGCGAATAGGTGAAGCCTGCCCGGTCAGGGCTGGGTGCTGCGCAATCAGCGCCATGGCCTCGTCGCAGGCGCGGCTCCAGGCAGACTGCACATCTAGCGGCACCATGTCATGGGCCAGCAGCCAGTCTTTGGGTTCTTGGGCAAACATGGCCAGGTTGAGCGTGGGGCGCACCGCAAACGGCTTTTTGGCGCCCACGCTGTGGATGCGCGCCAAAAAGCGGCCAATCCATTCCAGCACTTCGCCGTCGTCCAGCTCGGGCGGCCTGCCGCCCCGGCGCGGGCTGACGCTGAAATCAACGCCGCCAAACGGGTGTAGCGTGGCGCCGTTCAGTCGCATGGGGCCGATCACTGGGATTTCGGCGTCCATCAGCTCCTGGGCAAAGCCATGTTCTTCCAAAATTTGCGCCTGGCTCCAGCGCTCGGGGCGGTAAAACTTGGCCACCACCGCGCCGCCGTCTTCGAGCTGCACCAGGTACACCCGGTTTTCGTAGGACGACAGGGCGGTCAGCCGCCCGTCGCCGCGCAAGCCCACAGAGTCAAGCGCGTCGAGCACGACGTCGGGGGTCAGAGATTCAAAGGCATGGTGCATGCCCCGATTGTCAACGCTGAGGTGCTGCTTTAAGCTCGTTTGGATCAAACGGCACAAGGAGCGGCGGCATGGGATCGAACGATATGGCGGTTTTGCAGGGCGGCTTTGCCCCGGTGGCGCGTGAAATCACGGTGGACCTGACCGATATTGAGGGCGAAATCCCGCGCGACCTGCACGGCATGCATGTGCGCAACGGCCCCAACCGCCAATTTGCCGCGCCCGGGCGCTACCACTGGTTTGACGGCGACGGCATGCTGCACGCGCTGCGCTTTGAGGGCGGCCGGGTGCAATACCAAAACCGCTGGATCGCAACGCAAAGCCTGACCGAAGAACGCGCCGCAGGCAGCGCGCTGTGGCAAGGGATCAAAGACCCGCCCCGGCGCGACCGGCCCGACATGCCGCTCAAAAACACGGCCAACACCGACGTCAAGTTCTTTGCCGGGGAGCTGCTGGCCATGTGGTACCTGGGCGGCGAGGTGCACCGCGTGCGCCCGCACGATCTGGCCACCACCGGCACGCTGGCGATGGACCCGCGCCTGGCCGGGCTGCATATTTCAGCGCATTCCAAGGTGGACGAGCGCACCGGCGAATTCGTATTTTTTTGCTATGGCAAAGAGCCGCCCTATATGCATTACGGCGTGCTGGACAAAAGCGGCACGCTCAAGACCCTGGTGCCGGTGGCGCTGCCCGGGCCACGCCTGCCGCACGACATGGCGGTCACGCGCAACTACAGCGTCTTGCACGACCTGCCGCTGTTTCAAGACCCCGAGGCCGCGGCCGCCGGGCGCCATAAGGTGATGTTTTATCCCGAGCTGCCGTCGCGCTTTGGCGTGCTGCCACGCCACGGAGCGGCGTCTGACATCCGCTGGTTTGAGGCCAAACCGGCGTACCTGTACCACGTCTCCAACGCCTGGGAAGAGGACGACGGCCAGGGCGGCACAGAGATCGTGATGACCGGCACGCCCTTCAAACCGCAGCTCGACGCCCGGGGCCAGTTGGACGCCAGCCGCCTGCCGCGCCTGATTGCCCAACTCGGCCAGGACTGCATGTTTTACGAATGGCGCTTTAACCTGCGCACCGGCCAGACGCGCGAGCGGGTGCTGGACGACGTGCTCAACCAGGAATTCCCTATCATCAACAGCGCCTATCTGGGTGAGCGCAGCCGCTATTCCTGGAATACCCTGATGGCCAACGGCGCTGCTGCCGAAGAACCGCGCTTTTGCGGCATCGCCCGGCACGACCTGCAGCAAAACAGCTGCAGCAGTTACCACGCCGGTATGCACCAATGGTTCAACGAACACAGCTTCGCCCCCAAAGACCAGGCCGTGGCTGAGGACGACGGCTACTTGGTTGGCTTTGTGTGGGACGCCCTGGCCGCGCGCTCGTTTGCCACCGTGTTTGACGCTCACGACGTGGCGCAGGGCCCGGTAGCGCGCATTGCCTTGCCGCAACGGGTGCCCCATGGGTTTCATGCGACTTGGGTGAGTCGGGAGCGATTAGCGCGGGGGTGGTAGTCGGAGTTTTTTATTGAGGGGCTAAGGTCATCAACCCCAGGCCCAAGGCAAAGAAAGCCGCCAAAGACACCCGTCACAATCACCCTATGCAAACCCCTGCCGCCCCCATCCTGCGCGACCTCGTCTTGGTGGGTGGCGGCCACAGCCACGTAGGCGTGCTCAAAGCCTTTGCCATGCAGCCCATCCAAGGCCTGCGCATCACGCTGATTTGCACCGACGCACACACACCTTACTCTGGCATGCTGCCGGGCTACGTGGCGGGCCACTACAGCTTTGACGAGGTGCACTTGGACCTGGTGCGCCTGTGCGTGTTTGCCGGGGCGCGCTTTGTGCGCGCCGAAGTAACCGGCATCGACCGCGCGCGCCGCCAGGTGCTGCTGCGGGGGCGCCCGGCGCTGGACTACGACTTGCTGGCCATTAACACCGGCTCCACACCCCAAACGGGCGCCACGCCGGGCGCGGCCGTTTATGCGGTGAGCGTCAAACCGATTGCGTCCTTCAACCAACGCTGGCTGGCCTTGCTGGGCGCAGTGCGCGCGGGCCAGGGGCCGCGCAGCATTGCGGTCGTCGGTGCGGGCGCGGGCGGTGTGGAGCTGCTGCTGGCCCTGCAATACCGGCTGCGCGCCGAACGCCAAGCCTTGGGTTTGCAGGGACCTGAGCCAGTTTTTTCGCTTTTTTCTGCCTCCGACACCGTGCTTCCCACCCACAACCCGCGCGTGCAGCGCCGCTTTGCCGCCGTGCTGCAGGCGCGTGGCGTGCAGGTGCACACGGGGGTGCGGGTCAGCCAGGTCAGCGCTTCGGGGGTGCAAATTCATCCATCCAAGGGCACCAAGGACGCATGGCTGGATGCTGACGCCGTGTTTTGGGTTACCCAGGCCGGCGGCGGCGGCTGGCTGCAGGGCACCGGGCTGGCGCTTGATGACGCCCACTGCGTGCGGGTCAACGCCCACCTGCAATCCATCACCGACCCGCGCATATTTGCCAGTGGCGACGTGGCCCATCTAGAAGGCCGACCGCTGGAAAAAGCCGGCGTGTTTGCTGTGCGCATGGGCATGCCGCTGGCGCGCAACCTGCGTCACGCGCTTTTGGGCCAGCCGCTGGTGCCCTACCGGCCGCAGCGCCACTGGTTGGCGCTGATCAGCACCGGCGACCGGTATGCGGTGGCATCACGCGGGGCGCTGAGCTTTGCCGGAGCCTGGGTCTGGCGCTGGAAGGACTGGATAGACCGGCGCTTTATGCAGCGCTTCTCGGATTTGGGCGTAGCCGCCATGGCCGCAGTACCGGCCGCTGGCACGCCCGTGCTGGCCGATCTGAGCGCTTCTGAAGCGCAGCAGTCATCGGCCGCGCAGGCCATGCGCTGCGGCGGCTGCGGCGCCAAAGTGGGTGCGGGCGTGCTGTCGCAGGCGCTGGGCGGCTTGCGCCCGCTGCCCAATGCCGACGTGTTGATCGGCCTGGGCGCGCCTGACGACGCCGCCGTGGTGCGCGTGCCGCCAGGCAAGGCGGTGGTGCAGTCGGTGGATTTTTTCAGGGCCTTTGTGGACGATCCCTACCGCTTTGGGCAAATCGCGGCCAACCACGCGCTGGGTGATATTTTTGCCATGGGTGCGCAGCCCCACACCGCCACCGCCATTGCCACCGTGCCGCCGGGCTTGGACCGGCAAACCCGCATGCTGCTGGCGCAGATGATGGGCGGTGCGGTCGAAGTGCTCAACGCCGCCGGTTGCACCCTGGTGGGCGGCCACACGGGCGAAGGGCAGGAGCTGGCGCTGGGCTTTGCCCTGAACGGCCTGGTCGATATCGACGCGCAGGGACAGTTGCAAGGCGTGCTGCAAAAAGGCGGCATGCAAACTGGGGATGTGCTGATTTTGACCAAGCCCTTGGGCACCGGCACGCTGTTTGCCGCCCATGCGCTTGGCCAGGCGCGCGGGCGCTGGGTCGAGGCGGCGCTGGGCAGCATGTGCCAGTCGAGCCAGGCGGCGGCGCAGATTGTGCAAGCGCATGGCGCTAGCGCCTGCACCGACATTACCGGCTTTGGCCTGCTGGGCCACTTGGTGGAAATGGCGCGCGCATCAAGCGCTGAGGTGGAAATCGACCTGCACGCGCTGCCCGTGCTTGACGGTGCGCTCGAATGCCTGCAAATGGGCACCACCAGCTCGCTGCACAGCGCCAACGCGCGCCAAGGCCAGGCCATTGCCAACGCCGATTCTGTAGGCGCGCGGCCCGAAGCTGCGCTGCGCCTGGCCCTGATGTTTGACCCGCAAACCGCCGGTGGCCTGCTGGCCAGCGTGGCGCCAGACCGGGCCGACGCTTGCGTGGCGGCCCTGCGCGCTGCGGGATATGCGCACAGCGCCGCTGTAGCGCGGGTACGCGGCACGGGCGGTGGGCAAACACCGGTCTGGCTCGTGGAACAATAGGCCCCATGACAGGCCACACGACCGAACCGACCAGCGCGCCACCCGCCAACGCGCCCATAGCCATCCCTGAACTGAGCGAAGCCGCACCGCGCTCGTCAACCCAAGGCTACCGCCGTCCGGTGCGCCTGCTGTTGTGGGGCGCAGGCCCGGCGCATTTGCGCTTTTTGAAGTCCCTGCAAAAAGCGCCTATTGCCCACGCTGAAATCACCTTGTTGACCTCCCAAGCGCAGGCCTTTTTGCCCCGCATGCTGGCTGGTTTCATGGCCAACGAATACGCTATCGCGCAGTGCCTGACCGATATTGAGCCACTGCTCCAAGGCAGCAGCGTGCGCTGGGCTGGTCGCCAAGGCCGGGCTATGGATGCGGCCTCGCGCACCGTGCTGCTCGACGACCGCCAAGTGATGGACTACGACCTCTTGTCCATCAACATCGGCCCCCAGCCGCACCGCGAGGCGGTCGAGCGCGCCATGCCGGGCGCACGCGAACACGGCTTGTTTGTGCCACCGCTCGAAGGCTTCGTGAATCTGTGGCCCAAAGTCTGTGAACTGGGCCGTAGCCGCGCCCTGCGCGTGGCCGTGGTGGGCCACTGTACGGTGGGCTTTGAGCTGGCGCTGGCCGTGCGTGCGCGCATGCCCACGGCGGCGGTCACCTGGCTGCCCGCCCCACAAGAGCCGCCACGCGACTACTCGGACGCGCTGCACCAACGCATGCTCGCCACCTTGCGCACGCAGCGCGTGACCGTGCTTTATGAGCCGGTAGCCGCCTTGGAGCGTGATGATGTGGTGCTCTCCAGTGGCGCCCGACTGGCGTGCGACGTGCCGCTTTTGGTGCTGTCGCAGTCCACCCCCGCCTGGCTGCACGATACCGGCCTGGCCGATAGCGCCGACGGCACCCTGTCGCTGGGTCAGCACATCCTGACCGACGCCCACGAACGCAGTACCAGCCACCCCGAGGTGTTTTTTGTGCAGCAAGACAGCCCCGTCTTGGCCCACAACCTGCGCGCCGCCATGAACGCCGAGCCCGCGCAGTTGCGCCCGCTGCCGGCACCCGGCATCCGCTTTCTGTACGCCGGAGCACAGCACGCGCTGCTGTGCTGGCGTGGCCACTGTGCCCAGGGGCGCTTGGCCGGCTGGCTCAAGCAGTATTTCAAAGGCTAACACCGGCGCTGCCGCGAGCCCACCCATCCGACCCAGGAGCATGTGATGAACACCACCCCCACCACCGGCGCAACCCAAGAAGACGATGTGCCCGAGCGCAAGGTGGACGCCTTGCTCCACCACTACGGCCTGAGCCACGTCCATCCCACCAACGAAGTGATTCACTTCGTGGCGATACCGGCCATCATGCTGAGCCTGTCCGGCTTGATGTTTGCGTTGCACCCTGCGCTGGCCCTGGTGTTTTTTGGCGCCAGCATGGTGTATTACGCCCGCCTTTCGTGGCGCTTTACCGCCTGCATGCTGCTGCTGTCGTCGGTTTTTCTGGCGATGGTGGACGCACTGGACACACGCGGCGTGCTGGTGCCGGTGTCGGTGCTGGTGTTTGTGGTGGCCTGGATTTTCCAGTTCATCGGCCACCGCATTGAGGGCAAGAAACCCTCGTTTTTCGAAGACCTGCAGTACCTGTGGGTCGGGCCACTGTTTGTGCTGAGCAAACTCTTTTTGCGCCTGGGTGTGCGCTGGTGACATCGGTTTTGGCGCCACGGCGCAAGCAAGGGCCGCTGCGCACAGTGCTGCGCCAAAGCCGCCTGCTGCTGCGCCTGGAGACGCCCTTGTTCCTGGGCAGCGCCAAAGCCCTGCTGGCGGTGCTCGCGGTGGCGCTGATCCCGGCGCTGTATGTGGTGATTTACCTCTCTAGCGTCTGGGATCCCGGCGCCAACAGCGGCGCGCTGCAAGTGGGCCTGGTCAACCAGGACCGGGGCGTGGTGTACCGCGAGCAGGCCGTGAACATGGGCGACGAACTGGTCGCGCAGCTCGAACGCAGCGCCCGCTTTGGCTACCACCGCATGGACTCGGCCGAAGCCGCACGCCAACAAGTGCGCCACGGCGCGCTGGCCTTTGCGCTCATCATTCCGGCGGACTTCAGCTCCAACGCCGTGCCCGGGGCCCTGCCCGGCGCGGGCAAGCTGGTGGTGTATGCGTCCGAGGGCAATAGTTTTGAAGGTGCGCGCATTGCCCAGTTGTTCGCCGCTGAACTCGGGCACAAGGTCAATGAGAGCCTCAACGAGCAGCGCTGGAGCCTGGTGCTGCTCAACGCCGCAGGCTCCAAAGACAGCGTGGAGCGCTTGCGCCAAGCCGCCACACAGCTGCATGCGGCAGCCGACGAGCTCAGCAGTGGCGCCTCCAAAGCGGCCATGGGCGCCAAGTCGCTGGGCAACAGTGCCGCGCGCTTGAACGAGGGCGTAGGCCAGCTCGGCGCGGGCATGCACCAGCTCGGCGCGGGCGTGCGCACCTTAGACACCAAACGTCCGCGCAACTCCGAACTCACCGCGCTCAACACCGGGGCCGAAACGCTCGCAGCAGGCCACGAGGACTTGTACAAAACCCTGCAAAACCTGCACGAGGGCAGCCAGGCGCTCAATGCCGGGGTGGCGGCCTTCAAACAAGAGGCTGACAACAGCCTCT
>CANCJD010000109.1 GCA_947378275.1 Comamonadaceae bacterium
ACGACCTGAGCGCGCTGGCCGAAGCCATTTTGCGCATTACCACCGCCTGGTGCTGGGCACGCCTCAAAACCCGCCACCGCGAACTGCCCCAGCTCGCCATCATTGCCTACGGCAAACTTGGCGGCAAAGAGCTCGGCTACGGCAGCGACTTGGACATTGTGTTTGTGTATGACGACGCCGATGAGCGTGCAGGCGAAATCTACGGCGCGCTGGTGCGCAAACTCATCAACTGGCTCACCGTCAAAACCAGCGAGGGCGACCTGTACGAGATCGACACCGCACTGCGCCCCAACGGCAACGCTGGCATGCTGGTCACGCCCTTTAGCGCCTACGCCAACTACCAGCAGCAACGCGGGTCGAATACCGCCTGGACCTGGGAACACCAAGCCATCACCCGCGCCCGCTGCGTGCTGGGCAGCGCCGATTTGCAGGCGCGCTTTGACGCCGTGCGCGACGCGGTGATCGCCAGCCCGCGCGACAGCGCCGCCTTGCACGACGAAATTGCCGCCATGCGCGCCAAAGTCAGCGCCGCCCACCGCGACAAGCCCGGCCTGTTTGACGTCAAACACAGCGCCGGCGGCATGGTGGACATTGAGTTTGCCGTGCAGTTTTTGGTGCTGGCCCATGGCGCCAACCACCCCGGGCTGCGCGCCAACCTGGGCAACATCGCCCTGCTGCAGCGCGCCCAAGACTGCGGCCTGCTGCCCGCACCCATCGGTGCCGACGCCGCGCAGGCCTACCGCAGCCTGCGCCAGATCCAGCACCGCGCCCGGCTGGACGAGGCGCCCACCGAATTGGCGCTGAACGATGTCGCGCCCGAGCGCGCGGCGGGGCTGGCGCTGTGGAAGGCGGTGTTTGGGGAGCGCCCCTAAAGTACCGCCCGCTTTCCAAGCGAAAATCCCCCCATGAAATTTGCAAGCTACCAAGACGGCTCCCGCGACGGGCAGCTGGTTGTTGTATCCCGTGATCTGGGCCTGGCGGTGTATCCGTCGCACATTGCCAACCGGCTGCAGCAGGTGCTCGACGACTGGAACTACCTCAGCCCCCAGTTGCAAGACCTGTCAGACCAGCTCAACGCTGGGCGGGCGCGCAACACCTTTGCCTTTAACCCGGCGCAGTGTTTGGCGCCTCTGCCGCGCGCTTACCAATGGGCGCATGGGGGCGGCTTTGGCAGCCATGCTGCGTTGTTGCAACAAGCGCAAACACTGGACGCGACCGCCCCGGCAATCCTGACCACCGGCTTGGTACAGGCCAGTAGCGATGCCCTCTTGGGCGCGCAGTCGCCCCTGGTCTGCACCAACGAGGCTTGGGAGTTGGACTTTTCTGCCGAACTGGCCGTGGCCACCAGCGACATTCCCCTGGGCTGCACGCCCGAGCGTGCGCTCGATGGCGTGCGTTTGCTGCTGCTGGCCAACAGCTTTCAACTGCGCGCGTGCGGCAACGCCGACGCAGGCACCGCCTTTGCTCCCGTGGCCGTCACGCCCGACGAGCTGGGCGAGGCCTGGCGCAAAGGCCGGGTCAACCTGGCACTGCAAACGAGCTGGAATGGCCGCAAAGTGGGCTTGTGCGACGCGGGGCCAGACATGACGCTGCACTTTGGCCAACTGATTGCCCAACTCGCGCAGCACCGGCCCCTGCGTGCCGGCAGCCTGGTGGGCAGCGGCACCGTCAGCAGCCCAGCGCGCGTGAAAGAGGGCAGAAAGAGCGCCCAAGACCTGCCCGACTGGCCCAAGGGCTACCACTGCATCGCCGAAAAACGCGCCATGGAGTTGCTGCAAGGCGGGCAAACCACCACCGGCTACCTGCGCGTGGGCGACACGGTGGAAGTGGACGTGAAAGGCCGCGACGGCCACAGCCTGTTTGGCGCGATTGCGCAAGAGGTGGTGTCCGTGGTGGCGCCCGGGGGCAGCGCTGCTTCGGCCTAAGCCGCGCGCAGTTCCTGCTCAATCACCCACAAGCGGTCCTGCCCCCAATGGCCGGGCAAGTCGTTGACGCGAAATGAGGGCACGCCCCACAGCGCTTGCGCCAGCAGCTCTTCCCGGTTGGCGGCGGCCACGGCCTGCCAGCCGCTGTCGGTCAATGCGGCTTGCACCCAGGCGGCGTCAAAACCGGCGCGCGCGGCAATCGCGTTCAGGCCGGCATCGCTGCCCGCGTCCAGCCCATTGGCCCACACGCCTTGCAAGAACGAAGCGGCAAACTCAATGCCCTTGCCCGCTGCAATAGCGCGGTGCAAGAGCGCGTAGCCACGCTCTACTGGCTTGCCCACCGGGTCTACCGCGTTGCCAAAGTCCATGCCCAGGCGCTGCGCCTCTCGCGCCACGTCGCTCACGATGTACAGGCGCTTTTCCACTGGCACCGGCAGGCCGCGCATCACCATGGGCAGCACAAAGCGCAGGCGCAGCTCGGCGCCATGGTGCGCCGCCAGTGCCCGCACGCGGGGCAGCGCCAAATAGGTGTAGGGGCTGCGAAAGGACAAAAAGTAGTCCAGTGTGGCGCCGGGCGTGGCGCGCGCGCCGGGCAACGCCGCGAGCGCCACCTCGTGCACGGGTGCGATCAGGGGCGCGGACGGGTTGCGGCACAGACCCTCGTCGCGCAGGCGTTCTTCCAAAAAATGCAGCCGGTCCAGGCCCCAATACCACTCGCCCGCGTAATAAAAGGTGCCGCCCAGGTAATGCCCGGCGCGCTTGCGTAGCGCGTCGCCCTGCGCCTTGGCGCTGGCCGCGCGCTGCAAAGCCGCAGCGCTGGGCACATTGGGTTCGCCAACGTTCGCGTCTGGCTGCCAAAGCGCAGCACTGATGGCGGCCGCTTGGGCCGCAAAGTTGCCTGCATCCAGCGCCTGGGCCAATGCGGCCTCGGCGGCTTGCACCTGGCTTGGCGTGGGCGACGCGCCGCCTGGGCACTGGGGCGCCTGCAGGCCATAGGCCTGGGCCAGTGTGTCCGCATCGCGCAGCGACCAGTGCGCCAGCCGCGCGCGCTCGGGCGCTGCGGAGTCTTGCGGCGGGCTCACCAAATGGGGCACGAGGGTGATCTGGTAGTCACCAGCCAAACGCACCAGTACTTGCGCGCAGAGGTGGCTGTACGGGTCGTCCGTTTGGTGAAAGTAGTGCACCTGGGCGCTCGCACCGGTCACCTTGCGCCACAGTGTGGCGCGGGCGCGGCGCAGGCGGCGCAGGCCGGGGTGGGTGTAGATCCGCACAAAGTTGCGGGCGATCTGGGTTTTTATGGCGCTCATGGCGGACTCCGGGGCCTAGCGGCCCATGACTTGCAACGCAAAAGTCTTGACGCCGCGCAGCATCATCTCAATGGCCACCGACACCAGCACCAGGCCCATCAGCCGCTCCACGGCGACCACCAGGCGGCTGCCGATGAGGCGCTGGATACGTTCGGCCGACACCAGCACCACCGCGCTAATGAGCATGGTCACGCACAAGGCGGCAATCCAGTCCAAACGCCGCTCGGGCTGCTGCGACACCAGCAACAAAACGGTGGCCAGCGCGGACGGACCGGCAATGGCCGGTATGGCCAGGGGCACGATCAGTGGCTCCTCAAAAATTTCCGCCTCCAGCACGGCGGCCGGTGGAAACACCATGCGCAGGGCGATCAAAAACAAAATCACGCCGCCGCCGATTTGCAGCGAGAGCTCGCTCAGGTTCATCACTTTTAAGAAGCCCTCGCCCACGAACATAAAGGTCAGCAGCAAAAAGAAGGCGATCACTATCTCACGCAGAATCACCCGCGCACGCCGCTCCGGCGCCACGTGCTTGAGCGCGTTGGCAAACACCGGAATATTGCCCACCGGGTCGGTAATAAGCACCAGCAAAATCGTGGCCGAGGCAAAGGTGTAATTCATCATGGCGCGTACACCGTCTCCAGACTGGCAAAGCCTTTGACCTCGATGGGGTTGCCCGACGGGTCCAAAAAGAACATGGTCCACTGTTCGCCGCTCTGGCCTGCAAAGCGGATTTGCGGCTCCATCACAAACTCCACGCGCGCCGCTTGCAGCCGCTGCGCCAGCGCCTGCCAGTCGGGCAACGCCAGCACCAGGCCAAAGTGCGGCATGGGCACCAGCACATCGCCCACGTGGCCGGTGCGCGTGGTGGCAAAAGGTGTGCCCAGGTGCAGCGAGAGCTGGTGGCCAAAAAAGTCAAAGTCCACCCAGGTGGCGGTGCTGCGCCCTTCAAGGCAGCCCAGCACGCCGCCGTAAAACTGGCGTGCGGCCTGCAGGTCGTGGACGTGGATGGCAAGGTGAAACAGGCTTTGCATGGGGCGCAGGATAGCAGCCCCTGCTGCCATAATCGCGCACCATGTCGCTCTTGCACGCCCTTCGCAACTCCCCGTCACTGGCGCGCGCCGTGCTGCTGTGGTGGTGCCTGGCGCTGGGGCTGGCCATGGCCGCGCCGCTGGCGCAAGCCCAGGGCAGCCGCATGGTGTGTTCGGCCTCGGGCATGGTCATGCTGGTGAACGCAGACACGGGTGCCCCCGCCAGCTCGGGCACGCACAGTCTGGATTGCGCGCTGTGCCTTTTTACCGGTGCGCCGCCACCGACGGCCCAATCCGCACTTTTTTCTCCAACACCTTCACACGCACTGACCGCCCACGCAGGCCTCAGCGCACTGGCTTGGCGCAGTGCCGCGCCACCACCGGGACGCGGGCCACCAACGCTGGTCTGAGCGCGCGGCGGACCTTAGCGGTCGGCCACGCGCACGCGTGGGTGCGCCGCCACGGCCAAGCTGTGGCTTACGCCCCCGCGCCATTCCTCCTGTTTGTCCCCTTGGTCCTGCCACGCAGCCTTTGGGGCGCCCGTATTCCACGGCGGCGCACGCGCTGCCAGCTTTCTGAAGATCACCATGAAACCCTCTTTTCTTGCCTCTTTCGCCACCGGCTGCGCCTTGTGCCTGGGCGCCCCCAGCTTTGCCCACGTCGTGCTGCAAGACAGTGCCGCAGCCGCAGGCAGCAGCTACCGCGCCACCTTTCGGGTCGGCCACGGCTGCGACGAACAGGCCACCACCGCCATGCGCATCACCATTCCGGCCGGCTTTAACGGCGCCCAGCCCATGCCCAAAGCCGGCTGGACAGTGAGCACCAAAGTGGGCCCCTTGGCCGTCCCCTTTGAGAGCCACGGCAAAAAATACACGCAGGGCGTGCTGGAAATAAGCTGGACCGCCAACGGCCCCGAGAACGCCTTGCCCGCGGCCTATTACGACGAGTTTGTGCTGCGCGGTACCACGCCGGCCAAGCCCGGACCTCTCTGGTTCAAGGTGCTGCAAAGCTGCGCCCGGGGCGCCAACGACTGGGCCGAAGTGCCTGCCAGCGGCACGTCCACCAAGGGACTGAAGTCGCCTGCAGCGCTGCTGGAGGTGCTGGACGTGCAGGCCGCTGGCGACCACGCGCATTGAAGTCAAGCCGCGATTTTTCTAAACCCTGTTCATTGGAGTTCCTATGAAAAGCAAAATTTCTACCGCCTTCGTTCTGTTCGCTGCCTTGTGGACGGGCCATGCCCTGGCCCAAAACGTCGAGGTCAAAGACGCCTGGGCGCGCGCCACGGTGCAAGGCCAAAAGGCCAGCGGCGCCTTCATGACGCTCACCGCCAAAGCCGACACCACGCTGGTGGGCGCAGCCAGCAGCGTGGCTGGTGTTGCCCAAGTGCACGAGATGAAGATGGACGGCAATACCATGCAAATGCGCGCCCTGCCTGACGGCCTGCGTCTGAATGCAGGCAAAGCCGTGGCACTCAAACCCGGCAGCTTTCACCTGATGCTGATGGACCTGAAAGTGCCGTTGCAAAACGACACCACGATTCCGGTGACGCTGCGCTTTAAAGACGCCAAGGGCGTGGAAAGCACGCTGGACCTGAAGGTTCCGGTAAGCACCAGCGCGCCCGCCGGTGATGCGGCTGGGCACCAGCACGGCATGCACGACGCGCCAGCCAAACCTTAGGCAAGAGGCGGCCAGGCGCCCTTGCGCCCGCGCTGCCAACTGAACCCTTGTCATACCCGCGATGTTGACCCTGTCCGCGACCCTGCGCTCTGCCCGGTTGGCCTGTCTGGCCCGCATGGGCCTGCACGCGCGCGCCTGGCTTGCGGTGTGGCTCATCGTCTTTGCCTCGCTGTCGCCTACGGTGACGCAGGCGCTGGCCGCAGCGCAGGGGCCCGGCCAGGGCCTGGAGGTCTGCACCAGCAGCGGCCCGCGCACCATGGCCCCCGATGGATCGCTGGATCTGGCTGCAGATGCGAGCGCCCCGCAGGGCGACGGGCACCCAGCACCCGCAAGCCTGGCGGGCGGCCATTGCCCGCTGTGCCTGCTCTCGCACGGCGGTCTGGCACCGCCACCAGCCACCGCATTTTTTGCAGCGGCGCAGGTACGGTCGCTTGCTCCGCCATGGCCTCCACTTGGGGCACCAGTGCGCGGCGCCCACCAGCGCGCTGCCGCGCCACGCGGCCCACCCCGCCAAGCCTGACACCCCCCGCCCCACCAAGCGCTTCGGCGCTGTGGGGCATTTCGCACCGCACACCTCTTTGCACGCCAAGGCTTGGCCTGTCGCAGGGGCGCGTGGGAACAGGCTTCTCATTTTTTTGGCTTTCACCATGAACAAAACCCATCTCGCGCTGGCCCTGGCCATCGCGTTTCCTCTGTCTTTCTCTTTTCCCGCAGCCGCCCAAACTGCGGCGGGCGACGCCGGTCTGGCCGACGAGGCAGCGCCCGTCAAATCGCTGGGCATCGTTACCGTGACGGGCGGGCGCCCCACCTCGCTGCCTACGCAGATTCCCACCACGATTGAAGGCGTGTCACGCACCCAAATCGAGCAAACCATCAACGCCACCGACAGCGAAGACGTGCTCAAGTACTTTCCCAGCCTGGTGGTGCGCCGACGCTACATCGGCGACTACAACCACGCGGTGCTCTCAAGCCGTGCTTCGGGCACGGGCAACAGCGCGCGCTCGGCGGTGTATGCGGACGGCATTTTGTTGTCCAACTACCTTGGCAACGGCGCCACCTATGCGCCACGCTGGGGCATGGTTACCCCCGAAGAAATCGACCGCGCTG
>CANCJD010000110.1 GCA_947378275.1 Comamonadaceae bacterium
CGGGTCAGGGTGACCGCCCTTCCCTGCGCCTCAAACGCCTGCGCCAGGGCGGCAATATGGGTGGACTTGCCTGCGCCGTCAATGCCTTCAAAGCTGATGAATAAACCGTTCATATTTCTCTTAGTACTGCTTACAAGCGGCTATTTTCCGCGCTGAAACTGGTTGACCGCGCGGTTATGGGCGTCCAGTGTGTCGCTAAACACGCTGCTGCCATCGCCCCTGGCCACAAAATAGAGCGCCCGGGAGGCCGCCGGGTGCACCGCTGCGTACAGCGCCTGGCGCCCGGGCATGGCAATGGGCGTGGGCGGCAGGCCGGTGCGGGTGTAGGTATTGAAAGGCGTGTCTGCTAGCAAATCGGCGCGGCGCAAATTACCGTCAAAGGCCGCGCCCAGGCCGTAAATCACGGTCGGGTCGGTTTGCAGGCGCATGCCGATGAGCAAACGGTTGTTGAAGACCGCCGAAATTTGGGGCTGGTCGCTGGTGCGCCCGGTTTCTTTTTCAATGATGCTGGCCAAAATCAGGGCCTGGTCTGCGTTTTGCAGTGGCACTTGGGCGTTGCGCTGCGCCCATACGGCGGCCAGGCGCGCGTCCATGGCGCGCAGCGCGCGCTGCAACACTGCCAGGTCGCTGGCGCCCTTGGAGTACGTATACGTGTCTGGAAAAAACCGCCCCTCCGGCGCCACGCCGGGGCGGCCGAGCTGTTGCATGAGCTGGGCGTCGCTCAGGGCGGCAGCGTCGGGCTTCAGGTTTTCAGCACGTTTGAGCGCGTCGCGCACTTGGCGAAAGTTCCAGCCTTCGACCAGCGTGACGCTGCGCGAAGCTTCGTCGCCTTGCACGATTTTTTGCAGCAGGATGCGCGGGCTGACATCGCCTTGCAGCTCGTAGCTGCCCGCCCGAATTTGGCGTGCCTGGCCAGACAGGCGAAACCATCCGTACAAAAGCGGCGGCGGCACGTCCACGCCCGACCGGGCCACCACAGCCGCCACCTCGCGCGGGCTGGTGCCAGGCTCAATCCACAGATCGACCATAGGCGCGTTCAGGTGCAGCGGCGCATTGACCCACCAGTAGGCGAGCCCCGCGCCCAAGAGCGCTAAAGCCACGGCAAAACCCAGCGCGAGCCGCAGCAGTCGGCCCCAAAATGAACGCACGTTTTTCATGCTCCCTGACGCTTCAAAAAAATTCCATCATAAAGCGCCTGCGCGCTGGCCTAGATTGGAGCAAGGGCATTGCCCGAGTCGCGTTTCGCGCCGCCACAGTCGCGCTGTACGGGGCTGCAAGGTAGCAGCGTTAGACTGCGGGCCGTTCCTTCACCGCAGCCCAAGCGCTTATGCGCACCTCTTCCATGAAAAAACACACCGCACCGCACCCCGCCACCATGAAACACAGCGCCAGCATCTGGGACGGCGAAGTCGGCAACTCCCGCTGTATTGACGTGGTGCACTGGGAAGGCGACATCACGCCCGAAGAGCTGGCCAATGTGGCGAGCCAAATCTCGCCGGTCTGGGAAATGGTGGACTTGCAGCTTGACCCCGCGCACCCCCTGCACGGCAACGCCTACCACCTGCGCCGCCTGAGCGATGACGAATACGAAGAAGCCGAATTTTTCAAGCGCCGCGCAGCGTTTGAGGCCAAGCACGCGGGCAAACGCGTTTGGGTGCACGGCTACCACATCGAAGTGCGTCCGGGCGAGCACACCGACCAGCCTTTCTTTTACGACCGCATGTTCAGCACCGTGTTCAACACCTTAGACGAGATTGAGGCGCTGTGCGACCAGCATTACGGCGAAGGCGTCTGGGACGAATACAGCCTGTACCCGGACGACAAACTGCCCAAACCGCTGCCTATCGACTTCTGACCGGGCGCTGCCCTAGCGAAAGCGGTGCGTGGGCTGGCGGGTGGCCCACCAACTCATGGCCATGGCCGCGAGCAAGCCGACCAAGCCATACCAGTGCAGCGTATCCATCTGGCCCTGGGCGATCAACCAGCCACCACTGCCCGCCCCTAGCGCCTGACCGGCGTACATGGCCGCGCTGTTGAGCGCAATCGAGCCGGGTGCCAATAGTGGTGCAATCCCTACCAGCCGCGCCTGCTGCGCCGAATTGGAGGCAAAGCAGCCCAGGCCCCAAGGCACGCAGATCAGCGCCGCCAGCGCCAGACTGGTGGTCAGGGGCCAAAGCAAGAGGCTCAGCGCCATGCTGCCCACCGCCCACATCACCGCGCGCGGCGCGCCGATGCGGTCAATGTGCCGTGACATGAGCACATTGCCAAACAAGCCGCAAGCGCCAAAACAGGCGAACAACAGGCTCAGCTCCAGCGGTGTGACCTGCAAGTGCAGCTTGAAATACGGCGCAAAGTAAGAAAACAGCACGAACTGCCCGGCTGAATAGAGCAGTGTGACCGCCACGCAGAGCATGAGCGCGCGCGATTGCAATGTTTCGCCCCATGCGGCACGCGAAAAAGCCGCGGGCCGAATGCCATCGGGCAGGCTGCGCCAGACCCAAGCGGCGCTCATCAAGCTGAGCACCGCCACCACGCCAAAGGCGGCACGCCAGCCCAGCGTGCCACCAATCCAGGCGCCCAGCGGCACGCCCACCACCGAGGCCACGGACCAGCCCAAAAACACAAAAGTAATCGCGCGGCCCCGCTGCGCAGGCGTGACCAGCAGTCCAATACAGGCCGCAGCCTGCGGCGTAAAGATGGCGGGTGAAATCACGGCCAACACCCGCACCACCATCAGCGAGGCAAAGTCGGGCATCAGCGCGCTCAATGCCAAAAACACGGCGTACCACAGCATGGACAATGCCAGCAGGCGCCGCCGGTCCCAGCCCGCCACCACGCTGGCCAGCAGCGGCGCACCCACAAACATCATCACCGCCGCTGCCGTAATCAGCTGCCCGGCCACCGCCACGGACACCGCCAAGGACGTGCCGATGTCATTGAGCGTACCGGGCACGATCATCACGCCCGTGCCAATCACAAAGTTGCCAAACAAAAGCGACCACAGCACGCGCGGCAGTGGTTCTTGGCGTGAGGCGGGGATGGTTTGGGGCATGGGCGGGAAGTAAAAAGTGCGCAGCACGCAAGCGGCAGTCGTCGGGCATTGTCGCCGTGCCAATCAACCGGGACTGTGCCGGACTGGACAGGGGCTTGCTATTTCACCAGGCGATGGCCTGGCCACGGTAGTCCACAAACTGCGCCCGTCCAGTGGGGCGCAATTGGTCCAATACCTGCAGCATCTGCGCGGCCGCCACCTCGGGCGCCAGCGCGTCGCCAGGCGCCACAAAAGGCTGACTCAGGCGCGAGCGCACCGTGCCAGGTTGCAGGGCCGCAAACACGGCCAACGGGCGGCGCCGGTGTGCCTCAATGGCAGCGGTTTGCAGCAGCATATTGCGCGCCGCCTTGGCCGCGCGGTAGCCGTACCAGCCGCCCTTATGGTTGTCCTCAATGCTGCCCACGCGGGCGGACAGGGTGGCAAACACCGTGGGCTGGTCGGTGGCGAGCAGTGGAATAAAGTGTTTCATCAGCAGCGCCGGGCCAACGGCATTGACCTCAAAGGCACGCATCAGCGCCGTGGCGTTCAGGGCGTCGAGCCGCTTTTCCGGGCCCTGGCCGTCGATTTCCAGCGCACCCGTGGCGTCAATCACCCAATGCAGCGCCCCGCCCTGCCCCACCTGCTGCGCGCAGGCCTGGATGCTGGCCTCGTTTTCAAGGGAAAAAGCAGGCGTGCTGCTGCGGGACAAGGCAAGCACCTCGGCAAAGCGGGCGTCTGCGCGCAACCACTCCACAAAGGCCGCTCCCAGTGCGCCGCTGGCACCCAGCACTACCGCCCGCAGGCCGGTGCGCGCCTCGCTGCGCGGCATTCAGGCCGCGCCAGACGCAATCTGGCGCAGCGCCTGCTCAAACACCTCGACCGGTTGTCCGCCCGAGATCAAATGGCGGTCGTTGATGATGATGGCCGGCACCGAGCGGATGCCAGCGCCCTGGTAGTAGCGTTCCACCGCGCGCACCTCGTCGCCATAGGTGTCGCTCTCCAAAATAGCCTGGGCTTGCACCACGTCCATGCCCGCCGCCTTCACCGCCGCCAGCAGCACTTCGTGCGACTCCACGCATTCGGCACGGCCCTGATAGGACTCCAGCAAGGCCTTTTTCATCGCATATTGCGGGCCGTCAGCGCCGACCAATCCGGCCCAATGCAGCAAGCGGTGGGCGTCAAAGGTGTTGTACACCCGGCCCCGGCCGCCGGGGTTGAAGGTGAAGCCGACCTCGGCGCCACGCTGGCGAATGTTCTCGCGCATTTGCGTTTGTTGCTCGGGCGTCGAGCCGTATTTTTCGGTAATGTGCTCGGTCAAGTCCTGGCCACCGGCGGGCATGTTGGGGTTGAGCTCAAAGGGCTGGAAATGCAGCTCGGCGCGCACATCCGGCGCTAGGCGCTTGAGCGCGCCCTCCAAGGCGCCCAGTCCCACGGCGCACCAGGGGCAGGCGATATCCGACACAAAATCAATTTTGAGGGTGGTGGTCATGGGATAGGGATTTGTATAAAAAAGAAGCCTTATTGCAAACCAGCCAAACCGGCGATGGCCAAGGCGTAACCCTGCACGCCAAAGCCCGCCATCACCGCCTTGGCAGCCGGTGAAATAAACGAGTGGTGGCGAAACGCCTCGCGTGCATGCACATTGCTGATATGCAGCTCAATGAGTGAAATGCCCGTGCCCTTGATGGCGTCGTGCAAGGCCACGCTGGTGTGCGTGTACGCCCCGGCGTTGAGCACAACACCGGCCAACTGGCCCGCCGCCTGCAGGCGCCCGGCCTCGTGAATCCAGTCCACGAGCGTGCCTTCCGAGTTGCTTTGCCGAAAGTCCAGTACAAAGCCTTGCGCGGCGCAGGCCGTCTGGCACAGGGCTTGCACATCGGCCAACGTTTGGATGCCATAGACCGCAGGTTCGCGCGTGCCCAGCAGGTTGAGGTTGGGGCCGTTCAGGATCAGGGCGGTTTTCATGGGGGTGTCCAGTTCAGGAGCAGCGTGGTGGAACAACGGGGGAATTCAGGGCGCAGGCGCCCGGGCCGCAATGGCGGGCAGCGCAGTTTGCACGTCGCCACACTGGGCGCGGTGGCGCAAGACGTGGTCCATCACCACCAGGGCCAGCATGGCCTCGGCAATCGGGGTGGCGCGTATGCCCACACAGGGGTCGTGCCGGCCTTTGGTCACCACTTCGGTGGCCTGGCCTTGCACGTCAATCGAGGCGCGCGGCGTAATGATGGAGCTGGTCGGTTTGATGGCAATGCTCACTTCCAGGTCTTGCCCGGTGGTGATGCCGCCCAAGACGCCGCCGGCGTTGTTGCTCATAAAGCCCTGGGGCGACAGCGAGTCGCCATGCGTGGTGCCGCGCTGGGCCACACTGGCAAAACCGGCGCCAATTTCCACGCCCTTGACGGCGTTGATGCCCATCATGGCGTAAGCGATATCGGCGTCCATCTTGTCAAACAGCGGCTCGCCCAGACCCACAGGCACCTTGGATGCCGACACGCGGATGCGCGCGCCGCAAGAATCGCCCGCCTTGCGCAGCGCGTCCATATAGTCTTCCAACGATTGCACGTCGGCCACCGGGGCAAAAAACGGGTTGTGGGGCACGTGGCTCCAGTCCTCAAAGCCAATCGCCTTGTCGCCGATTTGCGTCATGCAGCCGCGAAACTCGGTGCCAAACTTCTCTTTAAGCCACTTTTTGGCCACCGCACCGGCCGCCACCATGGGTGCCGTCATGCGGGCGCTCGAGCGGCCACCGCCGCGCGGGTCGCGAATGCCGTATTTCTGGAAGTAGCTGTAATCGGCGTGGCCGGGACGGAAGGTTTCCAGGATGTTGCCGTAGTCCTTGCTGCGCTGGTCAGTGTTCTGGATTAGCAGCGCAATCGGGGTGCCGGTGGTCTTGCCCTGGTAGACGCCGCTCAGAATCTGCACCGCGTCGGGCTCGTTGCGCTGGGTCACGTGGCGGCTGGTGCCGGGGCGGCGGCGGTCGAGGTCGTGCTGGATGTCGGCCTCGCACAAGTCCATGCCCGGCGGGCAGCCGTCAATCACGCAGCCAATGGCTGCGCCGTGGGATTCACCAAAGTTGGTGACTGCGAATAGGGTGCCGAAGGTGTTGCCGCTCATGGGGCTGCATTATCCCTGAGGGCGCGCGGGGCCCGGCGCTTGGGCCCACATGCGAAAGTTAGGCGGGTTTCTCCGCCTCGTCCTGCCCCGGCCAGTCGCGGATGTAGGCCTTGAGCATCTTGTTCTCAAAATTCTGGCTGTCCACCACGGCCTTGGCCACGTCGTAGAAGCTGATCACGCCCATGAGCATGCGTTTGTCCATGACCGGCATGTAGCGGGCGTGGCGGTCGAGCATCATGCGACGCACCTCGTCCATTTCGGTTTCCATGGTGCAGGTCAGGGGCGCGTCGTCCATGGCGCTGCGCACCAGCATGACTCCCAACGATCCGCTGTTTTTGACCACCGCCTGGATCACCTCGCGAAAGGTGAGCATGCCAACCAGGTCGCCATGTTCCATCACCACCAGGGAGCCAATGTCGCGCTCGGCCATCAACTGCGCTGCGTGGGACAGGGCTTCGTCCGGATGGGCGGTGAACAAGGTTCCGCCCTTGACGCGCAAGATATCGCTGACTTTCATGGTGTCTCCTGTGGATGGTTCAATGGCGCGGCGTGCGCCTGTGACAATCTACGCTTGAATATAGCCCACAATGGGCCGTGAAAAACGCCTCATATCAACGGAGAGACACCCTATGACCGGCTACGCTGAACCCGGATTTGACACCTTGGCCCTGCACGCAGGCGCCAGCCCCGACGCCACCGGCGCCCGCGCGGTGCCGATCCACCTGACAACGTCTTTTGTCTTCGAGTCCAGCGACCAGGCGGCTTCGCTCTTTAACCTGGAACGCGCTGGCCACGTCTACAGCCGCATCAGCAACCCGACCAACGCGGTGCTGGAGCAGCGCGTCTCAGCACTCGAAGGCGGCATAGGCGCCATCACCACGGCCAGCGGCCA
>CANCJD010000111.1 GCA_947378275.1 Comamonadaceae bacterium
GTCAAACTACAAGAAACGACGCGTGCCAGCCGCTAACACAAGCAGCAACCACACAACAACCGTCAAACAATGGTGCCCATTGCGGGAATCGGACCCGCGACCTCTCCCTTACCAAGGGAGTGCTCTGCCACTGAGCCAAATGGGCGCTCTTGCTTGCAAAAGCAAGCCGATAAAAACCAAAAAACTTCCACTTGCGTGGAGCGGGGTAGGAGAATCGAACTCCTCGCTTTAGCTTGGAAGGCTAAGGTATTACCACTATACGAACCCCGCGTGACACCTTATCGTACGGCGTCAGCACAAAGGCTTGCACCGCACGTTCTACAAACTGTTTCACTGGTGGAGAGGGCTGGATTCGAACCAGCGTACTCGTAAGAGGGCAGATTTACAGTCTGCTGCCATTAACCACTCGGCCACCTCTCCAAACGTGAGCCCGTGATTATGCCATGAAGTTGGCGATTTGGCCAGCCGACCACCAGAGACTTCACCTTAAAACGCACTTTCGTAGGCCAACGGTGCTTGTCCGAGGGCTTTACACCAGGCCTGCGCCTGCGAAAAATGAGCGCAACCCAGGAACGGGGCGGGAGCCCGCAAGGCGGAAAGGGGCGAGGGATGGTTGGCCGTCAGCACCAGATGCCGCGTTTCGTCGATCAGCGCGCGCTTTTCCTGAGCGAAGGCACCCCAGAGCATGAACACCACGCGCTGACTGCTCTGTGCGATCTGGGTGAATATGGCGTCGGTCAACACCTCCCATCCTCTGCCCCGGTGGCTATGGGCCTGGCCTTCTTCCACCGTCAGGCAGGTATTTAGCAAGAGCACGCCGCTCCCAGCCCAGGCAGTCAAACTGCCGCCCGGATTGGGGGTGCAAGGAAAAGGCAAGCCAAGATCACGCTGTAGTTCTTTGAAGATATTGCGCAGCGACGGCGGTAGCGGCACGCCCGGGGCCACCGAAAACGCCAAGCCCTCGGCCTGGCCGCGCCCGTGGTACGGGTCTTGACCCAGGATGACGAGACGCACGTCCTCTGGCGGTGTCAGTTCCAGCGCCCGCAGGGGCTGGGGAGGAAAAATCACGGCTCCTGCCTGCAGGCGCTGCCGCAAGTAAGCCAGCAAACCGGCGCCCGTTGGGCTCTGGAAAAACGCGTCCACCTGGGGGCGCCAGCCCGGCGCTACAGGCCAGGCCGCCGGATCTGCCTCCTGCAACTGGGTTGAAGAAAATTCTTCGGGGAACAGCGTCACGCTTTAGCCAAACAGCGTTGAGAGCGCTTCTCCGGGTTCGGGCGCACGCATAAATGCCTCGCCCACCAAGAAAGCGTTCACGCCGGCTGCGCCCATGCGCAAAACGTCATCGCGGCTTTGGATGCCGCTCTCGGTGACCAAAATGCGGTCTGCCGGCACCATAGCGCGCAAGGCCAGCGTGGTATCCAGGGACACCTCAAAGGTTTTAAGGTTGCGGTTGTTGATGCCCATCAGGGGCGTTTGCAGGCGCAGGGCGCGCTCCAATTCGGCTTGGTCATGCACCTCCACTAGGACCGCCATGTCCAGGCTGCGGGCAATCGCCTCGAAATCTGCCATTTGCGCGTCATCCAGGCAGGATGCGATCAGCAGCACCGCGTCAGCGCCCATCGCGCGCGACTCGTAAATTTGATACGCGTCCACCATAAAGTCCTTGCGCAGCACCGGCAACTGGCAGGAGGCGCGCGCCTGCTTCAAATAATCGACGCTGCCCTGAAAAAACTGCACGTCGGTGAGCACCGACAGGCAGGCCGCACCGTATTCGGCATAGCTTTGGGCAATGTCAGCCGGAATGAACTCGGCGCGCAGCACGCCCTTGGATGGGCTGGCTTTTTTGACTTCGGCGATCACGGCAGGCAAACCGGCGGCGATCTTGGCGCGCAAGGCACCTACAAAGTCGCGGGTCAAAACGCGCGACTCGGCGTCGGCACGAACTAATTCCAGGGGCTTGCGCTTTTGCGCAGCGGCCACTTCCTGGTGTTTGACGGCTACGATTTTGTCCAGAATGTCACTCATGTTTTCTCGTTCTCAAAAGGCAATTTAGCGGGGTTTTGGTGGGCTGCCGGCGCTCAGGCGCCCAGGGTTTGTGACAAAGCCACCAGGGCGTGCATCTTGGCCTTGGCCGCGCCGGACTCAATGGCGGCTTTGGCCAGCGCCACGCCTTCCATCATGCTAGGCGCCACGTTGGCGGCATACAAGGCCACGCCCGCGTTCAGCGCCACAATGTCCTTGGCCGGGCCGGCCTGGTTGTCGAGCACGCCGCGCAGCATGGCCATGGATTGTTCGGCGGTATCCACCTTCAGGGCGCGGGTGCTGGACATGACCAAGCCAAAATCTTCGGGGTGGATTTCGTACTCGGTGATCTCGCCATTTTTCAACTCGCCCACCAGGGTGGCCGCGCCCAGACTCACCTCGTCCAGCCCGTCTCGGCCAAACACCACCACCGCGTGTTCGGCACCCAGGCGCTGCAAGGCGCGCACCTGTATACCCACCAAGTCGGCGTGGAAAACGCCCATCAAAATATTGGGGGCGCTTGCGGGGTTGGTAAGCGGCCCCAAGATGTTGAAGATGGTTTTGATGCCCAGCTCGCGGCGCACCGGGGCCACGCTTTTCATAGCGGGATGGTGGTTGGGCGCGAACATGAATCCCACGCCCTGCTCGGCGATACATTGCGCAATGGCGGCAGGCGACAGGTTGATGTTCAGACCCAGGGCTTCGAGCACGTCGGCGCTGCCGCTCTTGCTGCTGACGCTGCGCCCGCCGTGCTTGCTCACTTTGGCGCCCGCAGCGGCGGCCACAAACATGGCGCAGGTGGAGATATTGAAGGTGTTCGCGCCGTCGCCACCGGTGCCCACAATGTCCACCAAATGCGTCTTGTCCGCTACTTCGACCTTGGTGGAAAACTCGCGCATCACTTGGGCTGCGGCCGTGATCTCGCCAATGGTTTCCTTCTTGACGCGCAGACCGGTAATGAGCGCGGCCATCATCACCGGCGACATCTCGCCGGACATGATTTGGCGCATCAGGTGCAGCATCTCGTCGTGGAATATTTCGCGGTGTTCAATGGTGCGCTGCAGCGCTTCTTGCGGGGTGATCTTGGATGCGTGGGTCATGGCTTTTTCCTTACGGCTGGGGCGCTGCGGTGAGCGCCAGTTTGATTCCAAATCCTACAAATAGGGCGCCGGCGGCGCGGTCCAACCAGCGCAGACTGCGCTGCACCAGCCCGCTGCGCCGCGCCAAAAAAGCGGCGGCAGCAGCCCAGCAGCAATTCACCCACAGGCCGTTGAAATTGAACAGCAAGCCCAGCAGCAAAAACGCCAGGGGCTTGTTGTCCATCTGCGGCGTGATGAACTGCGGCACAAAGGCCAGAAAAAACAGTGCCACTTTGGGGTTGAGCGCATTGGTCCAAAAGCCGCGCAAAAAAATCGCGCGAAAGGCACTGCCGCCTTGGGGCGGCGCCGCATCGACCGGCGCCGCACCCAGGCTCACATCTGTGACGGCCCCAGGCCGCAAAAGGCGCAGGCCCACGTAGACCAGATAAGCCGCCCCCGCCCATTTGAGCAGCGCAAACGCCGTGGCAGACGCCGCCATCAGCGCGCTCACGCCCACCGCGGCGGCAAAGATGTGAACAAAGCAACCCGCCGTAATCCCCAGCGCCGCCACCATGCCCGCGCGCGCGCCGCTGCGCAGCGCGTGGCTCACGACGTAGAGCACGTCGGGGCCTGGAGTGAGGTTCAGCAGCAAGCCTGCGGCAATGAACAGCAGGAGTTGGTCGATGGGCATCGGGCGCGGGCTCAGTAGACGGCAGCGCCGCCCGCAGCGGGGGCAAGAGAAGACGCCGCGCCCTGGCTAAAAAATGCCTGAACCGCCTCAACTGCCCGGTCAATGCCCGCCGCGTCCACGTCCAGGTGGGTGACAAAACGCAGGCCAATGAGGCCGGTGGCCAACACGCCGCGGGCTTTAAGGAACGCCAGCAAGTCCGGGCCGCGGCCATGGGCCACATCGACAAACACGATGTTGGTTTGGGCTGAACGCACCTGCAAGCCGTCAAGACCTTGCAAACCCTGCGCCAAGCGCTGCGCAAGGGCGTGATCGTCCGCCAGGCGTTCTAAGTGGTGTTCTAGCGCATGCAAGGCAGCGGCGGCCAAGATGCCCGACTGGCGCATGCCGCCCCCGGCCATCTTGCGCACGCGGTGGGCGCGCGCAATCAGCTCCTTGCTGCCGCACAGGGCCGAACCCACCGGCGCGCCCAGGCCCTTGCTAAAGCAAACCGACACGCTGTCAAAGTGGCTGGTAATGCGGCGCGCTGCAGCCGCTACGGTCTCGCCACTCTGGGCGCTGGCAGCTGCCGCGTTGAACAGGCGCGCGCCGTCCAGATGCGCGGCCAAGCCATGCTGACGCGCCAGGGCCGTAGCCTGTGCCAGGTAGTCCATGGGCATGGGGTGGCCGTTCCAGGTGTTTTCCAGGCACAAGAGCCGGGTGCGGGCAAAGTGTGGGTCGTCGGGCTTGATGGCGCCGGCAATGTCGGCCAGCACCATTTGGCCTGTGGCGTTTTGCGCCAGCGGTTGCGGCTGGATGCTGCCCAGCACCGCCGCGCCGCCACCCTCGTACTTGTAGGTGTGCGCCGACTGGCCCACGATGTATTCGTCGCCGCGCTGGCAATGCGCCATCAGGCCGCACAAATTGCTTTGCGTGCCGGTGGGCATGAACAAGGCTGCTTCAAAACCCAGCATGTCCGCCACGCGCTCTTGCAAGGCGTTAACGGACGGGTCATCACCAAACACGTCGTCGCCCAAAGGCGCGGCAAACATGGCGGCGCGCATGGCCGCCGTGGGCTGGGTGACGGTGTCGCTGCGCAGGTCAACTATGGGCTTCATGGGTGGCCTTTATTGCAAAAAGTTTTTCAGCATCGCGTGGCCGTGTTCGGTCAGGATGCTCTCGGGGTGGAACTGCACGCCTTCCATGCGCTGCGCAAAGGGCAGATGGGTGTGGCGTACGCCCATGATTTCACCGTCCTCGGTCCAGGCGGTAACGGCCAACTCGGGCGGGCAGGTGGCACGCTCAATGGCCAGCGAGTGGTAGCGGTTGACGGTGAACTGCGCGGGCAGTCCGGCAAACACGCCTTCTTGCGTGGTGCTGATCACGCTGGTTTTTCCATGCATCAGTTCCTGGGCGCGAATGATGGTGCCGCCCAAGGCCGCGCCAATGGCCTGGTGGCCCAGACAGACGCCCAAAATCGGCAGCTTGCCCATGAAGTGTTGGATGGCCGCCACCGAAATACCGGCCTCTTTGGGCGAACAGGGGCCCGGCGAAATCACCAGGCGGTCGGGTGCGCGCTGGGCGATGCCCTCCAGCGTGATTTCGTCGTTGCGAAACACTTCCACCTCCGCACCCAGCTCGCCAAAGTACTGGACGATGTTGTAGGTAAAGCTGTCGTAGTTGTCGATCATGAGCAGTTTCATAGTCACTCCAGTCCCTCTTCCACCAGTTCGGCCGCGCGCAGCAGCGCCCGGGCTTTGTGTTCGGTCTCGGCCCATTCGAGCTCGGGCACGCTGTCGGCCACCACACCAGCGGCGGCTTGCACGTAAAGCATCTGGTCCTTGATGATGCCGGTGCGAATCGCAATAGCCACATCCATGTCACCGGCATAGCTCAGGTAACCGCAGGCGCCGCCGTAAATGCCGCGCTTAGTGGGCTCAAGCTGGTCAATCAGCTCCATGGCGTGCACCTTGGGCGCGCCCGTCAGCGTGCCTGCGGGAAAGGTGGCTTTGAGCACGTCCATGCTGGTCATGCCGGGGTTGAGCGTGCCTTCGACGTTGCTCACGATGTGCATCACATGGCTGTAGCGTTCAATGCAAAACGCATCCGTGACCTTGACCGTACCAATCTGCGCGATGCGTCCAATGTCGTTGCGTGCCAAGTCGATCAGCATCACATGCTCGGCGCGCTCTTTGGGGTCGTTCACCAACTCATGCTCAGCAGCTTTGTCGAGCTCGGGCGTGGCGCCGCGCGGGCGGGTGCCGGCCAGCGGGCGGATGGTGACTTTGGTGTCGCCATTGGTCAGGGTTTCCTGGCGCACCAGAATCTCGGGGCTGGCGCCCACCACATGGAAATCTGCCGCCCCCACGGCCGCGCCGCTGAAGTTGTAGTAATACATGTACGGGCTGGGGTTGAGCGAGCGCAGCGCGCGGTACAGGCTCAGGGGCGAGGCGGTGTAGCGCTTTTTGATGCGCTGGCCCACTTGCACTTGCATGAAGTCGCCCCCGGCAATCAGCTCTTTGGCGCGCAGCACGGCGGCGATGTAGTCGGCCTTGGCAAAGTCGCGCTGCGCAGGGTGGCCGGCGCTGGGCACCACGGCCGGAATTTGCACCGCCTGCGCCAACTGGTTTTTCAAAGCCTGCAGACGGGCGGTGCCGCGCGCATACGCGTCGGGCGTGGCCGGGTCTACGTAAACCATCAAATGCAGCTTGCCCGACAGGTTGTCGATCACCGCCAGCTCTTCGCATTGCAGCAGCAAGATGTCGGGGCAATGCAGCTCGTCGGGCGGGCAACTGGCCTCCAGCTTTTTCTCGATGTAACGCACCGCGTCGTAGCCAAAGTAGCCCGCCAAGCCGCCACAAAAGCGCGGCATGCCGGGGCGCAGCGCCACCTTGAAGCGCTGCTGGTAGCTGGCAATAAAGTCCAGCGGATTGGCCTGCGAGGTCTCGACCACCACGCCGTCGGTCACCACCTCGGTGCGGGCCTGGGCGCCAAAGCCGCTGCTGCGCAAGAG
>CANCJD010000112.1 GCA_947378275.1 Comamonadaceae bacterium
GCATTTCGGCAATGACTTGCAGGGTGAGCGTGGTTTTGCCCGACGACTCCGGGCCGTAGATTTCAACCACGCGGCCGCGCGGCAGGCCGCCTACGCCCAGGGCGATGTCCAGGCCCAAAGAGCCGGTGGAGACGACCTGGATGTCTTCAATCACCTCGCCTTCGCCCAGGCGCATGATGGTGCCCTTGCCAAACTGCTTTTCGATCTGGGCCAGTGCGACTTGCAGGGCCTTGGCTTTTTCGCTGTTGGGGGCCATGGTTTTGACGGTTGCGTCCATGAGAAATCTCCTGTGAGGGTGGGTGGGTAATCTTGGAATCCGGCGTCTGGTGTTAACCACAGGCTGGATGCTTGAACAGTAGTTTATACGCAGATTTAAACCGCAGAGGAGCGATTTTTAGTCAGTTTGTATTACTATTTATGCCATGCAAATTCCTCCGCTTTCACCGCCCGACGCTTGGCGCCACAACCACCTGGGCCACTGGCTGCGCCTGAGCCTGGAGCGTTTTGACGCGCGGGTAATGGCGCTGATGGCACAGCACCCGGGCGTGTCGCTGGGTTTGTCCAACCTGGCCGCGCGCAGCCAGCTGGCCGCAGCCCACTGGCACATCAGCCGCCACCTGCCGCCCGAGGGCGCTCGCCTGACCGAGCTGGCGCAGCGCGCAGGCATGAGCAAGCAGGCCATGGGCACGCTGGTCAACCAGTGCGAGGCCTGGGGCATGGTGCAGCGCGAACCCGATGCACGGGATGCACGCGCGCGCCGTGTCTGCTTTACCGCCACCGGGCGCGCCTGGCTGGCGGCCTATGCCGACAGCGTAGCGCAGGCCGAAGACGAGCTGCGCAGCGCCGTGGGCCCCGAGGTGGCGATGGTGCTGGCACTGGGGCTGGAGGCCTATAGCGCGGCCTGAAAGACGCATGGGCAGATGCGCTTCGGCGGGGGCAAACCCCTAGGGCGCAGCGCGGTGCCAAGGCGGGGCGCACGCCTAGAATGGTTTGTCACTTCCGACGACACAACACCACAGCGCACAGCGCAGGAGACAGGTATGCGGATTTTGATCGCCGAAGACGACCAGGTACTGGCCGACGGCCTGTTGCGCGCCCTGCGCAGCGCCGGAGCCGCCGTGGACCACGTGGCCAGTGGCACCGAGGCCGATGCGGCCCTGATGACCAACACCGAGTTTGACCTGCTGATTCTGGACCTGGGCTTGCCCAAGATGCATGGCCTGGACGTGCTCAAACGCCTGCGCGCGCGCGGCTCGGCGCTGCCGGTACTGATTTTGACGGCGGCTGACAGTGTGGAGGAGCGCGTCAAGGGCCTGGACTACGGCGCCGACGACTACATGGCCAAGCCCTTTAGCCTGCAAGAGCTAGAAGCCCGCGCCCGCGCTCTGGTGCGCCGGGGCATGGGCGCGACCAGTAGCAACATCAAGCACGGGCCGCTCATTTACGACCAGTCCGGCCGCGTGGCCACCATTGACGGCAAGATGGTCGAACTCTCGGCGCGCGAGCTGGGTTTGCTGGAAGTGCTGCTGCAGCGCACCGGCCGCCTGGTGAGCAAAGACCAGCTCGTAGAACGCCTGTGCGAATGGGGCGAAGAGGTGAGTAACAACGCCATCGAGGTCTACATCCACCGCCTGCGCAAAAAGATCGAAAAAGGCCCGATCCGCATCGCCACGGTGCGGGGCTTGGGCTATTGCCTGGAAAAAATACAAAGCTAGATGGCCCCCACGCTTGTCGCTTCGCGTACTGCGCTGCCCCCCGAGGGGGCGCTGCGCCTTGGGGCGGCCCGGCGGCGCAGCGTAGCTAGATGAAAATTTTCCAGCGTGAGCAGCGCTCGCTGTTTGGCGAGATTTTGGATTGGATGCTCACGCCCATTTTGTTGTTGTGGCCGGTGACTTTGGTGTTGACTTGGCTGGTGGCGCAGGGGATTGCGGGCAAGCCGTTTGACCGGGCGCTGGAATACAACGTGGGGGCGTTGGCGCAGCTTATTACGGTGCAAAAAGACGCGGTGCGCTTTGCGTTGCCGCAGCCCGCGCGCGAGCTGCTGCGGGCCGACGAGGCAGACACCGTGTACTACCAGGTGATGGGCCCCAAGGGCGAGTTTCTGAGCGGCGAGCGTGGCCTGCCCGCGCCGCCCGAAGAAGAGCGCGCGCCGGTGGGCGAGGTGCGCCTGCGCGACGCGCAACTGCGCGGGCTGGACCTGAAGGTGGCCTATATGTGGGTGCGGGTGGATGTGCCCGACAGCCCACCGGCACTGGTGCAGGTGGCCGAGACCATGGACAAGCGCTCAATGCTGGCCACCGAAATTGTCAAGGGCGTGATGCTGCCGCAGTTTGTGATCTTGCCGCTGGCGGTGCTGCTGGTGTGGCTGGCGCTGGCACAGGCGATCAAGCCCCTGAACCGGCTCGAAGAACGCATTCGCGCCCGCAACCCGGACGACCTGAGCCCGTTGGACGTGGAGGCGGTGCCGCTAGAGGTGGCGCCGCTGGTGTCGTCGGTGAACGACTTGCTTTTGCGCCTGAAAGACTCGATTGCCACGCAAAAGCGCTTTTTGGCGGATGCTGCGCACCAGCTCAAGACGCCGCTGGCGGGCTTGCGCATGCAGGCCGACCTGGCACAACGCCAGGACGCCAGCGCCGAAGAACTCAAGCAGTCGCTGCGCCATATTGGGCGCTCAAGCATCCGCGCCACGCACACGGTCAACCAGTTGCTGGCGCTGGCCCGCGCCGAGAGCAGCGCCGCCGTGCTGGCGCACCAGCCCTGCAACCTGGCGCGCCTGACCATGGACGTGGTGCGCGACTGCGTGCCGCGCGCGGTAGAGAAACAAATCGACATCGGCTACGAAGGAGCCGATGCCAACACCGACGGCGTGGTCTTGCAGGGCAACGCCAACTTGCTGCAGGAAATGGTACGCAACCTGGTGGACAACGCCATCAACTACACGCTGCCGCGCCCGGGCAAGCAGGCCATGATTACCGCGCGCGTGCTGGTGGACCCGTTTAGCCGGGCGCTGGTGCTGCAGGTGGAGGACACCGGCCCCGGCGTGCCGGCGGCCGAGCGCGAGCTGGTGTTTCAGCCCTTTTACCGCGCGCTGGGCAACGAGGCCGACGGCTCAGGATTGGGCCTGCCCATCGTGCTGGAAATTGCGCACCAGCACCGCGCCACGGTGTCGGTGGAAGACAGCCGCCCGGGGCAAACGCCGCCGGGGGCCTGCTTTACCGTGCGCTTTGGCTTAATCAGCAGCTAGGCCCGCTTAACGGTCGGGCGGGATTTCTTTGGCCGGGGCGGCCTCAAACTCCACCAGCATATCGGGCACCGGCGCGGCCTTGGTACGCCCCTGGGCCTGGGCGAGGGCCTGGCGGCGCTGCCCCTCATCGGGCGTGAGCAGCACGATGGACGTGGCGTTGACCTCGGCCGGTGGCCGCTCGCTGCCCGACGCCGAGGCGCCCTGCGACCAGACAAAGTAGCCGCCATTGAGCGCCAACAGGAGCAGCAGCGCGGGCAGCCAGGGACGACGGGCGCGGGCGGCATGCCAGCGGCCCAGAAGCATGGAAAGGGTGCGCATGTATTTAGTCTCCTGCCGGGGTTCGCGCCGGCGTAGGTGGGGATGTCTGCGGGCGCACGCTGACCTCGGCGCTGCTGATTTTTTGCAATCCGGTGGCGGTCTGCAGCAGCAAGGCGCCGCTGGCGTCCACGCCACGCCCCTGGCCTACGGTGCCATCGGTACACACCAGTTCTTGGCCATAAAGCAAATCACGCGCGTGGTAGGCGCTGCGCAGCGGGCCAAAGCCCTCGGTGGCAAAGCGCAAGACCGCTTGCACCAGCGGCAGCGCGATCAGGTCCAGGGCACGTGCAGCGTCAACGTCGGGCAGCAGCTCGCGCAGCGCCGCTGGCGCGGTGCGCAGGTCTTGGGCTAGCGGGCGCTCTATATTGATACCGATGCCAATAACGGCATAACGCTGCTCGCCCACCGCCACGGTTTCGATCAGGATGCCGCCGAGCTTGCGCCCGTCAAACCACAAGTCGTTGGGCCATTTGAGTTGCACGCCCGGGTGCAGGCTCTGCGCCACGGCCAGGCCTACGGCCAGCGACAGGCCGGACCAGTCGATGGGCGAGAGCGCCAGGCCGAGCGAAAAGGTAAGGGATGCAGTGCTCTGCGCGGCGCCGTGGCTGCTCCAAGCGCGGCCCAGGCGGCCCCGACCGGCGGTTTGGCGCTCCGCCACCAGCAGCACCGGGTCGGCGCGGCCCAGGCGGGCGCGGCGCATGAGTTCGGTGTTGGTGGAGCCTAGCTCGGGCAAGATTTCGACGCTAAAGCCGCCCAGCAAGGGTTCGACCGCCTGCCAGAGGGCCTCGGCGGGCCAGCGCAGGGCCGGAGCGAGGGTGGCGTGGGGCATGGAGGCCGAAGCGCGGACGGGTGGTCAGAACGCTGGAGGTGCGACTAGCGCTTGCGCCACTGCGGGCGCTTGGGCGCAAGCAGCGTGCCGCGGCAGGTCTTGGCGCCGCACCAGCAGGGGTATTCGGCCTTGAGTTTGGCGGTGTAGCGCTCGTCGGTCACCAGGCCGTAGTCATAGTGCAGCTCTTCGCCGGCCTTGATATTGCGCAGGGCCTTGATGAAGATGCGCCCGCGCACTTCGTCGGCTTCGCAGTTGCCGTCACAAGAATGGTTGATCCATTTGGCCGAATTGCCTTGGCGCAAGCCGTCGATCACACGCGTGTCGTCAATATGGAAGTAAAACGTGTGATTGGGGTTGCTGGGGTCGTGCGGGTGGCGGTCTTGGGCTTCTTGCCAGCTGATCACCTCGCCGGTGTATTCCATGATGGTTTCGCCCTCAGCGAAATCGCGCATCGCAAAAACGCCCTTGCCGTGGATGCCGGACTCGCGGACTTGGGTGCGGCGGGTGGCGGGAACAGCAACGGTTTTTTTAAGCACAGGAAAAATTTGGTATGGTGAATCGTATGGGTGCGCGTGTGCGTGCCTGCGAGTGCGCGCTTGTGCGTGCGCGAGAAAACGGAATTGTAGTCATATGAAAACTGAAGCCTTAGGTAAAACGCTGGTCATTGCAGAAAAGCCATCGGTGGCCCAAGACATCGTGCGTGCGCTCACGCCCTTGGCCGGCAAGTTCGAAAAGCACGACGAGTACTTTGAGAGCGACGGCTACATCGTCTCCAGCGCCGTGGGCCATTTGGTGGAGATCCAGGCGCCTGAAGAGTTTGACGTCAAGCGCGGCAAGTGGAGCTTTGCCAACCTGCCGGTGATTCCGCCGCACTTTGACTTGAAGCCGGTGGACAAGACCAAGACGCGGCTGAACGCCGTGGTCAAACTGGCCAAGCGCAAAGACGTAGACAAGATCGTCAACGCCTGTGACGCGGGCCGCGAGGGTGAATTGATCTTTCGCCTGATTGAGCAATATGCTGGCGGCGCCAAGCCGCTGGGCAAACCCGTGAGCCGCTTGTGGCTGCAGTCCATGACGCCGCAGGCGATTCGCGACGGCTTTGGCAGCTTGCGCACCAACGCGCAAATGCAGCCGCTGGCCGATGCCGCGCGCTGCCGCTCCGAGGCCGACTGGCTGGTGGGCATCAACGGCACGCGCGCCATGACGGCGTTCAACTCGCGCGATGGCGGTTTCTTTTTGACCACCGTGGGCCGGGTGCAAACGCCGACCTTGAGCGTGGTGGTGGAGCGTGAAGAGCAGATTCGCAAGTTTGTGAGCCGCGACTACTTTGAGATCCACGCCAGCTTTGCCGCCGTGGCCGGCCAATACCCGGCCAAGTGGTTTGACCCGCAGCACAGAAAAGATGCGGAAGACGCCGAGAAAAAGGCCGACCGCGTTTGGAGCCTGGCCCAGGCCCAGGCCATTGCCGACGCCTGCCGCGGCCAACAAGCCACGGTGACAGAAGAAAGCAAGCCCACCACGCAAGCTTCGCCCCTGTTGTTTGATCTGACCAGCCTGCAACGCGAGGCCAATGGCAAGTTTGGCTATTCGGCCAAGACCACGCTGCAAATCGCGCAAAGCCTGTACGAACGCCACAAGGCGCTGACCTACCCGCGTACCGACTCGCGCGCGCTGCCCGAAGACTATGTGCCGGTAGTCAAGCAAACCTTTGAGATGCTGGCCGACAGCGGCATGCGCCACCTGGCGCCCCATGCGCTGACCGCGCTGAACAACAACTACATCAAACCGACCAAGCGCGTGTTTGACAACAGCAAGGTGAGCGATCACTTTGCCATCATCCCCACCCTGCAAGCGCCCAGTGGCCTGTCCGAGGCCGAGCAAAAGGTCTACGACCTGGTGGTGCGCCGCTTTATGGCCGTGTTTTTCCCCAGCGCGCAGTACCAAGTGACGACCCGCGTGTCCAAGATCAACGAGCACCACTTCAAGACCGAAGGCAAAGTCCTGGTCAACCCCGGCTGGCTGGCGATTTACGGCAAGGAAGCAGCCAACGAGGTGGAAGACGCCAAAGACGGCGACAAGGGCCAAAGCCTGGTGCCAGTGGCCCCCAATGAGAAAGTGCGCGCCGAGGCGGTAGACGCCAAGGGCCTGAAAACCCGCCCCCCCGCGCGCTATTCAGAAGCCACGCTTTTGGGTGCTATGGAGGGTGCTGGCAAAACCGTGGAAGACGACGAGCTGCGCGAAGCCATGCAGGAAAAAGGCCTGGGCACGCCCGCCACGCGTTCGAGCATTATTGAAGGCTTGATTGCCGAGAAATACATGCTGCGCGAAGGCCGCGAGCTGATTCCCACGGCCAAGGC
>CANCJD010000113.1 GCA_947378275.1 Comamonadaceae bacterium
GCCACGGCGTCGCGCACATCGTTAACGGCTTCGTTGATGGGCTTTTCCAGCACAAATTCCACCGTCACCGTGGCGCTGCCATCCAATACCTTGGTGTAAATGTTTTTAACCCCGGCCAGGCTGGCCACGGCGTCCTCGATCTTGCGGGCCACCTCGGTTTCCAACTGCGCCGGTGCCGCGCCACTCAGGCTGGCGCTGACCGTGACGATGGGCAGCTCAATGTCCGGAAAGTCTTGCACCACGCTGGCGCGAAACGCCAGCAGCCCTGCCAGCGACAGCAGGGCAAACAGCATGATGGCCGGAACCGGGTTTTTGATCGAAAGCGAGGAAAAGTTCACACCCGCTCCTTAGGGCGCGCGCGCCGCGCTGGCTGCCGCCGCAGCCTTGGGCGCCGTCGTTGTGGCCTTCGGCGCCGTCGCCACGGTTTTCACCGTGTCGCCGTCGTTCAGAAAACCGGCGCCACCGGCCACCACCACGGCGCCCTGGGGCAGGCCGCCCAGCACCTCAATCAAGCCGCCCGACGCATCGCCCACGCGCCGCCCGGTGCTGATCTTGAGTTGCGCCACGCGTCCGTCGGGCTGCACCGCAAAGCAGTAGCTAAAGCCGTCGCGCACCACCACCGCTTGCTGTGGAATCGTCAGCGCATCCGACTTGCCCAGCATAAAGCTGCCCTGCGCGTACATGCCGGGTTTGAACCCTTGCGACAGCGGCGCCTTGGACGGCGCCACGGGCCCGAGCAAATCCACATACACCAGCCCGAGCCGGGTTTGCGGGTCTACGGTGGGTGCCACCATGCGCACCCGACCCTGCGCCTGCGCGCCACCGGGGGCGCTTACCACCACCGAGGTGCCCACCGGCACCCGGCTCAATTCGGCCGATGTCAGCTCGGCACGCCACTCCAGGCGCCCTTGGCGGACCATGCGAAACATCTCGCTGCCCGCCCCCACCACCGCACCCAAGGCGGCGCTGCGCTGGGTGATGGTGCCGCTGTCAGGCGCCAGCACCTGGGTGTGTTTGAGGCGCAGCAGTTGCGCGTCCAACGCGGCCTTGGCTGATTCCACGCGCGCCTTGGCAGTTTGTTCGGCGGTCAAAAGTTGGGCAATTTGCTGGGCGCTGATGGCGCCGGTGTTTTGCAGGCTGCGGGCGCGCTCGGCGTTGGCGAGTGCGTCTACGCTGTTGGCCTGGGCTTCGGCCAGTTGGGCGCGCGCCAAGGCCACGTCGGCCTGCACGCCGTCGGCCACTAGGCTGGCCAGCAACTGGCCGCGCTGCACCGTGTCGCCCACGTTGGCGTGCAGCTCTTGCACCCGCACGCCACCTATTTCGGCGCCCACGCTGGCCTCTTGCCAGGCCAGCACGTTGCCGTTGGCCGCCAAAACAGTGGGAATGCTGCGCGTGGTGGCTTGCACCGTGTTTACCGTAAGTGCTGGTTTGGCTAGTGCGCCTGCCGCAGGCTTGGGGTCAGCGGCAAGCGACGTGCCCGCCAGCAAACCGGAGGCAATAAGCAAGACGCCAAAAGCCAGCAGGCCCAGCGCCAGACGGGGGTGGGTCAGTACGGTCAACACATTCATGGAGGCAGCTTTCGATTTCATGCAGCAGGTATTTGGTCGGTTCTTGGCAAATCAGGGCGTGGCGCCGGGGCCGGGCGCCGATGCGGCCTGTGCGCCTTCGGGCTCCCAACCGCCGCCTGCAGCCCGGTACAGGCTGACCCAGGCGCGTTGGCGTTCAAGTTGCAGCGCGTCTAGCGCCGACTCGGCGGCCAGCGCGTAGCGGCGGGCCTCTTCGAGCTCCACCAGGCTGGCCATACCTTGTTGGTAGCGCTGGGCGCTGGAGTCCAAAGCCTGGGCGTAGCCACGCAATGCGAGCGTGGCGTCCGCACGCCGGGCCTGGGCGCTTTGCAGTGCCACCAGCGCGTCTTCCACCTCGCGCACGGCTGCGCGCACCTTGGCGCGGTAGGCCACTACGCTTTGGGCGTAGTTGGCTTGCGCGGCGTCCACGTTGGCAGCGCGCTGCCCGGCGTCAAACAGCGGCAGGCTCAGGGCCAGCGGGCCAAAAGACCAGGTGCTCATGTCGGTGTCCGCCCCGGCGCTGCTGTAGCGCAAGGCCCCAATGGAGCCACTGAGGGTCAGGCGCGGCCAGCGTTGGGCCTGGGCGCTGCCCACGGCGGCACTGGCGACCAGCACATCGCGCTCGGCGGCAAACACGTCGGGGCGCTGGCTGATGGTTTGTGCGGGTACCTGGGCCACGGCAAAGCCTGGCAACTCTGGCGAAGGTACGGGGTTGGCGCTCAGGCGCTGGCGCAAGGTGGTTTCGTCCAGCGCCGTCAAGGCCACCAGGGCTTTGACCGACAGATCGCAGTCGGCGTTTTGCTGGGTCAGGCGGCGGCGACTGTCGGCGGCACTGGCTTGGGCCAAAGCCAAATCGCCGCTACGCACCAGTCCGGCGCCCAGCAACAGGTCGGTGAGGCGCGCGGTTTCCTGGCGCGAGGCGGCGTCGCGCGCGGCGATATCCGCCTGACGGCGGCAGGCGCGCAGGCCAAAGTAGGTGTTGGCCACCTCGGCGGCCACGGCCACCCGGGCGTCGTGCCATTGGGCCTGACCGGCCTGGACTTGCGCGTCCGCGGCGTCTTTAACCACCCGGTTGGCGCCAACCAAATCGAGCTCCCACGAGGCTTGTGCGCCGATGACGGTGCTGGTGGCCACTGGCGTGGCCGGCTGGGTCTGGCCCCGACTGGTGGCCAGACTGCCGTCCACACGCGGCAGCAGTGCGGCACGTGCAGCGGTCTGGTTGGCGCGGGCCGATTGCAGCCGCGCTTCGGCCTGGGCCACGCTGGCGCTGGCGTCTTGGGCGGCGTCCAGCAAATCGAGCAAAAGCGGATCGCCCTGCGACTGCCACCAGCCGCGCAGGCTGCTGAGCTGGCCTTGGTGCGGCAGCGGGGCCTGCCACTGCGGACTTACCTGTAAAGGCACGGTCTTGGGCGGCAGGTTGAGCGCGCAGCCTGAAAGCAACACAGCGCCCAGCGCCAGCCAAGGCCGTATTCCACCAAGGTTAGGCATTGCGGGCATAGAAATACATTTCATCAATTCAAAAAAGGCAGCGAAACACGGCGGAAAACCCTGGCTAATGCTGGTGCGCCAAGCTGCTGACCAATGTCACCAGGCCAATGCCGATCAGCAACCAGGCAATCTGCGCCGCGGTCTGCCGCGCGCCCAGGCGCTTTTGCAACTGGGGAATCAAATCGGCCAGGGCCACGTACATAAAGCTACTGGACGCCACCACCAAAAAGTAAGGCAGCAACTCTGCGAGCCGCTCCACCAGCCAAAAGCCCAGCACGCCGCCCAGCGCCGTGACCGAACCGGCCAGCGACACCTTGATCAGCGCCGCCTTGCGGTCCGTGGTGCTGGAGCGCAAGACCATCAAGTCGCCCATGTGGTGCGGCACCTCGTGCGCCAGCACCGCCAGCGCAGCAATGGCGCCCAAGCGCATATCAGCCATAAACGCGGCGGCAATCAGCACGCCGTCGCCAAAACAATGCACGCTGTCACCCGCCAACACCGCCCAGCCACCGCCGGTGTGCGAATGTGCGTGGCTGTGGTCGTGGTCATGCGAGCCAGCATGGTCGTGGGCTGGCTCCGCAGACGGGAGCACCCCATGCTCGTGCCCGTGGTGCCAAAGCTCGGCCTTGTCCAGTAAAAAGAAAAACACCAGGCCAATGAGCAGCGTCATGAACAGGTGGTCCGGCCCGATACCGCTTTCAAACGCCTCGGGCAAGAGGTGCATGAACGCGGTCGCCAGCAAGGCGCCGGCTGCCAGACTCAGCATGTGCTGCGTGTAGCGCGCCAGCACGCCAAAACTCAGGGCGGCGGCCACCCAGACGCTTCCCACGCCCGCGAACAAGGTGCCAACCAGAATGGCAAACAAAATCATTGGGAACCCCTGCGCTGCAGAAAAACCAGGCTCATACGCCGTGCTGCTTGAGCCACTGCGTCAGGCGATGCCAGCCGTCTTGCGCCGCTTCCTTGCGGTAGGAGGGGCGGTAGTCTGCATGAAAAGCGTGCGGCGTGTCCGGATACACCACAAATTGCGAGGCCTTGGCCGGCGCAGGTGCAGCGGCCAGCGCTGCTTGCATGGCGTCCACCGTAGCCTGCGGGATGCCCGTGTCCGCGCCACCGTACAGGCCCAGCACCGGCGCATGCAGCTTGCCCGCCACGTCCACCGGATGCACCGGCGTGAGCGGCGTGCTTTGGCCCACCAGACGGCCGTACCAGGCGATACCGGCTTTGATTTGCGGCTGGTGCGCGGTATAGAGCCACACAATGCGCCCGCCCCAGCAAAAACCAGTAATCGCCAGGCGCGATGTGTCGCCACCGTTGCGTGCGGCCCAGGCCACGGTGGCGTCCAGGTCGGCCATGACTTGGGCGTCGGGCACTTGGGACACCACTTCGGCCATCAGCTTGCCCATGTCGGCGTAGCTCGATGCGTCCCCCTGGCGCGCCATCAGGTCGGGCGCAATGGCCATGTAGCCCAGACGGGCCAAGCGCCGCGTCACATCGGCAATGTGTTCGTGCAGGCCAAAGATTTCGGGAATCACCAGCACCACCGGCGCATTTTTGGCGTTCAAGGGCGCTGCGCGATAGGCGAGCAAGGCGTAGCCGCCCACGTCAATCTTGACCGGGCCGGCCAGCAAGCCCTCGCTGGACGTGACGACCAGGGTTTGGGCGGTGACGGGCAGCACGGCGGCGGCAAACCCGGCGCCTGCAGCGGCTTTGAGGGCGGTGCGGCGGCTGGGTTGGGCGTCGCTGGGGCGTGCGTCCAGCAGTGCGTGGGCGTCTTGCAGGGTGTCTTGGTTCATGGCGGGCGGATCCCTTGGTTTGAAAAGCGGGCCGGTGGCGCGGCGAGAGGCCGCGTCAGGCCGTGTTGAACGGTGCTAGCCCCGAGGGGCCAGGGTTGGGATTGTGCCGCAGCACCATGTGCGCTGGCACACCTTGGTCAATGCGCCTGGTCCCAGTTGGGACCGACGCCCAATTCGGCCAAAAGCGGCACTTTGAGCGTGGCCACGTCGGCCATCAGGCGCGGAATTTCGAGCTTGAGCCATTCCACCTCCGCCAGCGGCACCTCAAACACCAGTTCGTCGTGCACCTGCATGATCATTTTGGTGGCGCGGTGCTCAGCGTCCAGCGTCTGCTGCACCTTGACCATGCTCAGCTTGATCAGGTCTGCTGCCGTGCCCTGCATGGGCGCGTTGATGGCTGCGCGTTCGGCCCCGGCGCGGCGCTGACCGTTGGGGGAGTTGATCTCAGGCAAATACAGGCGCCGACCAAAAACGGTTTCCACATAGCCGCGCGCCTTGGCCTGGGCGCGGGTGTCGTCCATATAGCGCTTCACACCCGAGAACCGTGCAAAGTAAC
Source organism: Comamonadaceae bacterium (assembly GCA_947378275.1). GTDB lineage: Bacteria > Pseudomonadota > Gammaproteobacteria > Burkholderiales > Burkholderiaceae_C > Allorhodoferax. Next base: position 5,406 of record CANCJD010000113.1, read on the forward strand.
GTTCGATGTAGTTTTTGGCGGCGGTGTTGTCGATGCCAAGGTTGCGGGCCAGGCCGTACGCGCTCATGCCGTAAATCAGGCCAAAGTTGATCACCTTGGCGTAGCGCCGCTGCTCGCTGCTGACCTGGTCTACCGCCACGCCAAACACTTCGGCGGCGGTGGCGCGGTGCACGTCCAGGCCTTGTTGGAAGGCGTGCAGAAGCGCCTCGTCCCCGCTGATATGCGCCATGATGCGCAGCTCAATCTGGCTGTAATCGGCGCTGGCAATCACGCTGCCCGCCGGTGCCACAAAGGCCTCGCGCACGCGCCGCCCCTCGGGCGTGCGGATCGGGATATTCTGCAAATTGGGATCGTTGCTGGACAAGCGCCCGGTCACGGCCACGGCCTGGGCGTAGTGCGTGTGCACCCGGCCTGTGCGCGGGTGGGCGAGCTGGGCTAGTTTGTCGGTGTACGTGCCTTTGAGCTTGGCCAAGCCCCGGTGCTCCAAAATTTTGGCGGGCAGGGGAAAGTCTTCGGCCAGCTTTTCCAGCACTTCTTCGTCGGTACTGGGCGCACCAGTGGCGGTTTTCTTGACCACGGGCAGGCCGAGCTTGGTAAAGAATATTTCGCCAATCTGCTTGGGGCTGCTCAAATTGAAGGGCTGGCCCGCCAGCGCATGGGCCTCGGTTTCCAGCTCCAAAATGCGCGCGCCCAGGGTCTGGCTTTGCGCGGCCAGGGTGGGTGCGTCAATCAGCACACCATTGCGCTCAATGCGGTAAAGCGCCTCGCTGCTGGCGATTTCCAGCTCATAGACAAAGCGCAGTTTCTCGTTGGCGGCAATCTGCGGCCACAGGATCTGGTGCACTTCCAGCGTCATGTCGGCGTCTTCGCAGGCGTATTCGGCGGCGCGGGCGATGTCCACCTGGTCAAAGCAGATTTGGCTCGCGCCCTTGCCGCACAGGTCTTCAAAGCTCAGGCCGCTACGCCCCAGGTGGCGCTCGGCCAGACTGGCCAAGCCGTGGGGCTTGTGCACCTCAAGCACATAGCTTTGCAGCATGGTGTCGTGGGCGTAGCCCTGCACCTCAATGCCGTGGTTGGCAAACACATGGCGGTCGTACTTGACGTGCTGGCCCAGCTTGTGGCGTAAAGCGTCTTGCAGCCAGGGCTTGAGGCGCGCCAGCACTTCCTCGCGCGGCAGCTGCTCGGGCGCGCCGGGGTAGCGATGCGCCAGCGGAATATAGGCGGCCTCGCCTGCCAGCACGCACAGGCTGATACCCACGATTTCGGCGCGCATCTCGTCAATCGAGGTGGTCTCGGTGTCCACGGCCACCAGGTCGGCACCCTG
>CANCJD010000114.1 GCA_947378275.1 Comamonadaceae bacterium
GCGGCTTACTTGGTAGCAGCTGCCTTGGCGATGTTGGCCACGCCGTCGGCGACCGAGATCTTGTCGTCGTTCCAGAACTGGCTCACAGCGTCCTTGATCGCGCCTTCAGCAGCCGGCGCAATCGCCATGCCGTGGGCAACCGATGGCACTAGGCCGCCGGACTTGGCGGTAGACACGAAGTCTTTGGCCGACAGCTTGGCGCAGTCGTCAAACTTGGCCATGTCCATGTTCAAACGCACAGGGATAGAGCCCTTGTTCAGGTTGAACACTTCTTGGAACTCGGTGCCCATGATGGAAGCGGCCAAATCAGCCTGGGCCTTTTGGGCACCGGCGTCTTTCAGCTTGAACATGGCAAACGAGTCCACGTTGAAGGTGTAGGCGTTGGCCGTGCCAGGCGCAGCAGCGCAGATGTAGTCTTTGCCCGGCACCTTGCCGGCCGCCGAGAACTCGCCCTTGGCCCAGTCACCCATGAACTGGAAAGCGGCTTTCTCTTGGATCACCATGGCAGTAGCCAGGTTCCAGTCGCGGCCAGGAGAAGCTGCGTCGGTGTAACCCTTGATCTTGCGGAAGGTCTCGAGCGACTTCTTCATGGTGTCGCTGGTCAGCGCTTTTTGGTCGAGCTTGACCAGTGCGTCGCTGTAGAACTTGGCACCGCCCACGCCCAACACCACCGATTCAAAGGTGGTGAAGTCTTGCCAGTTTTGGCCACCGTGCGCCACGGGGATCAGGCCGGCTTTTTTGACTTTTTCAGCAGCAGCAAAGAACTCGTCCCAGGTCTTGGGCGTGCCAGTCACACCGGCTTTTTTCAGGACAGCGGCGTTCGCCCACATCCAGTTGACGCGGTGCACGTTGACGGGGGCAGCCACGTAGTTGCCCTTGTATTTCATGACATTGGCCACGACGCCAGGCAGCAGGGTGTCCCACTTTTCGGCCTTGGCAGTTGCGTCCAGGTTGGCCAGCACGCCTTCAGCAGCCCATTCTTGAATCGCTGGGCCCTTGATTTGGGCAGCGGCTGGGGGGTTGCCCGAGACCACGCGGCTTTTGAGCACGGTGGCTGCGTTGTCACCGCCGCCACCGGCCACTGCGAAGTCTTTCCAGGTGTGGCCCTTGGCCTGCATGATTTTCTTGAGTTCGGCGACCGACTTGGCCTCGCCACCCGAAGTCCAGTAGTGCAGCACTTCGACTTCACCCGCCATTGCCGCCGCGCCTGCGACCACCAAAGCCACTGCGGTGGCCAATTGAGAAAGCTTCAACATAATGTGTTCCGTTCGGTTGGTACTTGCACATACAAAGTGCGCAAGGAGGTTTTCTCCGCACCGGCACCACGCCAGTACGGATTAATTAATTTTTAATTAATTATCCACCATCGGCTACTGGGACTTTCCCTAGGTGGCTGCGCAGGTGCGCTTTAGCCCATGACCAGGGCCAGCGCGGCGTAGTCGCCCACGGCGTTGCCCAGACCAGCGGGCACGATGTCCACGCCGTCGGTCAGCGCAGTGAGCTTGCCCTGCACGTGGGCCGCCACCTTGGGTAGCAAAAAGTCGCGGTGGTGCCAAAACACGCTGCCACCCATGCTCACGCGCTGCAAATCGAGCGTGACCACCATGTTGTAAATCGCCCGGCCCATGACGCGGCACAACTCGTCCACCAAGGCCAGCGCCTCCGCCTGTCCCGTGCGGGCAGCGGCCAGCAGCGCCGCGGCGTCCGCGTAGCCCTGCGCGCCAAAACGCCGCGCAATCGCGTTGCCCGCAATCAGGCCTTCTACATCACCCACGTTGCCGCAGCCGCACAAGGCGTCTTGGTTGTCGCTGACAAAACTGTGGCCAGCGTGGCCAGCGTTGCCGTTTTTGCCCCGCAAAATATGGCCGTCCACGCACACGCCCATGCCAATGCCGGTGCTCCAGGTCACATAGGCGCAATGGTCCAAGCCCTGCAGCGCACCCCAGCGGCGTTCGGCCTCGAGCGCGCCCACGCCGTCGTTTTCCACCCGCACATTGGCAAACGCGGCGCGCAGCGGTGCTTCCAGATAAGCGGTGGGCCAGTCGTTGGGCAAGCCGCGCGCCTTACCCGCAATACCGCCGCAGATATTGGGCGCGGCCAGCTCAATCAGGCCGTTGGCCATGACAAAGGGCCCGCAAGACACCACGCCCACGGCCGACAAGTCGGCCACGGCCACCCCGGCATTGGCGCAGCTCTGCGCCACCATGCGGATGATTTGGGCGGCTAGCGCGCCCCGGTCGCCCACCGTGGCGGTCGGTTCGGCCAGCTTGCCACGCACACCCTGCGCATCGGCCACGCTCACGGCCACCTTGGTGCCGCCAATGTCAACACACGCTACGGGCGCCATGGTGGGAGGGAAAGTCAGGTTTGCAGCAGTAAGGGACATAAGCGTTATTCAAAAAAAGTGCTGTTCGATCATGGCGTGCTCTGGCTGCTCTGTGGGCAAGCACACGCCGCAGGCGGCGATGCTAACCGTTGAAATCGGCCTAGTTTCCACAAAGTGGCCAGCGGTGCCCGTGCAGCGTTCTCCCACTCTCTCCCCCAACCCCTCTCTCGCCCAGCGGGCGGCAACGGTGGCCAGTGGTGCCCTAGCCGAAGCGACGAAATCAAATGTGGCTGTTAGCTCCCCCTTTCCACCCCGCCGGGGTGGAAAGGGGGTCGGGGGGATAGGGGGGGATGGAAGTTAAAGTGAAAGTTAGAGCCGATGCGTCCGATCCCCACGCCCAAACCCCAGCGGCTGCCAAGGCGCGCCCACCCCCAGCGCAATCACCTTGAACAGCTCCCCCATCTCATGCTCCAAGATCAGCCGCTGTGCCGACGCACGCACCGGCAAGGCGGCGGCCTGCATCAAGTCCACCAAGCCGCAGTTGATCAAAAAATGCGCCTGGCTGGTGTAGCCCAGCACTTCCATGCCCGCGTCCTGGGCGGCCAGCGCCAGCGCCGTAAAGTTGACGTGGGCAGTGATGTCTTTTTCGCCGACGCGCACCAGCGGGTCGGCGTCGCTGCGGTGCGCCTGGTGGCACATCACCGTGCCCATGTGGCGCTGGGGATGGTAGTACTCGGCCTCGGGAAAGCCGTAGTCCAGCAACAGCACCGCACCTCGCTCCAGGCGCTGGGCCAGGGTGCGCACAAAGGCCTCGCTTTGCGGGTGGATCTCGGTCAGGTAATCGTGGTCGCCTTCAATCTCCATGGGTGGGCGCAGCGCCGTGGGGCAGTCGGCCCAGACGAAGGCGTCTTGCGCTGGGGCTGCACCGTCAGCAAGTTCACTCGCACCCGCATCCGCAGGAGCGGGAGCCGGTGCCAGCGCCACGCCGCGCTCGTGCCAAACGCCGTCCACACGCGAGAGCAGTTGCACCGGCATGGCGTCGATCAGCTCGTTGCCCAGCACCACGCCGCGCATTTGCGCTGGCAACGCGCTGGCCCATTGCACCTGTTCGCCAAAGGGCGCCAGACGGCTTTGCTGGCGCGCGCGCAGCGAGCCCGATAAATCCACAATCGTGTAGCGCGCCAGCGGCACCTGCATTTCCCGCAAAGCCGACAACACCTGCTCAGCCAGCGCCCCGGTGCCTGCGCCAAATTCCCACACTTCGTACGTGCCGGTGGCCTGCAAGGCCTGCGCCACCTGGCGCGCCAAGGCGTAGCCGAACAAGGGGCTGATCTCGGGCGCCGTCACAAAATCGCTGCCCGGCGCGCCGCCGGGGGCTGCTGGCATGGCGCCAAATTTGGGCAGGTCGGCGGCGTAATAGCCCAGGCCCGGCGTGTACAGGGCCAGCGCCATAAAGCGGTCAAAGCCGATCCAGCCGCCCTGGTCGCGCACCGCCTGCGCCATGTGCTGCGCCAGCGCGTCAGACACGGTGGGCGCCGCGGGGTGGCCCGCAGCTTGGGCTTGGTGGGGCTCAGGAATAGGGGGGCTCGTTAAACTCGGAGTCTTCATTGTGGTTCTCGCCAGTGCACAGCGCCTGGTTTTTTCGGATTGTCCCCTTTTATGTCGTCCCCGCCCCTGCCCCCCGCCCGCCCGAACAGCCCCAGTGTGCTGGTCACCGGTGGCGCCAAGCGCCTGGGCCGCGAGATTGCCCTGGCGCTGGCCGCCAGCGGCTGGCGGGTGGCGGTGCACTACCGCGACTCGGTAGAAGACGCCGCCCGCACCGTAGCCGAGTGTTCGGCCCTGACGCCAGGCGCTGCGAGCTTTCGCGCCAACCTGGGCAACGAAGTGGCGGTGCGCCATTTGCTGCCCAGCGTGGTGGAGCAATTTGGCAATCTGGACGCGGTCGTCAACAGCGCGTCTACCTTCGAGCACGACAACGCCGCCAACTTTGGCTTTGCCGCCATGGAAAAGCACCTGCGCGCCAACACGGGCGCCGCGATTTTGCTGGCCCAGGCCCTGCACACACACATTGACGCGCGCAACCGCGCCCTGCCCGAGCAAGCGCTGGGCGCGCCCTGCAGCGGCGTGGTGGTCAATATGCTGGACCAAAAGCTCTGGAACCAGAACCCCGACTTCTTTAGCTACACCCTGTCCAAAGCCGCTTTAGAGGCGGCCACCACCATGCTGGCGCTGGCGCTGAGCCCGCTGGTGCGGGTGGTGGGCGTGGCGCCGGGCCTGACGATCACCAGCCACATGCTCAGCGACGACAAGTTTGCCGCCTTGCACAAGCTCTCGCCCCTGGGGCGCTCGTCCACCCCGGGCGACGTGGCGGCCACCGTGCGCTTTGCCATGGAAAACCAGTCGATTACCGGCACCACCTTGCTGGTGGATGGCGGCCAGCACCTGATGCGCTTTGAGCGCGATTTCTCCCTGATGTAAGGCGTATTTCATGCAGCAACGCACCACTGGCAACCAAACCCTGAACCTCACGGGCTTGCGCTTTGAGGCCAATCTGGGCATCTTGGAGTCCGAACTTACCGCGCCCCAGCCGATCCAGGTGGACGCCGAGTTGAACCTGGGCACGCAGCCCCTGCAGCCCAGCGACGACGACATCAACCATGTGCTCGACTACCGCAAGGTGCGGCAGATCATCATCAATGAATGCACAGCCGAGCACGTAAACCTGTTGGAGAGCCTTATCGGCAAGCTGGCGGACCGCCTGATGCAGCTGCCCGGTGTTTTGGGTGTGCGGGTGAAGATCGCGAAGCTGGAAATTTTTGACGACTGCGAAGTCGCCATCCGCGTCGAAACCGGACAGTGGTAAACCTTGAACGAGACCCCCATGAACGCTATTTGGACCGAACCCGACCTGGCCCCGCCGCCGCTCAAAGTACCGCCTGCAGCGCAAGGTGACACGCGCGAAGCGGCGCAACGCGCCGCCCATGAGACGCACAAACTGGAAAAACGTCTGTGCCGCCAGGTGGGCCAAGCCATCATGGACTACCACATGATCGAAGAAGGCGACCGCGTGATGGTCTGTGTGTCCGGCGGCAAAGACAGCTACGCCATGCTCGATTTGCTGCTCAAGATGCAACAGCGCGCGCCGGTTAATTTTGAGCTGATTGCGGTCAATCTGGACCAAAAGCAGCCCGGTTTTCCCGACCACATCTTGCCGGCCTATTTGAAGCAGCTCGGCGTGCCTTTTCATATCGAGACGCAAGACACTTACAGCATCGTCAAGAAGGTGATTCCTGAAGGCAAAACCATGTGCAGCCTGTGCAGCCGCCTGCGCCGGGGAATTTTGTACCGAGTGGCCGATGAGCTCAAGGTGACCAAAATCGCGCTGGGCCACCACCGCGATGACATCTTGCAAACCTTCTTTTTGAACATGTTCTTTGGCGGCAAGCTCAAGGGCATGCCGCCCAAGCTGGTGAGCGACGACGGCGGCCATATCGTGATCCGCCCGCTGGCCAATGTGGTGGAAAAAGACCTGGTGCGCTGGGCAGAACACCGCGCATTCCCCATCATTCCGTGCACCCTGTGCGGCAGCCAGGAAAACCTGCAGCGCAAGCAAATCGGCAACATGCTGCGCGACTGGGAAAAGCAATACCCCGGCCGCATCGAGAGCATGTTTACTGCCTTGCACAACGTGGTGCCCTCGCACCTGATGGACACCGGCCTGCACGACTTTGAAGCCGTGCGCACCACCGGCGTGGCTGAGCCCGACGGTGACATGGCTTTTGACCAGGAATCGTTTTCCATGCCCATGGTGGCCGGCCTGCCACTGCGGGTCTTGTAAGGCAACACCGGCATGAACGCTCCCCCTGCGCCAAGCGGACGCACCCCAACCCTGCGCGCTTTGCTCTTGAGCCTGGTAGTCAGCTTGGGCTTGGGCGCATGTGCCAGTTCGCGGGTGATCGACAGCGAGGTGCGCAGCTTTACCGGTAGCCTGGCGCCCGCGACCCAAACCACCTACCGCTTTGACCGGCTGCCCTCGCAAAGTGGCGATGCCCGGGCCCAAGCGGCCCAGGAGAGCTTGGAGGCCTTGGCCCACGCCGCACTGGCCGAGGTGGGCCTGACGCAAAGCGACAGCAACCCGCAGTACTTGCTGCAAATCAGCGCCACGGTGGAGCAGATTGCCCGCTCGCCGGTGCGTCCGCTCTTTGCGCCCTCGGGCATGGGCGGTTTCTGGGGCTTCCAACAGCCGCCGTTGGGCTTTGGAATGAACGGGGCGATGGAGCCGCC
>CANCJD010000115.1 GCA_947378275.1 Comamonadaceae bacterium
CTGGCGCTGGGCTGGCGCCACATCGTGGAGCCGCTGATCGCCCAAGGCCGCCTGGTGCGCCCGGTGCCCCAAAGTGTGACCACCGACCAGCCCATGTACATCGTGGCGTCACGCGCCGGGCGTGCGCGCAGCGACGTGATGGCTTTGAAGGACTGGCTGGTGGCTGAGGCGGGCGCAGCGGTGGCTTGACATCTTCGGGCTGACATTCTCTTTATGGTGCGCGCCCACGAGCGCGCGGCGGGCTGCACCCAAATGGTGAGCGAACCGGCAGGCCAATGGGGCAGGTCGTAAGCGTGCTTTGCCAATTTCTTGCGCATTTCCCCCAAACTTGGCCTGCAAATCGTTACCATTGCGGGCTTGGAATGGAGTGGGCCGGGGCGGCGCGCTTATTGCTCTGAAGCATTCAGTGTCAAAAGGTGCAGGGGCTTGCGCTGCACCGAAGACTGGCACGGGTGCCTTGGTTTTGTCTTTTTTATCTACCGGAGTGAGATATGCGCTTTCAGAAAAAACTGTGTGTGTTGGCCATTGCCAGCCTGTTTCCGCTGGCCAGTGCTTTGGCGCAAACGTCAGCTGACACGCGCAAAGAAATTGACCAACTCAAGGCGCAGCTCAAGATGCTGCAAGAAAAACTCGAAGCCCTGAGCAACGCCACCGAACCCGCACCACTGGTGCAACAGGTGAACCGCTTGGAGCAAAAGATTGAGCTGCAACAGACTGCGTCTGAGGCCTCGGGCTTTTCGGGCATGAAGATCAATGGCGTCATTGAGGCGGCTTACAAATACAACGACGCTGACAAAAAGCATGATTTCAGCGCCTCTGCCGGAAATGGCGTGGGCGAATTCGCCATGCTGCAAATCACCAAAGAGTCGCAAGACGGGCAGGGCGTGGACTGGACGCTGCGCCTGATGCCCGGCGGCGACCCGCAAGTGCATGAGGCTTCGCTGTCCATTCCGCTGAACAAGGACAACCGTATCATTGCCGGCTTGATTCCCGATTTCCAGGGCTATGAAATGGTGTTTGCGAACGCCAATGCCACCTTGGGCAACCAGTTCATTACCCACAACGCTTTGTACGACCTGGCGGGCGCCACCGTTTATACGGGCATGGGCATGTCGCACACGCTTAACGGCGGCAAGGTTGCGCTCAAGTGGCTGGTAGGAAATGTGGACAAGAGCGCGGATGACAACACCGTTTTGTTCAAAGACCCGGTTCCAGCGGAACAGGAGACCGCAGCGACTTTCAGCACAGCTTCATCGAGCGCCTCCACCGTGGCATTGGCCTACCGCCTCGATTACTACCCCGATGAAACTACTTACATTGGCGTCTCCGGCTTGCACGGATCCAACAACCGCAACTTCAACATCATGGCGCTGGACGGAGGCGTCACGCGCGGTGATTGGCAGTACAACGGTCAGCTTACGCTGGGTGAAATGCAGCGCGCGGCAGCCAACGGTGGCACTGCGCAATGGGCTGGAGTTTCTGCATTTGTGAGTTACAAAATCGTTCCTCGCTTGCAACTCATGGCCCGCGCAGACTACATCAAGAACAGCAACAACGGCGGCGGAACCTATTACGACAACGGCGGAACTTTTGGCAATGGACTTGGACCGGAACGCGATTCCACCGGCACGGTGATCGCGCTTGATGCCGATACAGGCTACGCCACCACCGGCGCCAACCTCACCCGTCTGAGCCTGGGTACCAACTACCAGATCAACGCCAACACCCAGTGGAAAACCGAGTACCGCTTGGACCAGTCCACGGGCTACAACTTCTTGATGGACGACGGCACGTACAGCAAGACCAAGAACAGCCTGGGCACTTCGCTCGTCTTGTCCTTTTAAACGCAAACCACCGCCAAGCCTTGCGGTTTGGCGGCGGCGTCGTGTCAACGCGGTGTTCGCCGCAGCTTATTTCCCACCGACTTCCGCCGCAGGCTGGCGCAGCTGCCAGACGATATGCGCCAGCAGCGCCACAAACACCATGGCGCCGCCCAGCACCGTGCGTTGGCTGGGAATCTCGTTGTGGATTAACCAAACCCAGACGGGCCCGAGCACCGGCTCAGCAATGCCGATCAATGCCGCAATCGCCGAAGGCAGCAGCCGCACACCGGTGACAAACAGCGCCAGCCCCAGGCCCAGGTTCAGCGCGCCAAAGGCAAACAGAAGCGCCCCGTCCTTGGCGTTGACCGCAAAGCCGCTCGCCATAGTGGCCGACACACAGGCGGCAATCACCGTGCCCAGGCACACGGCCGGCATCATGGCCACGTGCGCATGGCGCCGCGTGATAACGGTGGCTGTGGCAAATGCCAGCGCGACCAGCAGCGCCAGACCGTCCCCGATGGGCGACACATTGCCGCCAAAAGACTCCGACACCATCACTGCCACGCCAGAAATCACCGCGGCAATCGCAATCCAGGTGGCGCGCGGTATGCGTTCACGAAAAAACACATAGGCCATCAGCGCGGCGATCAGCGGCACGCCGGCTTGCAGCAGCAGCACATTGGCCACGGTGGTGTAAGCCAGCGCCACCACAAAACAGGTGGACGCCAGCGCAAAACACGCCGCCACGCCCACGCCGGGCCAGCCCATGGCCAGAAACAGCGCCACCGTGGCCTTGCGCCCGTTTTGCCACAGCATGAAAACCAGCAAAAACGAGGCAGCAAACACCGAGCGCCAAAACACCACGGTCCAACTGTCGCCCACCGTCAAAAAACGCGCGATGGCGCCGCCAAAGCTCCACGCCGTGGCCGAGCCAAAGACCAGCCACGCGCCGCGCACGTCCAAAGACCGGGTGCCCATGGGCTATTCGGCGCCCAGGCGCTGAATCAATTCAATCTTGTAGCCGTCAGGGTCGGTGACAAAGGCGATGTGCGTTGTGCCGCCCTTGACGGGGCCGGGTTCGCGCGTGACGTTGCCGCCTGCGGCCTTGATGCGTTCGCAGGCCGCATAAATGTCGCTCATGCCCAGCGCAACGTGGCCGTAGGCGCTGCCCATGTCGTAGCTTTCCACGCCCCAGTTGTAGGTGAGCTCCAACTCGGCGTGCTCGGGGTTGCTGCCAAAACCCACAAAGGCCAGGGTGTACTTGTATTCGGGGTTGTCCGAGGTGCGCAACAGCTTCATGCCGATGACTTGCGTGTAGAAATCGATGGAGCGCTGTAGGTTGCCGACGCGCAGCATGGTGTGGAGAATTTTCATGGCGCCATTGTCGCGCAGACCGGGCGTGTCCATGGGCTGGGTCGTGGGCGCCTTGGCGACAGCGTCGCGTAAAGCACAATGGTCGCCTTTATTGCGACATTCATGTCTGCCGGAGCCTCCATGACCCATTTCACCAAAACCGTTTTGTTCACCGACGAGGACGGCCGCGCCCGCTTCAAGGAAGAAGCCGTGGCGCTGGACCAGGGTACGTCCCAAACCCAGTTGTCCGAACTTTTTGCCAGCGGCGGCTACCAGTTGCGTACCAGCCCCGTGGGTTTTCGCAGCAGCTTTCATTGCACTGGCGCACCGCAGTGGGTTTTTATCTTGGGCGGGCAGATGGAGATTGGCATCCAGGGCGGCGTCTCGCGCGTGTTTGGCCCGGGCGAGCACTTTTTCAGCGCCGACGTGCTGCCCGAAGGCGCCACCTTCGATGCGGCGGTTCACGGTCACTGGAGCCGCCAGGTGGGCCCCGACCCCTTGGTGACGCTGTTCTTGCGAGCATAAAAAAAGGGCTCCGAGGAGCCCTTTTTGTTGTGACCTGCAGCGTTTAACGGCCAGCCGGTCCACGGTTGCCGCCAGGGCCACCGCGTCCACGGCCGCCACCGCCACCGCCACGGGGCCCTTGGCCGCCAGCGCCGCCGCCATATCCGCCACCACCACCACCGCCAGTGCGGTTGCCTTGGTAGCCGCCGCCACGGCGACCGCCGCGCTCGGCCATCAGGTCCACGCTGGTGCGCATCGGGTCAGGTTGGCCGCCGGGTGCGCGGGGCACGCGGGTTTCGCTGGGGAAGCTCGACATACGGTCCGGTCCCAGACGCGGGCGCGCGGCATGGGCGTCGTGCGAACGTGGGGGTTGGTCTTCGTGGCGGCCTGGGCCGTCGTCGTCACGGGGAAAGCCGGCGTCGCGTGGCGCGCCGCGCGGTGCCTGGCGTGGGCCGTTGCCCGGTCCATTGCGGCCGCCACCACCATTGCCAGAACCTCGGGGGCCTTGCGCCTGGCGTTGGCCGCCACCGCCTCCACGATTGCCGCCGCCATTGCCGCCGGGGCCTTTGCTTTCGCGTACGCGGGTCAGCATTTCAGTGCGCGCGGCTTTGGCGGCCGCTTGCATGACGTCGCGGCTCGGCGGTTTGCCCGCGCCGCCCCAGATGGTCTGGCGGCCCATGGCGATGGGCTCGGCGCGTTCGCCGGGTTCGGGCGCAAAGCCGTCCACCACCACCACTTCAATGTTTTGCTTGGTAAAGCGCTCGATGTCCTGCATGAAGCCTTCTTCGTCCAGGCACACCAGGTTCACGGCGGCACCGTCAGCACCTGCGCGGCCGGTGCGGCCAATGCGGTGCACATAGTCTTCGCTCACGTTGGGGATTTCGTAGTTCACCACGTGCGGCAGGTCGTCAATGTCAATGCCGCGCGCGGCAATGTCGGTGGCCACCAAGGCGCGCACATCGCCGCTCTTGAATCCTGCCAGCGCCTGGGTACGGGCGGCTTGGCTCTTGTTGCCGTGCAGCGCCATGGCGGAAATACCGTTCTTTTCCAGAAATTCGGCCACGTTGTTGGCGCCAAACTTGGTACGGGTGAACACCAGCACCTGGCTCCAGTTTTGCGCGTTGATGATGTGCGCCAGCAAGGCCTTTTTCTTGCCACGGCCCACGGGGTGGATCACCTGGGTGATGCGCTGCACCGTGGTGTTGCGCGGCGTGACTTGCACGCTTTGTGGGTTTTTAAGCAGGTTGTTGGCCAGATCGCGAATTTCGTCACTGAAGGTGGCCGAGAACAACAGGCTTTGCTTGTCTTTGGGCACCAGGGCCAGCACTTTCTTCACGTCATGGACAAAGCCCATGTCGAGCATGCGGTCGGCCTCATCGAGCACCAGGATTTGCACTTGGCCCAAGTCCAGCATGCCTTGTTGCTGTAAGTCCAGCAAACGGCCGGGTGTGGCCACCAGCAAGTCAACGCCTTTTTTGAGCTTGGAGATTTGGGGGTTCATGCCCACGCCGCCAAAAATCACGGTGCTGGTTAGGTCCAGGTATTTGCCGTAAGTGCGGATGGATTCTTCCACCTGGGCGGCGAGTTCGCGGGTGGGGGTCAGCACCAGGGCGCGGATGCCAACGCCGCCGAATTTGTTTTTCGCAGCCGGTGTGGTGGACAGGCGCTGCAGCATGGGCAGGGTAAATGCTGCGGTTTTGCCGGTACCGGTTTGTGCGCCACCGAGCAGGTCGTGGCCGGCCAGCACCAGGGGAATGGCTTGTGCCTGAATGGCGGTGGGGGTCTCATAGCCTTGCTCAAGCACGGCTTTCAGGATGGCGGGTGCCAGGTTCAATTCATCGAAGTTCATAAAGATGCACCGGTTTGCGGGTGCTTGCGTACCGGCCTGTCCGTTGGCGGTTTACCAACGGTCAGTCATAGGCAGGTAGATTCAAAAATGGGACGAACCGGTTTGGTTGCTATCCCCAGCATGTTGCTGTCATTGCGGGCAACTGAAACTCCGCAAGTGCGCCAATTGTCGCACGTTGCGCCGCGGGCCCGAAAACGCCGCTCTGTGGCGCCTGCAAGCGCGGGGGCGACGCGCAAACGATAATACCGGCTTCTCCCTTTTTGATTTCCCTCGAATACCGCAATGGCCCAATACGTTTTTTCCATGAACCGGCTCGGCAAGATCGTGCCGCCCAAACGCCACATTCTGAAAGATGTGTCCCTAAGTTTCTTTCCTGGCGCCAAGATCGGCGTGCTGGGCACCAACGGTTCGGGCAAATCCACCCTGCTCAAAATCATGGCGGGCCTGGACAAAGAGATCGAAGGCGAAGCCATTCCCATGGCCGGCCTGAACATCGGCTACCTGCCCCAAGAGCCTCAGCTTGACCCCACCCAAACCGTGCGCGAAAGCGTGGAAGCGGGCATGGGCAAGGTGTTTTCTGCCAAAGCGCGCCTGGAAGAGGTCTATACCGCCTACGGTGAAGAAGACGCCGACTTTGACGCATTGGCCGCCGAGCAAGCCGAGTTGGAAGCCATCATCGCCACCGCTGGCACGGACTCTGAGCACCAGTTGGAAATCGCCGCCGACGCGCTGCGCCTGCCGCCGTGGGACGCCAACATCGGCGTGCTCTCTGGTGGCGAGAAGCGCCGCGTGGCGCTGTGCCGCCTCTTGCTGAGCAAGCCCGACATGCTGCTGTTGGACGAGCCCACCAATCACTTGGACGCTGAATCGGTGGACTGGCTGGAGCAGTTTTTGCAGCGCTACCCTGGCACCGTGGTGGCCATTACCCATGACCGCTACTTTTTGGACAACGCCGCCGAGTGGATTTTGGAAATGGACCGCGGCTCGGGCATTCCCTACAAGGGCAATTACTCCGACTGGCTGCAACAAAAGCAGGCCCGCCTGGAGGCCGAGCAAAAGGG
>CANCJD010000116.1 GCA_947378275.1 Comamonadaceae bacterium
AGTTCCTGGCGCTGCTGCAGCAAGGTCTTGCGCAAGGCCTGTTTGTCCTTGGCCCGCTCGTCCTGTGGTTTGTCCATAATCAGCCTATGCAGTTATATCGAACCATTTTGGCAGCTTTAGCCTACAGCGCGGTGTCGTGCCTGGCTGCGAGCGCCGCCAGTGCCCAAGCCCTAGACACCCCGCGCAACGACGAGGCGGTGCTGGACATGGCGCAGGCCTACAAACAACACGACCAAAAACGCCTCTCCAGCCTGCTCCCCGCAGCCAAAGGCTCCACCCTGGAGCCCTGGGCCGCGTACTGGGAGTTGTCCACGCGGCTTGATGCGGCGGGCAAGTCCGAGATTGAGGCGTTTTTGGGCCGCTACGCCGGCACTTACCAAGAAGACCGCCTGCGCGCCGATTGGCTGCTGCAGCTCGGGCGCAACCGCGAATGGCCCACATTCAGGCAGCAGTTTGCCCAGTACCGCATGGGCGACGACCGCGCCATCCAGTGCTACGGCCTGTGGAGCGACTGGGCTACCAGCGGCGCCGACGTATCCAAAGCCGTACAAGACCTCTGGCTTTCGCAGCGCGAGGCCGACGAATCTTGCGCCGGCGTGGCCGAAGAGCTGATCAAGGCCAAGAAGCTGCAGCCCCAGGTGGCCTGGGTGCGCGCGCGCCTTGGCATGGAAAACGACCGCCTGCGCGTGGCAACCCAGGCGGTGGGCGCCTTGAACGAAAAATGGGTCAAAACGGTCAACACCATTTACCTCAACCCCGGCAAATACCTGGGCGACAAACTCACCGCGCTGCGGCCCCAAACCCGCGAATTTGTGGCGCTGGCGCTGATCCGCCAGGCCTATCTGGAGCCGCAAGACGCAGCCGTTGAGGTAGAAAAGCTGCGCTGGCGCGCCCAGCTCACGGCCGAGGAACGAAGCTGGATTTGGGGCGTAATTGGCAAGCGCGCCGCACAAAAGGGTGAGGCGGCCGCGCTGGACTTTTACGCCAAGGGCCGCTTTGACCAGATGCACGAAGACCATGTGGTCTGGGCGGCGCGCGCGGCGCTGCGCGCAGGCCAGTGGGCGCAGGTGCAGCAGGCCATTGCCTCGCTGCCGCAAAACCTGCGCACCGACCCGGCGTGGGTCTATTGGCATGCCCGCGCCGTGCTGGCGCAACGCGCCAGCGAATCGGTGCGCAACCAGGCTTTGGCCGACCTGCAAAGCATTGCGGGCGTGCGCGGGTTTTATGAGCAACTGGCGTTGGACGAACTCGGCCAGCGCAGCACCGTGCCGCCGCGCCCGCCCGGACCCACCACCGAAGAAAAAGAAGTGGCCCGCCAAAACCCCGGCCTGCAGCGCGCGCTGTACGCCATTCGCCTTGGGCTGCGCGCCGAGGGCGTGCGCGAGTGGAACTACAGCGTCAACCTGCACGCCAAGGGCGGGCTGGACGACCGCGGCCTGCTGGCAGCCGCCGACCTGGCCTGCCGCGCCGAGGTGTGGGACCGCTGCATCAACACCAGCGAGCGAACCAAGGGCGTGATTGACCTGGAACAGCGCTTTCCCATGCCGTTCAAGGCCGCCGTGGTGGCCCGCGCGCAAACCATTGGGCTGGACCCGGCCTATGTCTACGGCCTGATCCGCCAGGAAAGCCGCTTCATCATGGACGCCAAATCAGGCGTGGGCGCGGCCGGCCTGATGCAGGTAATGCCCGCCACCGCCAAATGGACGGCCAAAAAAATCGGCCTGAGCGACTTCACCCCAGCCAAGCTCAACGAGCGCGACACCAACATCGCCATTGGCACGGGCTACCTCAAGCTGGTGCTCGACAGCTTTAACGGCTCGATGCCCATGGCTGCTGCCGCCTACAACGCTGGCCCCAGCCGCCCGCGCAATTGGCGCGGTGCCAGCGGCGGCCCGACCATGGAGGCCGCCGCCTGGGCCGAGAGCATTCCCTTTCATGAGACGCGCGACTATGTCAAAAAAGTGCTGTCTAACACCACGCTGTATGCGGCGCTGATCAGCGGCCAGCCCCAGTCCATCAAGGCGCGCCTGGGTACGGTCGGGCCTGCGGACGCCGCCGTGCCCGAGCTGGGTCTGGACTTGCCGTAAAGCCACAACACCCTGACGCCCTGACGCCAATCAGGCGCTTGCCCCGGTTTTCAACAAGGAGGTTCTCGATGCTAAAACTATACGTAGGCAACAAAAACTATTCGTCCTGGTCCATGCGGCCCTGGGTGCTGATGAAGCAGGCGGGCATTGCGTTTGAGGAAGTGATGGTGCGCTTTGACGCGTTTACGCCAGATTCAAAGTTCAAGCACACGCTGGCCAATTTGAACCCGGCGGGCAAAGTGCCGGTGCTGCAAAACGGCGCGCTGGCGGTGTGGGACACGCTGGCCATTGCCGAGACCCTGGCCGACATGTTTCCAGAAAAACACCTGTGGCCGCGCGACGCAGCCGCCCGGGCCCACGCCCGTAGCATTTGCGCCGAAATGCATTCGGGCCTGCTGGGCCTGCGCAGCAACTGCCCCATGAACATCGAAGCCCACCTGCCCGAGCAAGGCGCGCTGGTCTGGCGCGACAAGCCCGCCGTGCGCGCCGACGTGGACCGCCTGGTGCACATGTGGCGCGACTTGCTGCAAGCGCATGGCGGGCCCCTGCTGTTTGGCGACTTCAGCATTGCAGACGCTTATTTCGCGCCGGTGTGCATGCGCCTTAAAACCTATGCCCTGCCAGTGCCCGACGCGATTGGCGCCTATGTGGACCGCGTCTGCGCCCTGCCCGGCGTCAAGGCCTGGATCGACGGCGCGCTGGCCGAGCACGACTTTTTGGACTTTGAAGAGCCTTACCGCCTTCACCGCTAAGCAGCAAAGCCCCGGGCCCGAATGCAAACCTATCTTGTCGGCGGCGCAGTGCGCGACCATTTGCTGGGCCTGCCGGTGCAAGACCGCGACTGGGTGGTCGTGGGCGCCACGCCCGAGCAGATGGTGGCGCAGGGCTTTGTGCCGGTGGGGCGGGATTTTCCGGTGTTTTTGCATCCGCAAACCCACGAGGAATATGCCCTGGCCCGCACCGAGCGCAAGAGCGGCAGCGGCTACCGGGGCTTTGTGGTGCACGCCGACCCGTCAGTCACGCTAGAAGAAGACCTGGCCCGGCGCGACCTGAGCATCAACGCCATGGCCGCACGGCCTTTGCCAGACGGCAGCAACACGCCCGACATCGCCACCCTGGTAGACCCCTGTGGCGGCCAGCGTGACTTGGCGGCGCGCCTGCTGCGCCACGCCAGCCCCGCCTTTGCCGAAGACCCGGTGCGCATCTTGCGGCTGGCGCGCTTTGCCGCGCGCTTTGCGCAGTTCAGCGTAGCCGACGACACCCGCACCCTGCTGCGCAACATGGTGCAGATGGGTGAAGCCGCGCACCTGGTGGCCGAGCGCGTGTGGCAAGAGCTGGCCAAGGGCCTGATGGAAGACCAGCCAGCGAAGATGTTTGACGTGCTGCGCGACTGCGGCGCGCTGGCCGTGGTGCTGCCCGAGGTAGACGCCCTGTGGGGCGTGCCCCAGCCACCCGAACACCACCCCGAAATCGACACCGGCGTGCACGTGATGATGGTGCTGGGCTGCGCCGCGCAAGTGCAGGCGCCCCTGGAAGTGCGCTTTGCCTGCCTGGTGCACGACCTGGGCAAAGCCACCACGCCGCCGTCGGAGTGGCCGCGCCACATTGCCCACGATGCGCGCAGCGTGCGCCTGATCCAGCAGTTGTGCCAGCGCCTGCGCGTGCCCCACGCCTGCGCCGAACTGGCCGAGGTGGTGGCGCGCGAACACGGCAACATCCACCGCAGCGCGAGCCTGGACGCCGCGGCCACCGTGCGCCTGCTGGAGCGCTGCGACGCATTTCGCAAACCCGCGCGCTTTGCGCAAGTGGTGCAAGCCTGCGAATGCGACGCGCACGGACGCCTGGGCTTTGAACACGCGCCCTACCCCCAAGGCGCACGCCTGTTGCATGCGCTGGCGCTGGCGCAAGCCGTAAATACAGAATCGGTGGCGGCAAAGGCGATAGGCGCCGGGCTGCGCGGCCCGGCCATCGGCCAAGCGGTGGCCAGCGCCCGCGCGCAGGCGCTGGCCGAGACTCTGGCTGGAATGGAGGCACACTAAGCCATGGCCCATTTGCTTTTGGTGGAAGACGACGAACTGCTGCGCGACGGCTTGTGCGCGCAACTCATGCACGCCGGCCACAGCGTGGACGCAGTGGGCGACGGCGCGCAGGCGCAGGCGCTGCTGGAATCCACGCGCCTGGACGGCGTGGTGCTGGACTTGGGCCTGCCCCCGGTGCACGGCGTGCCCATGGACGGCTTTGCGGTGCTGCGCTGGATCCGCCAGCGCCTGCCGCATTTGCCGGTGCTGATATTGACGGCGCGCGACGACATTGACGACCGGGTGCAAGGGCTAAATGCCGGCGCCGACGACTACCTGACCAAGCCCTTTGACATGGCCGAACTGCTGGCCCGCCTGGGCGCCATGCTGCGGCGCTCGCGCATGCCGGCCTTTGGCGGCAGTCTGCAAACCGAAGGCGCGCCACAGCACCGCCTGCGCCTGGACCCCCAACTGCCCATGGCCTGGTTGGGCGACGAGGCGATGGAACTCACCCACCGCGAATGGTCGCTGCTCACGCTGCTGGTCAAACAACTGGGCCAGGTCGTGGGCCGCGAAGAAGTGCTGGCGGTCTGGCAAACGCAAGCGCCCGAAGGCGGTGCTGCGGGCGGCTCGAATGCGCTGGAGGTGTATGTGCACCGGCTGCGGCGCAAGCTGCAAGACAGCGGCCTGGGCATCCGCAATGTGCGCGGCCTGGGCTATATGCTGGAGTTGCAGGCACCGTGACGGGCTTGGCCACAGGCGCTAATTTTTCGCTCAAACGCCAGTTGTTGTTGTGGCTGCTGCTGCCCCAACTGGTGTTGTGGCTGATGGGCGGCGTGCTGGCCTTTCGGGTGGCGCTGATTTATGCCGAAAAAACCATCGACCAGTCGCTCACCCAATCGGTGCGCGCGCTGGCGCGCCAGGTCAAACCCATTGGCTCGGGCTTGCTGGTGGACTTTCCCAAAGCTGCCCAGGCCGTGCTCGAACAAGACCCGAACGACCGGCTGGCCTATATGGTTTCATCGCCGCCGGGCAGCTTTTTGCTGGGCAACAGCAAGCTGCCAGGGCCAGCGGGCGAAGGCGTGCTGCAGCCCGACAACGTGCCGGTGTTGTATGAGATTTCACTCGACGGCAAGCCCATGCGCGTGGCCTCCATTGAGCTGTCGTTTGGGGACGCGCCCACCGAGCAGCGCATGCGCGTGCAGGTAGCCAAAAGCCTGGCGGTGCAAGAAGCCATTGCGCAAGAACTGGTGCGCGACGTGCTGTTTCCGCTCTTGCTGCTGGGCGCGGTGCTGGGGGTGCTGATGCACGCGGGCATCCGCCGTGGCTTGGCTCCGCTTGCGCGCCTGGAGGCCCAGCTTGCGAACCGCAACGCCGCCTCGCTCTCGCCCATTGAGCTGACGCAGGCGCCGCAAGAAGTGCATTCGCTGGCGCTGGCGCTCAACCAGTTGCTCACCACCCTGCGGCGCAGCATGAGCCAGGAAAAGCGCTTTTTGAATGACGCCGCCCACCAGTTGCGCACGCCGCTGGCCGGCCTGATCAGCCAAACCGAACTGGCCCTGACCGAGGCCGAGCCCCAGGCCCTGCACGAGCGCCTGACCAAGGTCCACAAAAGCGCCCAGCGCAGCGCGCACCTGGTCAACCAATTGCTGAGTTTGGCCCGCACCGAGGCCGACGTGGCGCTGGTGCCCGTGGACGTGGCCGCGCTGGCGCGTGAAGTGGCGCGCGAGTGGACGCCGCGCGCACTGGCCGCCGGCATTGACCTGGGCTTTGAAGGCGAAGACCACCTGCAAGCACGCGCCGACCGCGTGCTGCTGCGCGAAGCCCTGAACAACCTGATCGACAACGCCCTGCGCTACTGCCCGCGCGGCGCTGCCGTCACGCTACGGGTGCGCGCCACAGAGGCCGACGAGTGCGTGCTGGAAGTAGAAGACGAAGGCCCCGGCGTGCAAGCCGCCGACCTGCCCCACCTGTTTGAGCGCTTCTGGCGCGCCAGCGAACTGCCCGGCGGCTGCGGCCTGGGCCTAGCCATCGTGGCCGAAATCGCGCAGCGCCACGGCGGCAGTGTGCAAGCGCACACCCGTGCGCCGCATGGGCTGGTGGTGCGGGTGGTGTTGCCGCTGGGGTGAGCCTTGGGCGTGGCGCCCTTATTCGGTGCCTTTGGCTGCGTAGACCAAGTTGGCGGCTCTGGACGAAAAATATCCGCTGTAGCACCCGTACGCCAGGCTAAATACAGCAATGAAGGCGTCGGTGCCAGCCATCTCCGCATGGAGCGCGCGCATGATGGCAAACGCATACTTGGTGACAAATATCGCCACGATCACACAGAGTGGAATCCAGCTACCGGGGATGAAAAATGACCGGCTTGCGCGGGTGAATGTGACCCGCTCATCCCGAAAATACTTGAACCGGATACCCGTGACGACTAGCAAGCCCG
>CANCJD010000117.1 GCA_947378275.1 Comamonadaceae bacterium
TCCTGAATCAGGCGCTGCATGGGGCGCGCGCCCATGAGGGGATCGAAACCTTTTTTCGCCAGGTGCTTGCGCAGCTTGTCGGTAAAGGTGACGTCCACTTTCTTCTCGGCGAGCTGGGTTTCGAGCTGGAGCAGGAATTTGTCCACCACACGCAGAATCACGTTTTCATCCAGCGCCTTGAAGCCGACGATGGCGTCCAGGCGGTTGCGGAACTCGGGCGTAAACAGGCGCTTGATGTCGACCATTTCATCGCCTGACTCGCGCGGATTGGTAAAACCAATGGTGGCCTTGTTCATGGTCTCGGCGCCCGCATTGGTCGTCATGATCAGGATGACGTTGCGGAAATCGGCCTTGCGTCCGTTGTTGTCGGTCAAGGTGCCGTGGTCCATCACTTGCAAGAGCACGTTGAAGATGTCCGGATGGGCCTTTTCTATTTCGTCGAGCAAAAGCACGCAATGCGGCTTTTTGGTGACCGCCTCGGTCAACAGGCCGCCCTGGTCAAAGCCCACGTAGCCTGGAGGCGCGCCAATCAGGCGGCTCACCGCGTGGCGCTCCATGTACTCAGACATATCAAAGCGAATCAGGTCGATCCCCATGATGTAGGCCAATTGCTTGGCCGCTTCGGTCTTGCCCACGCCCGTGGGACCACTGAACAGGAAGGCGCCAATGGGTTTGTCGCCCTTACCTAGGCCGGAACGCGCCATCTTGACCGCCGAAGCCAAAATGTCGAGCGCCTTGTCTTGGCCATAGACCACGCTTTTGAGGTCGCGGTCCAGGGTTTTGAGCTTGCCGCGGTCGTCCTGTGACACATTGGCCGGGGGAATACGCGCAATCTTGGCCACAATTTCCTCGACCTCGGTCTTGGAAATGGTCTTTTTGCGCTTGTTGGGCGGCAATATTTGCTGCGCAGCACCCGCCTCGTCAATCACGTCAATCGCCTTGTCGGGCAGGTGGCGGTCGTTGATGTACTTGGCGCTCAATTCTGCGGCAGCCTGCAGGGCGGCCAAGGCGTATTTCACCTTGTGGTGCTCTTCAAAGCGCGATTTCAGGCCTTTGAGAATTTCCACAGTCTGCTCGACCGTGGGTTCAAGCACATCGATTTTCTGGAAGCGGCGCGACAGCGCGGCATCTTTTTCGAAAATACTGCGATATTCAGTGAATGTAGTCGCGCCAATGCACTTGAGTTGACCCGAACTCAGGCTGGGCTTGAGCAAATTGGACGCGTCCAAGGTGCCGCCCGAGGCCGAACCAGCGCCAATCAGGGTGTGGATTTCGTCGATAAACAGCACGGCATTGGGCCGGTCTTTGAGCGCCTTGAGCACGCCCTTGAGGCGCTGCTCAAAGTCACCCCGGTATTTCGTACCCGCCAGCAAGGCGCCCATATCCAGCGAATAGACCACGGCTTCAGCCAGCACTTCGGGCACGTCTTTTTGGGAAATGCGCCATGCCAGGCCCTCGGCGATGGCGGTTTTACCGACGCCAGCTTCGCCGACCAGCAAGGGGTTGTTCTTGCGGCGGCGGCAGAGGATCTGGATCACGCGCTCGACTTCATGCTCGCGACCGATCAGCGGGTCAATTTTTCCGTCTTTGGCGAGCTGGTTCAGGTTTTGCGTGAACTGCTCAAGTGGCGACGCCTTCTCGTTCTTTTCGTTGCTGGCTTCTTCGCCCTCGGCGGCGCCTTCACCGGCTTTGGGCAGCTCTGGCGGCTCATTTTTCTTGATGCCGTGGGCAATGAAATTGACAACATCCAGACGGGTTACGCCTTGCTGGTGCAAGTAATACACGGCGTGCGAATCTTTTTCGCCAAAAATCGCGACCAGCACATTGCTGCCCATGACTTCTTTTTTGCCACTGCCCGTGGACTGCACGTGCATGATGGCGCGCTGTATCACGCGCTGAAAACCGAGCGTGGGCTGAGTGTCCACTTCGTCCACGCCCGCGACTTGCGGCGTGTTGTCCTTGATGAAATGCGTCAGCGACTTGCGCAGATCGTCCACATTGGCCGAACAGGCGCGCAGCACTTCGGCGGCGCTGGGGTTGTCCAACAAGGCCAACAGCAAATGCTCGACCGTGATGAACTCATGGCGCTGCTGACGGGCCTCCACAAAGGCCATATGCAGACTCACTTCTAACTCTTGGGCGATCATGGCTTTTCCTTTATCTCAAACAAATATCAGATGCCGCCCGAAATGGGTCCTGCAACTCCTAAGCGCTATATGGCGTCATCGCCTCAAAAACCAACCGGCTCACTCACACATTGCAAGGGATGGCCAGAGCGCCGCGCCGCGTCCAGCACCTGGTCCACTTTGGTCGCAGCCACATCCCTCGAATACACACCACAAACACCTTTGCCATCCAGATGGATTTTCAACATGATCTGGGTGGCGGTCTCCAGGTCCTTGGCGAAAAACTCCTGAATCACCATCACCACAAATTCCATGGGCGTGAAGTCGTCATTGAGCATCAAAACCTGGTGCATCTGCGGCGGCTGAACTTTCAGCGGCACACGCTCCAGAACCACCGTCCCACCATCGTCACGCCGGGGAGTCGACCGGGGAATGGAAGGGGGCTTGGGTGGGGGAGATGTCGCCATGATTGCTATTCTAGGGGTCGGATGCGTGTGAAGGTCACGCAAGGGTAATTGGAGCTATTGACGTCAAATTCAAGCACGAAAAGCAAAAATCGCCAGCCGCAATCAAGCGGGTCTGGCGATTGTTAGCACTATGGGCAGCAAGCTACCCCAAGAGGATTACATGTGGTCGATCATGACCTGGCCAAAGCCGGAGCAGCTCACCTGGGTCGCACCATCCATCAGGCGGGCGAAATCGTAAGTGACTTTCTTGCTGGCAATCGATTTCTTCATGGAGCTGATGATCAGATCCGCGGCCTCAATCCAGCCCATGTGGCGCAGCATCATTTCAGCAGACAAGATCTCGGAGCCGGGATTGACGTAGTCCTTGCCCGCGTATTTGGGCGCCGTGCCGTGGGTGGCTTCAAACATGGCAATGGTGTCGCTCAGGTTGGCGCCAGGGGCGATGCCAATGCCGCCGACTTGCGCGGCCAAGGCGTCAGAAACGTAGTCGCCATTGAGGTTGAGCGTGGCAATGACACTGTATTCGGCGGGACGGAGCAAGATTTGCTGCAAGAACGCATCAGCGATGCTGTCCTTGACCACGATTTCTTTGCCCGTCTTAGGATTTTTGAATTTGCACCAAGGTCCGCCGTCAATCATTTCAGCGCCGAACTCCTTTTGCGCCAGGGCGTAGGCCCAATCACGGAAGCCGCCTTCTGTGTACTTCATGATGTTGCCCTTGTGCACGATGGTCAGGCTGGGCTTGTCGTTGTCGATGGTGTATTGCAGGGCTTTGCGCACCAGGCGCTCGGTGCCTTCGCGCGACACGGGCTTGATGCCGATGCCCGAGGTGTTGGGGAATCGGATCTTTGTGACGCCCATCTCGTCTTGCAGGAACTTGATCAGCTTCTTGGCCTTGTCGGACTCGGCTTCGAACTCGATACCGGCGTAAATGTCTTCTGAGTTTTCACGGAAGATCACCATATTGGTCTTTTGTGGCTCTTTGACCGGGCTGGGCACGCCATCGAAGTACTGGATGGGGCGCAGACAGACGTACAAGTCAAGCTCTTGGCGCAAAGCCACGTTCAAAGAACGGATGCCGCCGCCCACGGGCGTGGTCAGGGGGCCCTTGATCGACACCACGTAATCGCGAATGGCGTGCAAGGTTTCTTCGGGCAGCCAGACGTCGGGGCCGTACACATTGGTCGATTTCTCGCCGGCAAACACTTCCATCCAATGGATCTTGCGTTTGCCGCTATAGGCCTTGGCCACCGCAGCGTCCACCACCTTGAGCATCACAGGCGTGATGTCCAGGCCGGTACCGTCACCTTCGATATACGGAATGATGGGCTGGTCTGGCACGTTCAGAGACAGATCGCTGTTTACAGTGATTTTTTGGCCTTCGGTGGGGACTTTGATGTGCTGGTACATGGAGCGGTCTCTGTTGGATG
Organism: Comamonadaceae bacterium; assembly: GCA_947378275.1. Lineage (GTDB taxonomy): Bacteria > Pseudomonadota > Gammaproteobacteria > Burkholderiales > Burkholderiaceae_C > Allorhodoferax. The sequence continues at coordinate 4,024 of CANCJD010000117.1, forward strand.
TCAATTCTTGGTAAGTGGCGGGCGACACTTTTTTGGAGCACCACCCCTCGGGAAAACCAATTTTAGTCCCAAACAATTACGGGATTCTGTCAAGCCCGCGAGCGCAAAAGGAGCGATGAATCGCGTTGAGAGCGCAACTTTTGGCTCCGCCGCGCGGCCAGTCTGCCGGCCACTTGGTTCACAATTGCGCCCATGAAGCACCTCCGCCCTTTCGCCTTCGCATTGGCCTGCGCCGCTGCAATGTCCGGCCCCTGTATCGCCCAACCCGCGCCTCAGATGAACTTGCCGCGCACCACCCTGACCCTTGGCATTCACCAAATCCAGGCACAAGTGGCACAGACGACAGAGCAGCACGCCACAGGCCTGATGTTTCGCACCGACATGCCGCAACAAGAAGGAATGCTGTTTGTGTTTAGCGCGCCAAGCCCGCAGTGCTTTTGGATGAAAAACACGCTTATACCGCTGACGGCCGCCTTTGTTGCAGACGACGGCACCATCGTGAACCTGGAAAACATGCAGCCGCAAACCACCGAGTCGCACTGCTCAACCAAGCCCGTACGCTACGTGCTCGAAGTTAACCAGGGCTGGTTCGCGAAAAAAGGGATTAAAGCGGGTGCCAAGTTGCAGGGCGCACTGTTTCAGTTAGCGCGGTAAACGTCGGCCCAAGGCCGCAATGACAAACCCCTGGGCTCGGCGGGGGCAATACTTCGAGCCGAATGCGCACCTCGCAGCAAGCGTGACGCCTCAATCGTGCAATTTCGCCACGATTTCGAGCCAAAACAAAAAAATCCTTGCAAAACGAATAAACCTGGATAAAAATACAGCCACTGTTTAAGATTACAGTGTCGCCAGGCCTCTTGGCGGCAGCCCACACCCAGGAGCCACCATGCTTGAAACCTTGAAATTGACTGCACGCCAGCAAGAAATCCTGACTCTGATTGAAAGCGCCATTGCGCGCACCGGCGCCCCCCCGACCCGCGCTGAAATTGCTACAGAACTCGGTTTCAAGTCCGCCAACGCGGCAGAAGAGCATCTCCAGGCCTTGGCGCGCAAAGGCGCCATTGAGCTGGTCAGCGGCACCTCTCGGGGCATCCGCTTGCGCGGACAGTCCTTGCGTGACCTGCATGTCTCGCGTTCCAAGCAGTTGTCCCTGGGCATCCCTGGCCTGGCGCAACTGTCATTGCCCCTGATTGGCCGGGTTGCCGCGGGCTCGCCCATTTTGGCGCAAGAGCATGTGGAACAAACGTATTACGTGGAGCACAGCCTGTTTCAGCGCCAGCCCGACTATCTTTTGAAAGTCAGCGGCATGTCGATGCGCGACGTGGGCATCATGGACGGTGATTTGCTGGCCGTGCAGTCAACCAAAGAGGCTAAGAACGGCCAAATCATCGTGGCCCGCATCGGTGAAGAAGTCACGGTCAAACGCTTTCGGCGCAACAAGCACCTCATTGAGCTGCACCCGGAAAACCCTGATTTTCAGGTCATTGTGGTTGAGCCTGGTGAGTCCTTCGAGATTGAAGGCCTGGCCGTCGGCCTGATACGCAACACCATGATCATGTAAAGACCAAAGGCCCATCACCATGCTTCCAATGCTCGCATCCCAAGCCGTTTCTGCCACCCTGTACCGCCTGGCCGACTGGTTCAAACCTGAAGGCGAACGTCCTGCACAAAAATCCGCACCGGCTGCCATTTTTCCACTGGCCAGGGCCTCAAACCCGGCCATGGCCCCGTTGCGGGCCTCTCGCCTAGGCCAGAACCGCCGTCCATTGCGGGTAGTGCGTGTGGTAGATGCGGACCAAACCCGCAAAAGCACCGGACGTATCGTCATCTCTGGCTGCATGGCCGATGTCTGCGCCGAACTCGACCGCATGGTGCAAAAAGAAAGCGCCGCGGCATAGGCCCGGGCTCCAAGCAGAACAGGCGCTTTTAGACGCCCAGGCGACATCCCGGTTTCACGTGCGGGTGCGCACCCGGTCACAATGGGCCGCATGCGATCTTTTGCCCCCCACCGATAGAGTCCGAGCATGGACGAACCGATTCTCACCATCGAAGAACGAAGCGCCATTAATTCAGGGCGCTGGTTCTCGGCGCTCTCCCCTTCGCTCAAGCACGACATCCTGCGCTGCGCTTACGTCAAGCGCCATCGGGACGGCGATCTGATCGCTGCCCGCGGCGAACCGCCCGAAGAGTGGATCGCCTGCGCCAAAGGTGCGGTGCGCGTAAGCTCCACCTCGATTTCGGGCAAACAAATCACCCTGACCTACGTAGAGCCCGGTATCTGGTTTGGCGATGTCAGTATTTTTGACGGCGACCGGCGCACGCATGACGCCTATGCGCATGGCGACACCACCACCTTGTGCGTGGCAAAAGCCGATTTCAAAAAAATTCTGGCCTCGCACGTCGAGCTGTATGAGGCGCTTTTGCGCCTGCATTCCCGCCGCATCCGCCAGCTCTATGGCTTGGTGGAAGACCTCAACACCCTGCCTTT
>CANCJD010000118.1 GCA_947378275.1 Comamonadaceae bacterium
AGGTCGCGAATGCCGCCGCCGAGCTGCACGTCGATTTCGCTGCCGACTTCCTTGAGGATTTTGCGGATCGCCGCCTCGTTCTTGGGGTGACCGGCAAAGGCGCCGTTCAGGTCCACCAGGTGCAAGCGCCGCGCGCCCTTGTCCACCCAGCTGCGCGCCATGACCGCCGGGTCTTCGCCGAAGGTGGTGGATTGGTCCATATCGCCCTGTTTGAGGCGAACACAGTGGCCGTCTTTGAGGTCAATCGCAGGAATTAACAGCATGGTGCTTGAGCGGTGGATAAAGAAATAAAGGTAAACAAAACGAGGAACAAAGCCTAGGGGTTCCAGCGCAAAAAGTTGCGGTACAGGGCCAGGCCCTGTTTGGCGCTTTTTTCCGGGTGGAACTGCGTGGCAAAAATATTATCGCGCGCAATGGCCGAGCTAAAGCGCGAACCATAGTCGGTTTCGCCCACGCTGTGGCGCGCATCGGACGGTTTGGCGTAGTAACTGTGTACAAAATAGAAGTAGCTGCCGTCCGGCACATCCCCCCACACCGGATGCGGCGCGCCGCCATGGTTGTTGCGCCAGACCTGGTTCCAGCCCATTTGCGGCACCTTGAAGCGGCTGCCATCGGCCTGGATTTGACCGGCCAGATCAAACTTGACCACATTGCCGGGGATCAGGCCCAGGCAGGCGGTGTCGAGTTCTTCACTGTGGTCGAGCAGCATTTGCATGCCCACGCACACGCCCATGAGCGGCTTGTTTGCTGCCGCGTGCAGGACGGCCGCCAGCATGCCCGAGTCGTGCAGCTCGCGCATGCAGTCGCGCATGCCGCCCTGACCGGGCAGCACGACGCGCTCGGCGTCCATCACTTCTTGCGGCGTGCGCGCCCACACCGCCTGTACGCCCTCGTGTTCGGCAGCGTGCATCACGGCCTGCGTGACCGAACGCAAATTGCCCATACCGTAATCAACGATGGCGACTGTTTTCATAGAGAGCGACGCAGAAACACGCAATCAGGGGCTAGAGCGAGCCCTTGGTGGAAGGAATGGCGTCCAAGGCGCGTGGGTCGTATTCGAGCGCGCTGCGCAGAGCGCGGGCAAAAGCCTTGAATACGGTTTCGGCCTGGTGGTGGGCGTTGTCGCCCTTGAGGTTGTCAATGTGCAGGGTGACACCGGCGTGGTTGACAAAGCCCTGAAAGAACTCGTGCGTGAGCTGGGTGTCAAAGCCGCCGATGCTGCCGCTGGTAAACGGAATATTCATGGTCAGGCCCGGGCGGCCCGAGAGGTCAATCACCACGCGGGACAAGGCCTCGTCCAGCGGCACATAGGCGTGGCCGTAGCGGCGAATGCCTTTTTTGTCGCCCACGGCCTTCAAGACCGCCTGGCCCAGGGTGATGCCCACGTCTTCCACCGTGTGGTGGCCGTCGATGTGCAAATCGCCTTCGGCCTCAATATCGAGGTCAATCAGCCCGTGGCGGGCGATCTGGTCGAGCATGTGGTCAAAAAAGCCAATGCCGGTGGACAGGCGCGAATGGCCACTGCCGTCCAGATTGAGCTTGACGTGGATGCGCGTCTCGGCGGTGTTGCGGGCCACTTCGGCCGTGCGCGCGGGGCGTGGGCCACCGGCGTTGGCGCCGGGCACTTCAATCAGGGCGTGTTGGGTCATAGGGAAGCCTTTAGTGCTGCGAGCAGCTGGGTGTTCTCAAGGGCGGTGCCCACGGTCAGGCGCAGGCAGTCTGCCAGCAAGGGGTGCATTTTAGAAACGTTCTTTACCAGCACGCTGCGCGCGCGCATGGATTCAAACACCGCCTGCGCCGCGTCTTGGCCTGCACGCGCTGGCACGCGCACCAAAATCATGTTGGCGTCGCTGTCCCACACCTGCAGGTCGGGCAGTTGGCGCAGCGCGTGCAGCAAGCGGGCGCGCTCCTCGCAAATGGCCTGGGCCTGGGCGGCAAAGGCGTCGGCGTGCTCCAGCGCAAACAGAGCGCACTCGCAATTGAGCACGCTGATGTTGTAGGGCGGGCGCACCTTGTCCAATTCGGCTACCAGGGCCTGCGGCCCCATCAAATAACCCAAACGCACGCCGGCCAGGCCAAATTTGCTCAGAGTGCGCATCAGCAGCACATGGCTGTGAAGTTGCGGCTGGGCGCGGATGGTGTCGAGGTAGCTGCGGCTGGAAAACGGCTGGTAGGCCTCGTCCAGCACGACCAGGCTGCCACTTTGCGCAGCGGCGGCCACCACCTGCGCCATATCGGCCTCGCTCCACAGATTGGCGGTGGGGTTGTTCGGGTAGGCCAGGTAGACGATGGCGGGCTGGGTCTGCGCAATGGCGGCCAGCATCGCCGGCACGTCCAGCGCAAAGTCGGGCGTCAAGGGCACGCCGACGAAGTCCAGGCCCTGCAACTGCGCGCTCATGGCGTACATCACAAAACCGGGCACGGGCGCCAGCACCACCGGCGGTTTGCCAGCCAGGCGGTCAGTGCCCACGGCGCAGGCCAAGCTCAGCAGCGAAATAAGTTCGTCCGAGCCGTTGCCCAAAACAATGTCGTAGCCCGCGGGCATGTGCGCGTATTGCGCCAGCGCCTCGCGCAACTGCTGCACGCGCACGCCGGGGTAGCGGTTGAGTGCCACGGCGCCCAGGCGCGCGCCCAGTGCGCTTTGCAGTTCGGCACTCAGGCGGTAGGGGTTTTCCATGGCGTCGAGCTTGACCATGCCTTGTGGGTCTTGCACCGCATAAGCGTGCATGGCCTGCACATCGGCGCGGATGCGCCGCGCCACCAGCGCTTGCGGGCTTGGGGGAAGCAAACTGCTCATTCGAGCCTCATTTCTGCGGCGCGGGCGTGGGCCTGCAGGCCTTCGCCATAGGCCAGCACGGCGGCCACGGGCCCGAGCACGCGCGCACCGGCAGCGCTCACTTCAATCAGACTGCTGCGTTTTTGAAAGTCGTACACACCCAGCGGGCTGGAAAAGCGCGCCGTGCCGCTGGTGGGCAGCACATGGTTGGGCCCGGCGCAGTAGTCGCCCAGCGATTCGCTGGTGTAAGCGCCCAAAAAGATGGCGCCGGCGTGCAGCAGCAGCGGCTCCCAGCGGTGCGGGTCGGCGCTGGAGACTTCCAGGTGCTCGGGCGCAATGCGGTTACTCAAGGCGCAGGCTTCTTCCATGCTGCGGGTGTGCACCAGCGCGCCGCGGCCGGTGAGCGACTTGGCGATGATCTCGGCGCGCGGCATGTTGGGCAGCAGCCGGTCAATGGCGGCTTGTACTTGGTCGATATAAGCGGCATCGGGACACAGCAAAATGCTTTGCGCCAGTTCGTCGTGCTCGGCCTGGCTGAACAAGTCCATGGCTACCCAGTCGGGCGGCGTGCTGCCGTCGGCCAGCACCAATATCTCGCTCGGGCCGGCAATCATGTCAATGCCCACGGTGCCAAACACGCGGCGCTTGGCGGCGGCCACATAGGCGTTGCCGGGGCCGGTGATTTTGTTGACGGCGGGAATGGTCGCCGTGCCATAGGCCAGCGCGGCCACGGCCTGCGCGCCGCCCACGGTAAAGGCGCGCGTCACGCCCGCTACATAAGCAGCCGCCAGCACCAGCGGGTTTTTCACACCCTGGGGCGTGGGCACGACCATGATGATTTCGCCCACCCCGGCCACATGGGCGGGAATAGCGTTCATCAGCACGCTCGACGGATAGGCCGCTTTGCCGCCGGGCACGTAAATGCCCACGCGGTCCAGCGGTGTGACTTTTTGGCCCAGGAGCGTGCCGTCCGCATCGCGGTAGCTCCAGCTTTGGCCGCAGGCCTGTTTTTGCGCCTCGTGGTAGCTGCGCACCCGAGCCGCAGCAAATTCCAGCGCCTGGCGCTGGGCTGCGGGAATGGCGTCAAACGCGGCCTTGAGTTCGGCCTGGGTCAGTTCCAGCGCCGATACGCTGTCGGCGCTCAGGCCGTCAAAGCGCGCGGTGTAGTCCAGTACGGCGGCGTCGCCGCGCTGCTGCACATCGGCCAGGATATCGGCCACGCGCTGCTCGATAGCTGCGTCGGTGTCAGCGGACCAATGCAGACGGGCCTGGAACCGGGCCTCAAAGTCAGCGTCCTGGGTGGACAGGCGCGCGGGTGTGGCGGTGAAAGTCATGGTCGGATTCAGGCCTTGCCAATCGCACTGGCAAAGGCGTTGATGATGTTGCGAATCGGCTCGCGCTTGAGCTTCAGAGCCGCCTGGTTCACCACCAGTCGCGCGCTGATATCCATGATGTGCTCGACCTCGACCAGGTTGTTGGCCTTGAGCGTGTTGCCCGTAGACACCAGGTCCACGATGGCGTCGGCCATGCCCACCAGCGGCGCGAGTTCCATGCTGCCGTAGAGCTTGATCAGGTCCACGTGCACGCCTTTGGTGGCAAAAAATTCGCGCGCAATGGCCACGTACTTGGTCGCCACTTTCAGGCGCGCGCCCTGGCGCACCGCGTGGACATAATCAAAGTCGGCACGCACAGCCACGCTGATGCGGCATTTGGAGATCTGCAAGTCCAGAGGCTGGAACAGGCCGGCGCCGCTGGTGGCGCTGCCCCAGTCGCCGCCGTGTTCGAGCAGCGTGTCTTTGCCGGTAATGCCCATATCGGCGCCGCCAAACTGCACATACGTGGGCACGTCGGTGGCGCGCACCACCAGCACACGCACGTCCGCGTGGTTGGTGTCCAGAATCAGCTTGCGCGATTTCTCGGGGTCGTCCAGCACTTCGATGCCAGCGGCACGCAAGAGCGGCAGCGTTTCTTCAAAAATGCGGCCTTTGGACAAGGCAATGGTGATCATGCGGTTCTCGTTTTCAATGGAGTGGCGGTGCAAAGCGCCGCCTTATTTGATGCGCTCAATGTCAGCGCCAATGCCACGCAACTTGGATTCCATCTGGTCGTAGCCGCGGTCCAGGTGGTAGATGCGCTCAACCACGGTTTCGCCCTGGGCTACCAGGCCGGCAATCACCAGCGAGGCCGAAGCGCGCAAATCAGTGGCCATCAAGGTCGCGCCCGAGAGCGCGGCCACGCCTTGCACCAGCGCCACTTTGCCCTCGATCTGGATGTTGGCGCCCAAGCGCACCAGCTCGTTGACGTGCATGAAGCGGTTCTCAAAAATCGTCTCGGTCGCCTTGGACGCGCCATGCGAGATGCAGTTAAGCGCCATGAATTGCGCCTGCATATCGGTCGGAAAGCCCGGGTATTCGGTGGTGCGAAAGCCCTGGGCCTGCAGGCGGCCGCTGGATTGCACGCGAATGCCGCCTTCCACCGCCGTCACCGTGGCGCCAGCGGCGCGCAGTTTTTCGATCACCGCGTCCAGATGGTCGGCACGGCCGTGCTGCAGCACCACGTCACCGCCTGTGGCGGCCACCGCGCACAAAAAAGTACCAGCCTCAATGCGGTCGGCCACTACTTGGTGGTCGCAGCCGTGCAGGGCTTCGACGCCCTGGATGCGGATGCGGCTGGTGCCGTGGCCCTCAATGCGCGCGCCCATGGCGATCAGCATTTCGGCCAGGTCGGGAATCTCGGGCTCTTGCGCGGCGTTTTCCAGAATGGTTTCGCCCTCGGCCAGCGCGGCGGCCATCAAAAAGTTTTCAGTACCCGTGACGGTGACCATGTCGGTGGTGATGCGCGCACCCTTGAGGCGCTTGCGCCCGCCGCCCACGCGCGCCAGCATGTAGCCATGCTCCACGCTGATGTCGGCGCCCATGGCGGTCAGCCCCAGCAAATGCTGGTCCACCGGACGCGAGCCAATGGCGCAGCCGCCGGGCAGCGACACCTTGGCGTGGCCAAAGCGCGCCAGCAAAGGACCCAGCGCCAGCACCGAGGCGCGCATGGTTTTCACCAGCTCATAAGGGGCTTCGGGCAGGTTCAAGCCGCCCGCGTTGGCACTGACGCTTCCGTCGGCATTTTGTTCAATGTTTACGCCCATATGGCGAATCAGCTTGAGCATGGTGGACACGTCTTGCAGGCGCGGCACATTGCGCAGCGTCACCGGCTCGGCGGTGAGCAGCGTGGCACAGAGTTCGGGCAGGGCCGCATTTTTAGCGCCGGAAATCGGCACTGTGCCTTGCAGGCTGCGCCCGCCGCGGATGAGTAGTTTGTCCATGGTCTTGTAGATTGGCTCAGGCCGATTGCTGCGCCCAGTCGGCCGGGGTGTAGGTTTTCATCGACAAGGCGTGTACCTCGTCGGTCTGCATGCGCGTGCCCAGGGTGGCGTACACCATCTGGTGGCGCCCAATCAGGCGCTTGCCCTCAAAGGCGCCCGACACGATGGTGGCGTACCAGTGGCGGCCGTCGCCCTCCAGAGCGCAGTGGTCGCAAGGCAGGCCTGCGGTAATGAGGGCTTGGAGTTGGTCGGCGGTCATGAAGGCAATCGGTAAAAATTAGCTGCGGATTTTGTAGCCGCTGCGCAGCAACTGCAGCGCAATGCCACTGACCAGCGCCAGTGCCACGCCCACCACGCTCAAACTGAGCCA
>CANCJD010000119.1 GCA_947378275.1 Comamonadaceae bacterium
AGCTTCTTGGTCTGGTGGACATTGTTCTTGCCTTCGCCGCTCTTGCCCATGCCAAAGCCCTTGACGGTCTTGATGAGCAGCACCGTGGGTTGTCCCTTGTGGTTGACTGCGCTGTGGTAGGCCGCGTAGACCTTTTTGGAGTCGTGGCCACCGCGGCGCAGCTCGAAAATTTCTTCGTCGCTCATGTGCGCCACCATGGCGGCGGTGCGCGGGTCTTTGCCGAAGAAGTGCTTACGCACATAGGCGCCGTCGTTGGCTTTCATGGCCTGGTAGTCGCCGTCGAGCGTGTCCATCATCAGCTTGCGCAGGGCGCCGTCTTTGTCACGCGCCAACAGCGGATCCCAGCTACTGCCCCACAAAAGCTTGATCACGTTCCAGCCGGCACCGCGGAATTCGCCTTCCAGCTCTTGAACGATCTTGCCGTTGCCACGCACCGGGCCGTCCAAACGCTGCAAGTTGCAGTTGATGACAAAAATCAGGTTGTCCAAGCCTTCGCGCGCGGCCAAGCCGATGGCGCCGAGCGACTCCACCTCGTCCATCTCGCCGTCGCCACAAAACACCCAGACCTTGCGGTTTTCCGTGTTGGCAATGCCCCGGGCGTGCAGGTACTTCAAAAAGCGCGCTTGGTAAATCGCCATCAGCGGCCCCAAGCCCATGGACACGGTGGGGAACTGCCAGAACTCGGGCATCAACTTGGGATGCGGGTAGCTTGACAAGCCCTTGCCGTCGACTTCTTGGCGGAAGTTGAGCAGTTGCTCTTCGGTCAAGCGGCCTTCGAGGTAGGCGCGGGCGTACACGCCGGGCGACACGTGGCCCTGGATATACAGGCAGTCGCCGCCGTGGTTTTCACTCTCGGCGTGCCAAAAGTGGTTAAAGCCAGCGCCAAACAGGCTGGCCAGCGAGGCGAATGAGCCGATGTGACCGCCCAGGTCGCCGCCGTCTACCGGATGGTGGCGGTTCGCCTTGACGACCATGGCCATGGCGTTCCAGCGCATATAGGCGCGCAGGCGCTCTTCAATTTCCAGGTTGCCGGGGGCATGCGCCTCTTGGTCTGTCTCAATCGTGTTGACGTAGCCGGTGGTAGCCGAAAAAGGCATGTCGATGCTCTTTTGGCGTGCGTGTTCCAACAGTTGTTCGAGCAAAAAATGTGCGCGCTCGGGGCCTTCGGCCTCGATGACGGCGGACAGCGCGTCCATCCACTCGCGGGTTTCCTGTGTGTCGGTGTCGCTGCCGACCTGGAAAGGCAGCGTTGAAGCTGTAGTGGGTGTTGGGTTCGTCATGTCGCGCCTCATGGTTTTGTTGTTGATGGTGAACTGTAGCGAGTTTCTCACATTTTTCTGTAGATTTCAAATCATGCTTTTCTATTTTGTAATATGAAATATTGATGCGGCAACGCAACAATTTGCGCAATGGCGCCCGCCTACACTCAAGCCATGCCCATCGCCTACCTGTTTACCTTGCCCGAGCGCCTTGAGATACCCACCGTCAATCGGGCGCGTCGCTGGTGGCAACACCTCACGCCGCACCGCCAGGACTGGGTCGCCATGCTCGCGCCCCTGGCGGCGGTGGTGTTGTTTATGGCGGCCATCGTTGCGGCACTCGGATATTTGCAAATTGAGGAGATGGACCGCGAACAAGAGGCAGTGCAGCGCGACGTGGAATACACCCAACAGCGCTTGCGCTTGCGTCTGTTAGAGCGCCAGGAGCAACTCTCACGCATCGGGCGTGAGCTATCGAGCCACGAAATCAGCGCAGAGGGATTTCGAACCCGTGTGGCGGTGCTGCTGAACCAATACCCAGAGCTGCAGGGTGCGGCCTGGCTGGATGAGCGCAAACGGGTGCAAAGCAGCATCGGTTCCACCGCGAGTTGGATGTTTCAAAGCCATCCAAGTGGAGGTCTGGCGCTTCAGGCCGAGGGGGAGTCCAGCTTCAAACGGGCCCGCGACCAAAACCAGACCGTGTACCTGCAGCGCCCCAAGACGGGCGAATATGCGCCCTTGCTGCAGTTCTTTATCCCATTGAGCGACCAAGGGCGCTTCGCCGGGGTCTTGTTGGCGGAATTCTCCATTGACGGCCTCTACCGATACGGCTTGCCCAGCGAAGTGTCAGCCCGCTACGCGGTGTCGCTGCAAGACGCCAATGGCGCCGTGCTGGCCGGCGTCGGCTTGCCGCTCAAAGGCACCGCAGGCCAAATGCCCTGGCGGCGTAAGGCAAACACCTACTCTATGCCGGTGTCCCCAGTCGGCAACGACCTTGTGATACGGGCCCAGGCCTACCGCGCGTCGCTCGGGCTGATTGGAAGCGGTCTGTTTTGGCTGGTCAGCGCACTGAGCCTGATGACCACCTGGATGCTGGTGGCCAACTGGCGCCACACGCGCAAACGGCTGCAAGCCCAGCAAGCGCTGATGTCCGAAACCAACTTTCGCCGCGCCATGGAAAATTCCATGCTCACCGGCATGCGTGCCATGGATTTGCAGGGCCGCATCACCTACGTCAATGCCGCGTTTTGCATGATGACCGGGTGGAGCGAATCTGAGCTGGTGGGTCGGACTGCGCCTTTTCCGTATTGGCCCGAGAGCGACCGTGAACAGCTCACCGCCCTGCTGGACCAGGAACTCGCCGGCAAAACCAACCAGGGCGGCATCCAAGTGCGCGTCAAGCGCCGCGACGGCGTCCTGTTTGACGCCCGCCTCTATGTTGCCCCCCTGATTGACGCCCTGGGCACCCAAACCGGTTGGGTGACGTCGATGACCGATATCACCGAGCCCAACCGGGTGCGCGAGCAGTTGTCGGCTTCGCACCTGCGCTTTACCACCGTGCTCGAAGCGTTAGACGCGTCTATCTCGGTCGCCCCCTTGGGCAGCGACGAGCTGGTGTTCGCCAACAAACTCTACCGCCAGTGGTTTGGCACCCAGGCCGGCGGACACCTGCAACTGGTGGCCGAAGCCGGCATGCCGCAAACCAAAACCAACCATGAGACGGCGGACGACGTGGATCTGTTTGCCGGCTTTCCGCTGAGCGATCTGCCCGAAAGCGACACCGAAAGCGCTGAGCTGTTCATCGCAAGCTTAGGCAAATGGCTCGAGGTGCGCACCCGCTACCTGAGCTGGGTGGACGGGCGCCTGGCCCAGATGGTGATTGCCACCGATATCACCAGCCGGCGCATGGCCGAGGAGCAGGCCGCCAGCCAAGCCGAAAGGGCCCAGACCGCCAGCCGCATGATCACCATGGGCGAAATGGCGTCGAGCGTCGCCCACGAGCTCAACCAGCCGCTGACCGCCATCAATAACTACTGCAATGGCATGGTCTCGCGCATCAAAGACCAGCAAATCACCCAAGACGAGCTGCTCGGCGCGCTGGAAAAAACGGCCCGCCAGGCACAGCGCGCGGGCAACATCATCCAGCGCATCCGCAGCTTTGTAAAACGCAGCGAACCCAACCGTACCGAATCGGACGTGGAAACCATGGTCGGCGAGTCACTTGAGCTCGCTGAGATTGAGCTGCGCCGCTTCAACGTGCGCCTGATCCGCCACATTGCCGACGACCTCCCTGCGCTGATGGTGGACCGGATTTTGATCGAGCAAGTGCTGGTCAACCTCTTGCGCAATGCGGCCGAATCCATTGACGCCGCGCAGCGCCAGGCCCCGGAACGCAGCGTCGAATTACGGGTTGCGCGCAGCTTTTATGAAGGCAAGAAGGGCGTGGAGTTTTCCGTTCAGGACAGCGGCAAGGGCATCGCCCCGGAGGTGATGGCGCGCCTGTACGAAGCGTTTTATTCCACCAAGGCCGACGGCATGGGTATTGGCCTGAGCCTGTGCCGCTCCATCATCGAGTCGCACCGGGGGCGCCTCATAGCGGAGAACCTTTACAATGGTTCGGCAGTTTCGGGGTGCAAATTCCTGTTCTGGCTCCCCCTGGCCTGACACGGCCCGCTTGGCTGCGCCACGCAGCACACCCTTACTATTTGACTTGGACGCATTCATGAGCTTGATCCCGAAAAAAGGCACGGTTTACGTAGTCGATGACGACGAGGCCGTACGCGACTCGCTGCAATGGCTGCTAGAAGGCAAAGGCTACCGCGTGCGCTGCTTCGACTCCGCCGAATCTTTTTTAAGCCGCTACGATGCGCGCGAGGTGGCCTGTCTGATCGTCGACATCCGTATGGGCGGCATGACCGGGCTGGAACTGCAAGGCCGCCTGATCGAGATCCGCTCGCCCCTGCCTATCGTCTTCATTACCGGCCACGGCGACGTGCCCATGGCGGTAGACACCATGAAAAAAGGCGCCATGGACTTCATCCAGAAGCCCTTCAACGAGGCCGAACTGGTGCCATTGGTTGAAAGGATGCTCGAAACAGCCAAAGAATCCTTCGCCGACTCGCAGCTCGCCGCCAGCCGCGAAACCCTGCTCTCCAAACTGACGCTGCGCGAGTCGCAAGTGTTGGAGCGTATCGTCGCCGGTCGCTTGAACAAGCAAATCGCCGACGATCTGGGCATCAGCATCAAAACGGTAGAGGCGCACCGCGCCAATATCATGGAAAAACTCAGCGCCAACACCGTGGCCGACTTGCTCAAAATCGCTTTGGGGCAAACCGCCGCCAAGGTTTAACATTTTCCGCTGCAGCCCTGACGTCTTGGGCTGCACGCCAGGTACGGCCAGCGTGCTGCCCCCTATTTCTGACCGATGAATCCATGAACCAAACCGCCCCCGCAACACAAGCCGCCATCATTGATGGTGTCGCCCTGTCCGCCCAATTGCGCGAAGACGTCACCCGCCGCACGCAGGCCCTCAAAGCCCGTGGCATTACGCCGGGCTTGGCCGTGGTGCTGGTGGGCGACAATCCGGCCTCTCAGGTCTATGTACGTAACAAGGTCAAGGCCTGCGCCGATTCGGGCCTGCATTCGGTGCTGGAACGTTATGACGCCGACATGACCGAAGCCGCCTTGCTGGCACGCATCGACGCACTCAACAAGGACCCCAGCATCCACGGCATCTTGGTGCAGCTGCCGGTGCCCGCGCACATTGACGCCAACAAGGTGATTGAGGCCATATCCCCTGCCAAAGACGTGGACGGCTTTCATATCGCCAGCGCCGGTGCGCTCATGGTCGGTCAACCCGGCTTTTTGCCCTGCACGCCCTACGGCTGCATGAAGATGCTCGAATCCATTGGCTATGACTTGCGCGGCAAGCACGCCGTGGTCATTGGCCGCAGCAACATCGTGGGCAAGCCCATGGCCATGCTGCTGCTGCAAAAAAACGCCACTGTCACCATCTGCCACAGCGCCACCAAAGACCTCAAGGCCATGACGCTGCAGGCTGACGTGATCGTGGCTGCCGTGGGCAAGCGCAATGTGCTGACCGCCGACATGGTCAAGCCCGGCGCGGTGGTGATTGATGTGGGCATGAACCGCACGCCCGAGGGCAAACTCTGCGGCGACGTGGACTACGAGGGCGTGCGCCAGGTGGCGAGCCACATGACCCCGGTGCCCGGTGGCGTGGGCCCCATGACCATCACCATGCTGTTGGTCAACACCCTGGAATCGGCCGAGCGCAGCGCATGAACAACCCTTTGATGATGGCGTCACCCACGCCGCTGTTTGACCAGATCCGGCCCGAGCACGTGGCCCCGGCCATTGAACAGTTGCTGGCCCAGGCCCAGACCGCGCTAGAAACCGTGACCGCCGACGGCTTTCCCGCCCAATGGTCCGCCATGGCCACGACCCTGGACGCTGCCAACGAGAAACTCAGCATGGCCTGGGGCGCAGTCAGCCACCTCAACAGCGTGGCCGACAGCCCCGAGCTGCGCGCCGCCTACAACGCCGCCCTGCCCCTGGTCACCGAATTTTGGACGCGCCTGGGCGCCGACGAGCGTCTGTATGCCAAATACAAGGCCATGGACCCCGCCAGCCTGAATGCCGAACAACGCCAGGCCCACAAAAACGCGGTACGCAACTTTGTGCTTGGCGGCGCCGAACTCACGGGCGAGGCGCGAACGCGCTTTGCCGAGATTCAAGAGCGCATGGCCGAACTGAGCCAGAAGTTCAGCGAAAACACGCTGGACGCCACCGACGCCTACTTTTACTTTGCGACCGCAGATGAAATGGCCGGTGTACCCGACGACGTAAGCCACGCCGCGCGCACCGCCGCCGTGGTGGACGGCAAAGAAGGCTTCAAGCTCAGCCTCAAAATGCCTTGCTACTTGCCGGTAATGCAGTTCGCCGCCAGCAGCGCCTTGCGCGCGACACTGTACCGGGCTTACGCCACACGGGCCTCGCTCGAGGCGGCGCCCGAGGCGCAAAAGTTCGACAACGCGCCGGTGATGCAAGAGATCTTGGCACTGCGCCATGAAGAAGCCCAGCTGCTTGGTTTTGCCAACTACGGCGCCTTGTCGGTGGCGCCCAAGATGGCCGATTCACCGGAAGCGGTGATCGCCTTTTTGCG
>CANCJD010000120.1 GCA_947378275.1 Comamonadaceae bacterium
CTAACACGTCGGCGCCCGGCCCGGCCAGGGCTGTGCGCGCTTGATTCCCCGATTTATTTAACGAAGAACTGTATGAAACCGATTCAAGTAGGCCTGTTGGGCATTGGCGTCGTGGGCTCGGGCACTTTCAATGTGCTCCAGCGCAACCAAAACGAGATCGAACGCCGCGCTGGCCGTGGCATTGAGATCACCATGGTCGCTGATCTGGACACCGCGCGCGCACGCGCCGCGGTGGGGCCGAACGTCACCGTGGTCAACGACGCCCGCGCAGTAATCGCCAACCCCGATATTGACATCGTGATCGAGCTCATTGGCGGCTACGGCATTGCCAAGACGCTGGTGCTCGAAGCCGTTGCTGCTGGCAAGCACGTGGTGACTGCCAACAAGGCGCTACTGGCCGTGCACGGCACCGAGATTTTTGCGGCAGCCTCGGCCAAAGGCGTGATGGTGGCTTTTGAGGCTGCAGTGGCGGGCGGCATTCCCATCATCAAAGCCCTGCGCGAAGGCTTAACCGCGAACCGCATTGAGTGGATTGCCGGCATCATCAATGGCACGACCAACTTCATCCTGTCCGAGATGCGCAGCAAGGGCCTGGACTTTGACGTCGTGCTCAAGGAAGCGCAGCGCCTGGGTTACGCCGAGGCCGACCCGACCTTTGACATTGAAGGCGTGGACGCGGCGCACAAGGCCACCATCATGTCGGCGATTGCCTTTGGCATTCCGGTGCAGTTTGACAAGGCCTATGTTGAAGGCATTACCAAGCTGTCAAGCCAGGATATCAAATACGCCGAGCAACTGGGCTACCGCATCAAGCTGCTGGGCATCGCCAAGCGCCGGCCCGAAGGTATCGAGCTTCGGGTGCACCCGAGCCTAGTGCCGTCTAAGCGCCTGATCGCCAATGTGGAGGGCGCCATGAACGCCGTGATGGTGCAGGGCGACGCCGTCGGCACCACGCTGTACTATGGCAAAGGTGCGGGTTCCGAACCCACCGCCAGCGCCGTGATTGCTGACCTGGTGGACATCACCCGCCTGCACACCGCCGACGCCGCCCAACGCGTGCCGCACCTGGCCTTCCAGCCCAACGCCATGAGCGATTTGCGCATCCTGCCCATGGCCGACGTGGTGACCAGCTACTACCTGCGCCTGCGCGTGGCCGACCAGACCGGTGTGCTGGCCAAGGTCACCGGCATTCTGGCGGACGCCGACATCAGCATTGACGCCGTCTTGCAGCGCGAGGCTGACGAGGTGAGTGGTGAGGAGGCCAACCAAACCGACCTCATCATCCTCACCCACGACTGTGCCGAGGCGCGCATGGACGCTGCCCTGGCGCGCATGCAATCCCTGCCCACAGTGCTGCAAAGCATTGTGCGCATCCGCAAGGAAGAGCTGGCCTGATGCGTTACATCTCCACCCGCGCCACCGGCACGCCCGAGCGCAAACGCTTTTGTGAAATCCTGCTCGAGGGCCTGGCGCCCGACGGTGGCTTGTATTTGCCCGAGACTTATCCGCAGGTGGACGCCGCCACGCTGACCCGCTGGCGCGGCCTGGCCTACGCCGATCTGGCATTTGAGGTTTTGTCGCTTTATGTGGATGACATTCCGGCCGATGATTTGCGCGCCTTGTGCCGCAAAACCTACACCGAAGAGGTTTTTGGTACAGCCGCCATCGTGCCCCTGACCCGGCTTGAAAACGGCTTGTACCTGGAGGCCCTGTCCAACGGCCCCACGCTGGCGTTCAAAGACATGGCCATGCAGTTGCTGGGCAACTTGTTTGAGTACGAACTGGCGCGTCGCGGCGAAGAGCTCAACATCTTTGGCGCTACCAGTGGCGACACCGGCAGTGCGGCCGAATACGCCATGCGGGGCAAAAAAGGCGTACGCGTCTTCATGACCAGCCCGGACGGGCGCATGAGCCCCTTCCAGCAGGCGCAGATGTTCAGCTTGCTGGACGACAACATCTACAACATCGCCATCACCGGCGTGTTTGACGATTGCCAGGACCTGGTCAAGGCCGTCTCGGGCGACCTGGAATTCAAGCGCAAGTACAAAATTGGCACGGTCAACTCCATCAACTGGGCGCGCCTCATGGCGCAGGTGGTGTACTACTTTGCCGGTTATCTGCAAAGCACGAAAACCAATGATGAACGCGTGAGCTTCACCGTCCCCAGCGGCAACTTCGGCAACGTCTGCGCGGGCCATGTGGCGCGCATGATGGGTTTGCCGATTGCGCAACTGGTGGTGGCCACCAACGAAAACGACGTGTTGGATGAGTTTTTCCGCACCGGCGTTTACCGCGTGCGCGGCACGGCTGATACGCATGAAACCTCGAGCCCGTCCATGGACATTTCCAAGGCCAGCAACTTCGAGCGCTTTGTGTTTGACCTGCTTGGGCGCGATGGTGCACGCACCGCCGATTTGTTTGGCACGCAGGTGCCACGCCAGGGCCGCTTTGACCTGGGCGCCGATCCGGCCTTTGCCCAAGCCGCCAGCCGCTACGGCTTTGCCAGCGGTAAAAGCACGCACGCAGACCGTTTGGCCACCATCCGCGACACCTGGCAAAAGTACGGCGTGGTCGTGGACACCCACACCGCCGACGGCCTGAAAGTAGCGCACGCGCACCGCGTGCCCGGCGTGCCCATGCTGGTGCTGGAAACCGCCTTGCCCATTAAGTTTGCCGCCACCATCGTCGAAGCCCTGGGGCGCGAACCTGAGCGTCCGGCCAAGTTTGAGGGCATCGAGGCGTTACCCAAAAAAGTGCGCGTCATGGCGCCTGACGTGCAGGCCATCAAAGACCTGATCGCCCAGGCCTGCGACTAAAAGCCCCTTGATGACCATGAGCACGCCACCCGCCCGCAAACCCCTGATGCCGCTCAATGTGGCGCTCACCCAGCTGCTGGGCGCGCTCGCCGGTCGCACGCTGGCCAACGAGACGGTTTCCACCTTTGACGCCGACGGCCGCGTGCTGGCGCAAGACGTGGTTTCCGCGCTGCAGGTGCCGCCGCAGGACAACAGCTCGATGGATGGCTACGCGCTGCGCGTGGCTGACCTGGCGGCTGGCGCCGCCTTGCCGGTGTCGCAGCGCATTGCTGCCGGCGCCAGTGGTACCCCGCTGCAAGCAGGCACCGTGGCGCGCATCTTTACCGGGGCGCCCATTCCGCCGGGCGCCGACGCCGTAGTCATGCAGGAAGACTGCACGGAAGTACCGGGCAGCGACGCGTCCGGTGGCCGCGCCGCTGTTCTGGTCAACACCCAGCCCCAGCTTGGGCAATGGATTCGCCGCCAGGGGGAAGACGTTACCCTGGGCCACGCGGTCTTGCGCGCTGGCCAGCGCCTGGGGCCTGCGGCCTTGGGCATGGCGGCCAGCGTGGGCCTGGCGCAGCTCCAAGTGGCGCGCCGCCCGCGTGTGGCACTGTTTTCTACCGGGGACGAACTCGTCATGCCCGGCCAGGTGGCGCCCGAGCATATGGCGCCGGGCGCGATTTACAACTCCAACCGTTTCTTTTTGGCGAGCCTGCTGCGCCGCATGGGCTGCGAGGTCACGGACCTTGGCATCGTGCCGGACCAGTTGGACGCCACCGTGGCTGCCTTGCGCGGCGCGGCGCAGGCGCATGACGTCATCCTGACCAGCGGCGGCGTATCGGTGGGGGAAGAAGACCACATCAAGCCCGCTGTGCAGGCGCTGGGCACGCTGGACCTGTGGCAAATCGCCATCAAGCCCGGCAAACCGTTTGCCCATGGGCGCATCGGCCCGTCGCACTTTATTGGCTTGCCCGGTAACCCGGTGTCGAGTTTCATGACCTTTTTGCTGCTGGTGCGCCCCTTTTTGCTGCGCCTGCAAGGCGTGGCCGACGTGGCGCTGCCCCAGCAAACCCTGCGCGCTGACTTTGCCTGGGCGCGTGCGGACAAGCGCCAGGAATTTTTGCGCGTGCGGCGCAATGTGGCCGACGGCCTCGATTTGTTCCCCAACCAAAGCTCGGGTGTGCTGAGTTCGGCCGTGTGGGGCGACGGCTTTGTGGACAACGCGCCGGGTCAGACGATTGCGCCGGGAGACCTGGTGCGCTTTGTTTCCTTTAACGAGTTGCTGGCCTGAGCAGCAAACCGGCATGCAAGTTCACATCAAATACTTTGCCTCCATCCGCGAGGCCTTGGGCCGCGGCGCTGAGCAATGGGACACCAGTGCCACAAACCTGGGCGAATTGCGCCAGGCGCTGGTCGCGCGTGACGCGCGCGATGACCACCCGCTGGCCGCTGGCCGCGCGGTGCGCATTGCGCTCCACCAACGCATGTGCGAAGAGGACGCGCTGCTCACGCCGGGTTGCGAAGTGGCTTTTTTCCCACCGGTGACAGGCGGCTAAAGCCATGGCGCAAACCAGCCCCCGCGTGCGGATTCAGCACGGCACCTTTGACGTTTCGCAAGAAATTTCCGAGCTGCAAGCACACGACCCGCGCGTGGGCGCGGTGTGTACTTTTTTGGGCACGGTGCGCGATCGCAATGTGCAGGGCGCAACCCATGCGGCCAGCGTGCAGTCGCTGGAACTCGAACATTACCCTGGCATGACCGAAAAGTCGATTGAAGCCATGATCGACGAGGCGCACCACCGCTTTGACATTTTTGGCGCGCGTGTGGTGCACCGCATTGGCGTGCTGGCGCCGACCGAACCGGTGGTACTGGTGGCGGTGACCTCAGCGCACCGGGGCGCTAGTTTTCAGGCCTGCGAGTTTTTGATGGACTACCTCAAGACCCAGGCCCCGTTCTGGAAAAAAGAACAAACCCCCCAGGGCGCGCACTGGGTGGACGCCCGCGTGTCCGATGATGCCGCTTTGGCGCGCTGGGGTATTGCCGCACGCAACGCCTGAGCGCAGGTCGTAGCACTGCGGGCGCTCATGCTTCTGGTGAGCCCTTGCTGCCAGAAGCTGGGTTTGGGTTTAGTGGGTGTAGGTGCGTTTAGGCAGTTCAGCGCCGGGGACGTCGTCGTCGCTGGCCTGCCCACTGGGCTGCGCTGTGCCAGGCGTGACTCTAGGACCCTGCCAATGGGCGTTGGCCATGGCCTTTTGCAACAGGTGCAACAGACCGTGTACCAGTGGCGGTTGCATTTGTAAGGTGCAGGCCCGCGCCGCAGTGCGCTCATCCCCCCCGTCCTGAAACACCATTTGCACGCCGTTTTTGCTCTGGACGTTGAGCGTGATCTCGGTCACGATCAGTGGTTCTGGCCCCATGGGCAGCGCGGTGTTTTTCGTGGAAAACGGGGTTTTCAGATCGGCTTTTTGTAAAAAATCGTCATGCTTGAGTTCCATCAGCATGGACTGGGCCTGGGCGTCGGGCAGCGCCACCGACGCATTGCGTGACTCCATCTTGGTAATCGTGAGCTCCAATGGCGCCACCAACTTGAGCGCAATGCGACGGGTCAGCCACAGGCGGATTTCTTGCGCATCCTGGGTGTTGACGCGCATGAGCAGGCGGTCCTGGCGTTCGTCAAACAGCACGCTGAGTTGGTGAATGTTCATACGCTTGATTTTAGACAAGGGCTGGCGCGGCCTTCACCTTGAAAATTGCTGGAAGTCCCCAAGCTGTGATCCAACGGAGTAATTCACTTATGCGCTTAGACAAACTGACCACCAAATTCCAAGAAGCCCTCTCCGACGCCCAAAGCTCGGCCTTGGGGCAGGACCACGCCTATATCGAGCCCGCCCACGTGGTGGCCGCCATGCTGCGCCAAGAGGACGGCCCCAAGGCGCTGCTGCAGCGCGCCGGGGTTAATGTGCAGGCGCTTTTAGCCGCGGCAGACGCCGCCATGAAAAAGCTGCCCGAAGTGCAAGGCCAGGAACAAGTGCAGGTGGGACGCGACATGGTCAGCCTTCTGCAGGCGGCGGAAAAAGAGGCGATCAAGCGGGGCGACCAGTTTGTAGCCGGTGAGTTGTTCATGCTGGCCTTGAGTGAAGCCAAATCTGACTTTGCCAAACAGGTGCAGGCGCTGGGCCTGACGCGCAAAAGCCTGGATGCCGCCATCGTGGCGGTGCGGGGCGGGCAAAACGTGGACAGCGCCGACGCCGAAGAACAGCGTGAGTCTTTGAAGAAATACTGCGTTGACCTGACCGAGCGCGCCCGCATGGGCAAGCTTGATCCGGTGATCGGCCGCGACGACGAAATTCGCCGTGCCATCCAGGTGCTGCAACGCCGCACCAAAAACAACCCGGTGCTCATCGGCGAGCCGGGCGTGGGCAAAACCGCGATCGTTGAGGGCTTGGCGCAGCGCATTGTGGCCGGCGAGGTGCCCGATTCGCTCAAGGGCAAGCGGGTGCTGTCGCTGGACATGGCCTCACTCCTGGCTGGCGCCAAGTTTCGCGGGGAGTTTGAAGA
>CANCJD010000121.1 GCA_947378275.1 Comamonadaceae bacterium
AAGCTCTTCAAGCCAAACTTGTTTTCCTTGATCATGCCGGCGATCAGCGCGTTGCCGTCGTTGCCGGGCTCAATGCCGTAAATCTTGCCGCCCAGGTCTTTCTCAAACTTGGCGATGTCGGCAAAGGTTTTCAGGCCCTTGTTGTACAAGTACGTTGGCACAGCCAGGGTGTATTTGGCGCCGACCAAGTTGGGCGTGTCCAAGACCTTGATGTCGCCCGACTTGATGAAGGGCTCGATCTGCGGCGTCATGGACGGGTTCCAGTAGCCCAAAAACACGTCAATCTGCTTTTTCTTCATGCCGGCAAAGGCAATTGGGATGGACGCCATGGTGACGGTGGGCTTGTAGCCCAGACCTTCAAGCACGACCGAGGCCATGCCCGTGGTAGCCGCAATATCGCTCCAGCCCACGTCGGCAAAACGCACGGTCTTGCAGCTCGCGTCTTCAGCCATCGCGAACTGCGTACCCATTGCCATGACAGCGGCAACTGCGGCAAGCTTTTTCATCATCGTCATAAGAACTCCTATTTATTGAATGAACCCATCACACTCTGTTGTAGCCCTTGCGGACAGCGCCTTTATACCGGGTTTATGCGGCGTTTTCGGCGCCAGCAGCACGGCCGACCTGTATTTGCGTCTGCACCAAGGGTTTACGCGGGCACCTCTGGCCCGCGCGCACGCGGACCCCGGCGGCTACGCGCGTTTTGCTCGTTGTTGATGGCCACGCGCTCGGGCAGGTTGACCACCTTGCGCAATTCGACATACGGGTCGGTCAAATGCGGCAAGGCCATGGCTTCGACAAAAATTTCCTGGAAACGCGGCTCCACCGCCGTCTCGATTTTTTCTACCCGGCGCACCAGCGCTTCAATGTCGCCGCGCGCGCGCTGGTCTAAAAGCGCAATGCGCGCGCCCGTGCCGGCGGCGTTGCCGGCCGAACTCACTTCGCTGAGCACGCAGTCGGGAATCATGCCCAGCACCATGGCGTATTTCACGTCAATGTGGCTGCCAAAGGCGCCAGCCAGGCGGATGCGGTCCACGGTTTCCACGCCCATGCGCTCCATCAACAGGCGCACACCGGCGTACAAAGCCGCCTTGCCCAACTGGATGGCGCGCACGTCGTTTTGCATCACCTTAAGGGGCGGCGCGTCGGCGGTGGCGCGGTACAGCTCGTACGAAAAAGTGCGGCCGTCAGGCTGAATGCGCGGGTTGCGCGCGGACAGGTCGCCGTTGATCACGCCGTCATGGCGGATGATGCCGGCCAAATACATCTCGGCCAGCGCCTCGATGATGCCCGAGCCGCACACGCCGGTCACACCGGTTTGGGCAACGGCCGCGTCAAAACCGGGGTCGTCGGACCACAGGTCCGAGCCAATCACCTTGAAGCGTGGCTCCAGCGTGACCGGGTCAATGCGCACGCGCTCAATGGCGCCGGGTGCGGCGCGCTGGCCGCAACTGATTTGCGCGCCTTCAAAAGCCGGACCGGTCGGGCTGGAGCAAGCCAGCAGGCGTTGGTTGTTGCCCAGCACGATCTCAGCATTGGTGCCCACGTCCACCAGCAGGGTGATCTTGTCGCTCAGGTCCGGGCGCTCAGCCAAAATCACGCCCGCCGTATCCGCGCCCACGTGCCCAGCAATGCAAGGCAGCACGTAAATGCGCGCGTTGCGGTGGATGGCGAAGTCAATCTCTACTGCCCACAAGGTAATGGCACGGTCAGTGGCCAGCGCAAAGGGCGCGCCACCCAGCTCCACCGGGTTGATGCCCAGCAGCAGGTGGTGCATGATGGGGTTGCCCACAAAGGTGGCTTCCAGAATGTCTTGGGGCGAGATGCCCGCCTGCGCGGCCACCTCCACTGCCAACTCATTGAGCGCCGCGCGCACCGCAGCGGTCATTTCGACTTCGCCGCCGGGGTTCATCATCACGTAGGACACGCGGCTCATCAGGTCTTCGCCAAAGCGGATTTGCGGGTTCATCACCCCGGCAGAGGCCACCACTTCGCCCGATGCCAAATTGCACAGGTGCGCGGCAATGGTGGTCGAACCCACGTCCACCGCCAGGCCATAGACATGCTCTTTAAAGCCGGGCCACACCGCAATAATTTGCTTGCCTGCGTGCACCGCCACGGTGACTTTCCAGGCACCGGCGCGCAGCGCGGTTTGCAGTTGCTGCAGCACCAGCACGTCGCAGGACAAATCGCTGAGCTGCCATTCAAAGTCCAGCGCGTCTTCCAGGCGGCGCAAATCGCCCGACGGGTCGTGCATGTCGGGCTCTTGCACTTCCACGTAGTGCAGGCGCACCAGGGGGTCAAGCTCAATGTCCAGCGCCTCTGCAGCCTTGCGCACCACTTGCTTGTGCACCTGGCTGGATGACGGCACGTCAATCACCAAGTCGCCCAGCACCTGGGTCGAACACGACAGGCGCCGCCCCGGCGCCATGGGCTGGGTGGCGCAGTATTCCTGCTCTACGGCCGACACGGGTGAGAGGTTGTCCACGCAAGAGGTGACACCGTGCTTGGAAAACTCACCCTCGGCCACCAGCACCTGGCAGCGGCCGCAAATGCCCCGCCCACCGCAGACCGAGTCAATGTCCACGCCCAAAGAGCGCGCTGCTTGCAGCAAGGACGATCCCAGCGGAAAACGGCCACGCCGTCCCGAGGGGGTGAAAACTACCAAGGCATCTTGACCACTCACAAATAAGCTCCCAGCTATTAAAGGCGTTAAGGGAAGGCGTTAAGGCCTTGCGCGAATCAGCTCGCGCGGCGGCGGCTGCCGCCTTCGCGGCGACCCCGGCCCATTTCGCCGTCAGCGCCCATCACCGGGTCTGCGCGGAACTTGCGGATCCAACGCATGCAGTCCGGGTCGTGGCCCATCATCACGTCCGCGCCCATGATGGCCTTGACCACCTCGGCGTGCATGGGGTTGGTGATGGCGCTGGTCATGCCCGCAGCAATCGCCATGGTTAGGAAAGCGGAATTGACACCGTTGCGCTCGGGCAAACCAAAGCTCACGTTCGAGGCGCCGCAGGTGGTGTTGACTTTGAGTTCGGTGCGCAGACGGTGCACCAGGCGCATGACTTGCACGCCCGCCTGGTTGATGGCGCCAATGGGCATGACCAGCGGGTCCACCACGATGTCGCAGGCCGGAATACCGTAGTCGGAGGCGCGCTCCACAATCTTCTTGGCCACGGCAAAACGCACATCCGGATCTTGGGAAATGCCAGTCTCGTCGTTGGAAATCGCCACCACGGCAGCGCCGTATTTTTTGACCAGGGGCAGCACGGTTTCCAGGCGGTCTTCTTCGCCGGTCACGGAATTGACCAGCGCCTTGCCCTTGTACACCGCCAAACCGGCTTCGAGCGCGGCAACGATGGACGAGTCGATTGACAAAGGCACATCGGTAACAGACTGCACCAGCTGAATCGCCTTGGCCAGCATGCCCGGCTCGTCGGCCAGAGGAATGCCGGCGTTGACGTCCAACATGTGGGCGCCCGCTTCGACCTGCGCCAACGCGTCGGCGACGACGCGGCTGTAGTCGCCGGCCATCATTTCGGCGGCCATGATCTTGCGCCCGGTGGGGTTGATGCGCTCGCCGATGATGACGAAGGGACGGTCAAAGCCAATGATGACTTCACGCGTTGCGGAGCTGATGATGGTGTCGGTCACGCTGAATCCTTGTGATGTGAACAATAAAAAGGGGATGAAAAAACGGGGGCAGCTCAGGCCGCCTGCGGCGCGGCAGGTACGCTGGGGGCCGGGGTGTAATGCAGCTCGGCGTCGGCGCCATCGCGCCCGGGGTACCAGGGCACGCGGCCTTGCAGGACGCCAGAATTCTGCACCATCTCGGGCACCGAATCTTCTTGGCGGTAGGCCATGATGTGCACGCCGGCCACGCCCTTGATCTCTTTGACCTCTTGCATGATCTCGGTGCAAATTTTGCGCCCCTCGGCGGCAGGTTTTTCGGCGCCTGCCATGCGCTTGATGACGGCGTCTGGAATGTGCACGCCGGGCACGTTGCTGCGCATCCATTCGGCCACCTTGGCCGAACGCATGGGGCCCACGCCCACCAAAATAAACACCTTGTCCAAGAGCCCCAGGTCTTCGACCTGCTGCATGTAGGTTCGCAGGCGCGGCATGTCGTAGCAGTATTGGGTCTGGATGAACTGAGCGCCTGCAGCCACTTTTTTGGCCAGGCGCTGGGCTCGCCAGTCAAAGGGCTGCACAAAGGGGTTGGCGGCTGCGCCCAAAAACACGCGCGGCGCAAAGGTGACCTTGCGTCCGCTTTGGAAACGGTGTTCGTCGCGCATGTCCCGGCCAATTTCCAAGAGCGACATGCAGTCCAGGTCAAACACCGGTTTGGCCTGCGGGTGGTCGCCGGTTTGCACGCCGTCGCCGCTCAGGCACAGCATATTGCACACGCCCATGGCGGCACCACCCAGGATGTCGCCCTGAATGGCAATGCGGTTTTTGTCGCGGCAAGAGATTTGCATCACCGGGGCATAGCCCACGCGGGTGAGCAAGGCGCACACCGCCAGGCTCGACATATGGCAGTTGGCGCCGCTGCCGTCGGTGGCGTTGATGGCGTCGGCATAACCGTCAAACACGCGGGCGCGGCGGTACACGTCTTCGGGGTTGGCGGAGTCTGGCGGCTCCATCTCGGCGGTAATGGCAAAAGCGCCGCTGCGCAGCACGCGCTCCAGGCGCCCGGGCGAGGTGTGGCCGGGAAGAATAGGCAGCGGGTAGCCGGGAACGGGTTCGTCGTCGAATCTCATGTCATGCTCCTGATGCGTTTTTTTCGCGCGCCACTTTCAGCCACGAGGACTTGCCCTTGAGGCGTCCGTCCACCGCAAACTGCACCACCTTGATCGCCTCTTTGCCCGCTACCATGCGCTGGCTGCCGGCATAGGCTTCCACCCAGACGCAGCGCATCTCGGGCTTGACTTCGCAATGGCCGTCCGCCCGCACGCCGCCACAGGGGCCGTTGCGCAGGGTTTTGGGGCAGTTCATGGAACACGACATGCCGGTAGAACTAAGCGCGCACTGGCCGCACATCTGGCAGTCAAACAAAAGGCCTTTGACGGCCTTTTCGACCACGGCCACCGGTTTTTCGAGGCGTTCGTAGCCCACGGCTTTCCACAGCGGATGCAGGGCTACAAAGGCGCGCTCAAAGCCCTGGTAAAAAATTTCCAGCCCGCGCGCATGG
Organism: Comamonadaceae bacterium; assembly: GCA_947378275.1. GTDB lineage: Bacteria > Pseudomonadota > Gammaproteobacteria > Burkholderiales > Burkholderiaceae_C > Allorhodoferax. Next base: position 5,195 of record CANCJD010000121.1, read on the forward strand.
CGTACCGACCAACGGCGTACCGCGTACATCAGACTTCTCCCTCGGGCAAGGGCACGCTGGCTTCTTCCGCCGAAATGACCGTGGGCGCCGCCAACGTGGTGTCCACGCCGTGGGCGCGGATGATGCGCAGCAGGTCGTCGTCCGAGTATTGGGCCTCGAGGCGCTCGGCGCAGGCGTTGGCCTCGGCCTGGATGTCGTCGCCGCATTCGGTGGGGTCGCTGCGTTTCCAATCGGCCAAGTAGTCGCCCGAACTGGCTTTGCCCGCGCGCATGGCGGCGCGGTCTACCGCTTCTTGGAAGCGGTGCGAAAGCTGGACCTTGCCGGTCTCACGCCCACGCTTGACGACCACTTGCGCGGGGATATCGCGCCACGAAATCACAATCAGTTTTGCCATTGGATCACTTTCTCATTAACTTGCCGCAAGCTGCTGTCGAGCTCGCCGTAGCCGGTCAGCCGGTATTCAAAGGCCAGCCCGAGCCGGTCGGCGGCACGCTGCCCCAGCGTGCGCCCATCGGCGCTCTCGGCCTGGGCCAGGTACACCAGCTTTTTGTAATTGCCAAAATACACCGGCAGCAACTGCGGGTGCTTGTCGATGCCCAGGCCGTGGATGATGAGCCGCTCAAAATGCCGCAACAAAAAATCGGTCAGGTAAAAGGTGCCGATTTCCTGCTCCGCCAGTTGCTCAAATACCTTGGCGCCTGCATAAAACTCGTAGCAATGCGCCCCGGCAATGCGCTCCACGCCCTCTTCGGCCAGCACCACGTCCAGCAGGCCACCCGTGCCGCAGTCGGCATAGGCCACAAACAGGTGGGCGTAGCGGCCCTTGAATCGCTGAATTTTTTCGCGCACCGCTGCCGGAATTTTTTCGGGGCGGTTGTGCAGTTCGGCGGGCAGGCAGCTCACGTCCATGTGCGACCAGCCGTTGGCCTGGCGCAGCGCCACAATCTCTTTGGCCAAGGCGCCGCAGGCAATCACCAAGGTGTTTGCCGCTGCAGCCATGGCGTGAAGCCGGTGGGCGGTTTAGGCCGCTGCAGCCGCGCGGCGGGCAGCGATCAGGGTTTTGGCGGTTTCCACCGCAATACCGGCGTCGCGGCAATAGGCGTCCGCGCCCACAGCTTTGCCGAACTCTTCGTTCAGCGGGGCGCCGCCCAC
>CANCJD010000122.1 GCA_947378275.1 Comamonadaceae bacterium
CTGAAGAGACAAAAGCACTGGGTTCTCCGAATGGGTTACGGGTACGCCCAAGCGCGCTCAAGAGTCCATCTTGGCTGCTTTTATTCGAAGGGGATTGGGCTTTTCGAGCGCTTGGGCGGGCTGGTTTATGGAAAGCCTACCATTGTAACTCAGCGACTTTTAAGCCTTCAGCGCGCGCCAATGCTGCTTGCGTGCAGGCAAATGGCCGCAGCGGCGGCCACGTTGAGCGACTCTTCGCCCCCGGGCTGGCCGATGCGCACATGCACTTGGGCGCGCGCTAGCAAGCTTGGGCGTACGCCCTGCCCTTCGTGGCCCAGCGCCCAGGCGCAGGGGAAAGGCAGGCGCAAGTCCTGAATCAAGCTGCCCTGGTGTGAACTGGTCACCACGAGCGGCAGCTGCAACGCGTCCAAATCCGCCTCAGGCACGCCCTCATGCAACGTCAGGCCAAAATGCGCGCCCATGCCCGCGCGCAGCACTTTGGGCGACCAAAGGGCGGCTGTTTCCTGCAGCGCAATCACCTGCTTAAAGCCAAAGGCCGCAGCGCTGCGCAAAATCGAGCCCACATTGCCCGCATCCTGGACCCGATCCAGAATGACCGTGGGTGCGTGCGGGTCGATGTCAGCATGGGGCGGCAAATCCAATACAAAACCCAGCTTGGCCGGTGACTCCAGCCCGCTGATCTCGGAAAACAGCGCGTCAGGCACCACCACGTTTTTGGCCGCTGCGCTGCCAAACTGCGCGGCCGCCGGCGACCAGCAGGATTCGGCAAACACCGCGATGGTTGGCTGCAAGCCGCGCAAGAGCGCGGCGCTGCACAAATGGTCGCCTTCGATCCAGAAGCGTCCGGTCTTGCGGTAGGCGGTATTGCCCTGGGCCAGTTTGCGCAGCTCTTTGAGCAGCGGGTTGTCGCGCGAAGCGATGGGGTGCATGGAAATCATCGCAATAAGTCCGTGACCGGTCTGAAAGTCCGGCGGTGTTGGGGGCAAGGCCCGTGCAGGCGCAGCGCGGCCAAATGGTCGGCAGTGCCGTAGCCCTTGTGCTGGTCAAAGCCGTATTGGGGAAATTGCTGGTGGTATTCCAGGCACCAGCGGTCGCGGGTCACTTTGGCCAAAATGGACGCGGCAGAGATGACGGGCACCTTGTCGTCGCCTTTGACAATGGCTTCGGCCCGAATGTCCAAAACTGGCAGGCGGTTGCCATCCACCAGCACCAGCTTGGGCGGCAGGCGCAAGCCCAACACCGCGCGGCGCATGGCTAAGAGTGTGGCTTGCAGAATATTGAGTGCGTCAATCTCTTCCACGCTGGCCTGGGCAATCGAGCAGCACAAGGCCTTGGCGCGGATCTCGTCAAACAAGGCCTCGCGCCGTCGGGCACTGAGCTTTTTGGAATCCGCCAGACCTTGAATCGGCCGCAGCTCGTCCAGAATCACCGCTGCAGCCACCACGGGGCCCGCCAGCGGCCCGCGACCGGCCTCATCCACGCCCGCGACCAGGCCCGAGACGTCCCAAACCAGCTCCGCCTGCTGAGGCATGAAGGGCTTAGGCACCGAGCACGCTCGCAATCGCCTGCGTGGCCAGTGCGGCGGTGTCGCGGCGCAGCACATCATGCAGCGCAGCAAAGCGCGACTCCAGCGCCTGGATTTTTTCAGGCTGCTGGTGTTTGGCGTCCAGCCAGTCCAAAACGGCTGCCGCCAGGGCGCTGGCCGTGGCCTCGTCTTGCAGCAGCTCGGGCACCACAAACTCTTGGCACAGGATGTTGGGCAATCCCACCCAGGGCTGCAGTTTTTTGCGCCGCATGATGCGCCAGGACCAGGCGCCCATGCGGTAGGCAATCACCATCGGGCGCTTGAACAACGCGGCCTCCAGCGTGGCCGTACCACTGGCAATCAGCGTGGCGTCGCAGGCAGCCAGCACCGTGTGCGACTGGCCGGCGACGATCTGGATCTGCGGGCCCATGCCGCTGGCGCGGGCTGCCGCCTCAATCTGCGCCTGCAAACCCGGCACCGCTGGAACCACAAATTGGACGCCGGGGCGCCGCGCATGGATGCGCGCTGCCGCCTCAAAGAACCGCTTGGCCAAATGCCGCACCTCGGATTTGCGGCTGCCCGGCAGGATGGCCACCACGTCGTCGTCTGGCGCCAAACCCAAGGCCTGGCGCGCCGCCGCCCGGTCTGGCACTTCAGGAATCACCTGTGCCAGCGGATGCCCCACATAGGTGGCCGCAATACCGTGCTGGGCCAACAGCGCAGGCTCAAACGGAAAAATGCAGAGCACATGGTCCACGCTGCGGCGAATCACTTCGAGCCGTTCCGGGCGCCATGCCCACACCGAGGGGCACACAAAATGCACCGTCTTGACGCCTTGGCGGCGCAGGTTTTCTTCGAGCTGCAGATTGAAGTCCGGCGCGTCCACGCCAATGAACAAGCGTGGCTTGTCCTTGGTCAGACGGCTAAGGAGCTGCTTGCGAATGCCCACAATTTCGCGGTAGCGCAGCAGCACGTCCCAGCCAAAGCCATGCACCGACAGTTTGTAGTGCGGCCACCAGGCCTGAAAACCTTGGGCAGCCATGCTGGGCCCGCCAATGCCTGAGGCCACCAGCGCGGGCCAACGCGCGCGCAATGCCTGCAGCAACAAACCGGCAAGCAAATCACCCGAGGCTTCTCCGGCCACCATGGCCAAGGGCCATGGCGTCTGGGTGTCAACCGCAGGCGCTGGTGTCAACGCACAATGCCGCGCTGGGGCGAGGCGTGGCGTAAAAACTCCACCATCATTGCGACGTCGGGCGCAGTGTCAGGGCGGGACTCGGCCAGCCCGGCGATCTGCGCCTGCGCGCGCTCCAGCGTCAGGTCTTCGCGGTAGAGGGCTTTGTGCATGGCTTTGACGCCGGCAATGCGCTCGGGCGAAAAGCCGCGCCGGCGCAAGCCCTCGTAGTTCATGGAACGCGCCGCCGCCGGTTGGCCCTGGCACATGACAAACGGGGGCAAGTCGGCAAACAAGAGCGAGCACATCGCTGTCATGCTGTGCGCGCCAAGCCGCACAAACTGGTGTACCACGGTAAAGCCGCCCAAAATGACCCAATCGCCCACCACCACGTGGCCAGCGAGTTGGGAGTTGTTGGCAAAAATCGTGTGGTTGCCGACCAGGCAGTCGTGTGCAAGGTGCACATAGGCCATGATCCAGTTGTCGTTGCCCACACGGGTGACGCCCAGGTCGCCGGGCGAACCGATGTTGAAGGTGCAAAACTCGCGAATGGTGTTGCGGTCGCCAATCACCAGTTCGCAAGGCTCACCCGCGTATTTTTTGTCCTGCGGAACCGCGCCCAGCGAGTTGAATTGGAAGATGCGGTTGTCCGCCCCGATGGTGGTGTGGCCTTCGATGACGCAATGCGCCCCGATGGTGGTGCCCGCGCCCACTTTTACATGCGGACCAATCACGGTGTACGGGCCCACGGTGACCGAAGGGTGCAGTTGGGCGCCCGGCTCAACGATTGCGGTGGGATGAATCGCCGCCATCGTCAGGCCTTGGGGTCAATCGCGCGCATGGCGCAGGTCAATTCGGCTTCAACGGCGGTTTCACCCGCCACGCTGGCCCGCGTCTTGAATTTGAAGATTCCCGCTTTCATGCGCAGCAACTCCACTTCCAAAATCAGTTGGTCGCCTGGCTCCACCGGGCGCTTGAAGCGCGCGCCATCGATACCGGCAAAGTAGTACACCGTCTCGTCGTTGGGCGAGGTGTTGAGCGCGTCAAACGCCAGCAAGGCGGCGGCTTGCGCCAAAGCTTCGAGCATCAGCACGCCGGGCATCACCGGGCGGTGCGGGAAATGGCCTTCAAAAAAAGGCTCGTTCATGGTGACGTTTTTCAGCGCCCGGATGGTCTTGCCCTTGTCCAGCTCCAGCACCCGGTCCACCAGCAAAAAGGGATAGCGGTGCGGCAGCTGTTTGAGGATTTGGTGGATATTCATCATGGTTGGGGTTCGCTTTCTAGTTTTTTGATGCGGTCGCGCAGGCTGTGCAACTGCTTGACGGTTGCGGCGTTTCGCTCCCAGGCAGCGTTGTCATCCAGCGGAAAAAAGCCGGTGTACTGGCCTGGTTTTTTGATCGATTTGCTCACCACGGTGGCCGCGGAGATATGCACGTGGTCAGCAATCTGCAAGTGACCCAGCACCACCGCGCCTCCGCCAATCGTGCACTGCGCACCGATGGTGGCGCTGCCGGCAATACCGACACACCCGGCAACCGCGGTGTTGCGGCCAATACGCACGTTGTGTCCGACCTGGATCAGGTTGTCGAGCTTGACACCGTCTTCAATGATGGTGTCTTGCAAAGCGCCGCGGTCGATGCAGGTGTTGGCACCAATCTCTACGTCGTCGCCAATGCGCACAGCGCCTAGCTGTTCGATCTTTTCCCAGCGCTCGCCGTCGGGCGCAAAGCCAAAGCCGTCTGCGCCAATGACCACGCCGCTGTGCACGAGGCAACGCGCGCCCACCACGCAATCTTCGCCGACGGTGACGCGCGCGCGCAGCTCGGAGCCTGCGCCAATCTGGGCGCCACGCTCGATGACGCACAAAGCCCCAATGCGTGCGCTAGGGTGGATCGTGGCTTCGGGGTCGACCACGGCTGAAGCGTGGATTGCGGTCGCGCCGCGCAAAGGACGCGTTGCACGCAAAGTGGCGCGCCAGAGCTGCGTCAGTCGGGCAAAGTACAAATAGGGTTGGTCTGTGACGATGCAGCTGCCCCGGCGCAAGGCGGCGTCTTGCAGCGCCGGGCCTACGATGACGCAAGCCGCTTTTGACCCCGCGAGCTGCTGCTGGTACCGGGGGTTGCTGACGAAGCTGATTTGTTGGGCAGTGGCCGCCTCCAGAGGCGCCAAGCCCGTGATGCGCTGGTCGCCGTCCCCATGCAGTTCGCCGCCCAGCGCGGCGACGATGGCGGCAAGCCTTAGTTCAGACACACCTGCGCCAACATACACGCTTACTTGGCGGCAGCCGAGTTCAGGATTTTCAGTACTTTTTCTGTGATGTCATGCTTGGCGCTGCTGTACACCACTTCCTGGATGACCAGGTCGTACTTCTCGTCTTCGGCCACTTTTCTGACGGCTTTGTTGGCTTTGTCCAGCACTTGCTGAAGCTCTTCGTTGCGCCGACCGTTCAGGTCTTCCTGGTATTCCCGCTGCTTGCGCTGGAAGTCGCGGTTGAGTTCAGCGCCCTCTTTCTGGCGGCTGACCCGTTGCGATTCTGTGAGAGTAGGCGCGTCGCGCTCAAATTTTTCACTGAAATTTTTCAGCGCAGTCTGCAAATCAGCCAGCTCTTTGCCGCGTTTGGAAAATTCCTGCTCCAGCTTGGCCTGCGCCGCCTTGGCAATCGCCGACTCGGTGGTAATACGCTGGGTGTTGATGTAGCCAATTTTGGAGTCCTGGGCCATCACGCCGGCACTCAAAGAGGCCAGCAACACGGCGACAGACGCCAGCTTGTATGAGATTTTCATTAGAAAGAGGTTCCAATTTGAAATTGCAGTGATTGCATTTTATCGCCATCGAATTTGGTGATGGGACGCGCCACGGCAAGGCGCAGAGGCCCGACGGGGGAAATCCAGCTGATACCGACGCCAAACGAGGAGCGTAAGTCACCAAGCTGTATCGCCTCATCAGCGCCGTAGATGCCGCCCGCGTCGACAAACGCGTACATGCGCAGCGTGCGGTCATTGCCGCCACCGGGCAAGGGCGAGAGCACCTCGGCGTTAAACGTCAGCTTCTTGGCACCACCCGTCGAGACGGCGCCCTGGGCGCGCTGGGTGCCGGTAGTCAGACTTCCCTGCTCAAAACCGCGCACCGAACCCAGGCCGCCGGAATAGTAGTTCTTGAAAAGCGGATAGGCCTTGTCGGTCGTGGCAGCACCCACTGAAAGTTCACCGTTCAGCGCCAAGGTCACTTTCTTGCTCAGCGGAAAATACTGTTGCACCTGCGTGGTCGCTCGGGCATACAACAGTTCACCCGCAATACTCCATTCGCCGTTGGCCCGCAACAAGCGCCCGGAGCTAGGAACCAATCCGCTGTCGCGGGTGTCACGCGCCCAGCCTACCGTCAAGGGAACGGCATTGGACGTGTAACCAAACTGATCGGCAAAGTCGCTGTACGCCGTGGGCAGCAAAGTGCCAGGCACGATGGTCGTCCGGTCAGCACCGACACCAAAGTAGACCGTGTCGGTTTCGGTAAACGGAACCCCAAAGCGCACGCTCGCACCCATGGTTTCCAAAGAGTAGCTGTTCAGGTCCACATAGGGCTTGGTGGTGCGCTGGTAAACGTCGATGGTGCGCGACACGCCGTCATCGGTGAAATACGGGTTGGT
>CANCJD010000123.1 GCA_947378275.1 Comamonadaceae bacterium
CGCACGACTTCAACGACTACGCCTGCTCGCAACGCCATGGTCTGCCGCTGATCACCATCTTTACCCTGGACGCCAAGGTCAACCACAACGGCCCCATCCACTACCAGGGCATGGACCGCTTTGCGGCGCGCAAAGCGCTGCTGGTTGACTTGGAAAAAGACGGCCTGCTGCTGGAAGTGAAACCGCACAAGCTGATGCTGCCCATCTGCGCCCGCACCGGCCAGGTCGTCGAACCCATGCTCACCGACCAGTGGTTCGTAGCGATGACCAAAGTGTCCGATCAAGACCCGACCGGCAAATCCATCGCCCAAAAAGCCATTGATGCGGTGCAAAGCGGCGAAGTCACCTTTGTGCCCGAGAACTGGGTTAACACCTACAACCAGTGGATGAACAACATCCAGGACTGGTGCATCAGCCGCCAGCTCTGGTGGGGCCACCAGATTCCCGCTTGGTACGACGAAGACGGCCGCGTCTACGTGGCGCGCAACGAAGCCGAGGCCCAGGCCCAAGCTCGTGGCAAAACCCTGCGCCGCGACGAAGACGTGCTCGACACCTGGTATTCCAGCGCCTTGGTCCCCTTCAGCACCATGGGCTGGGGCAACAGCGACACGGACTCCGCCCCGTCAACCGCCGCGACAGCTGGCGAGCGTGCCGGGCTCGGACGCAGCGATTTGGCGAGCGAAGCGAGTATGAGCAAGGCCGAGCCCGGCACGCTCGCCAGCGGTGCCAACGCCAAGGATGCGGGCCTGACAGACTACGACCTGTACCTACCATCCAGCGTGCTGGTCACCGGCTACGACATCATCTTCTTCTGGGTCGCCCGCATGATCATGATGACCACGCACTTCACCGGAAGGGTGCCGTTCAAGCACGTCTACATCCACGGTCTGGTGCGCGACGCGCAGGGCAAGAAAATGAGCAAGTCCGAAGGCAATGTGCTGGACCCCGTCGATTTGATCGACGGCATTTCGCTCGAACCCCTGCTGGACAAACGCAGCCAAGGCCTGCGCAAACCCGAAACCGCGCCCCAAGTGCGTAAAAACACACAAAAAGAGTTCCCGGACGGCATTCCGGCCTATGGCGCGGACGCGCTGCGCTTTACCTTTGCCGCGTTGGCCAGCCTGGGGCGCAGCATCAACTTCGACAGCAAACGCTGCGAGGGCTACCGCAACTTCTGCAACAAACTGTGGAACGCCACCCGCTTTGTGCTGATGAACTGCGAAGGCTACGACTGCGGCCTGCGCGAACACACCAAGGCGGAATGCGCTGCCCCCGGCCTGGATGCGGCAGGCGCGGCCACCGCCGCAGGCCCCATGCACGGCTACCTGGTGTTCAGCCAGGCCGACCGCTGGATCGCTTCCGCCCTGCAGCGGGTGGAAGCCGACGTGGCCAAGGGCTTTACCGACTACCGCCTAGACAACGTGGCCAACACGATTTATGACTTTGTCTGGAACGAGTTTTGCGACTGGTACCTCGAAATCGCCAAAGTGCAGATCAACACCGGTACCGAAGCCCAGCAACGCGCCACGCGCCGCACCCTGATCCGCACCCTGGAGACGATTTTGCGTCTGGCGCACCCGGTCATTCCCTTCATTACCGAAGAGTTGTGGCAAAAAGTGGCACCCGTGGCAGGCCGCGCAGGCCCCTCGGTGGCCATTGCCGCCTATCCCTTGAGCCAGCCCGAGCGCATTGACCCGGTGGCCGAAGCCCATGTGGCGCGCCTCAAACTGCTGGTAGACGCCTGCCGCAACCTGCGCGGCGAAATGAAGGTGCCGCCCTCCACCCGCCTGCCCTTGTATGTGCTGGCGGGAAGCGCCACCGACAGCGCCTTTTGGCACAGCAGTGCGCCGGTGCTGCAGGCGCTGGCCAAGCTGGTGGAAGTAAAAGTGTTTGACGACGAGGCCGCTTGGCAAAGCGCCGCGCAGTCCGCGCCGGTCGCCGTGGTGGGCGACGCGCGCATGTGCTTGTTCATGGAAGTTGACGTGGCCGCTGAAAAGCTGCGTCTGGGCAAAGAAATCGCCCGCCTGGAGGGCGAAATTGCCAAGGCCACCGCCAAGCTGGGCAACGAAGCCTTTGTGTCCAAGGCGCCGCCCGAGGTGATTGCGCAATCGCACCAGCGCGTGGCCGAATTTGGCGACACCCTGGCCAAGGTGCGCGAGCAGTTGCAGCGCCTGGCCTAAGCCGCCCTGCCCGAAGCCTGCGTTTTTAACGCCTGCGCATCACGTGCACAAACTCTTGCCCCAGGGTTTGCTGGTCTAGCAGCGTGTTGCCGGTTTGTTTGGCAAAGGCCTGAAAGTCGCGGATCGAGCCTGCGTCGGTGGCCACCACTTTGAGCACCTGGCCGCTTTCCATGCCGGTGAGCGCGCGTTTGGCTTTGAGGATGGGCAGCGGGCAATTCAGGCCGCGGGTGTCGATCTCGATGTCAATGGTGTAGTCGGTGGACATGGCGCGATCCTGCGGACTAGGTGGACGGGGTTGCGGGCGCTTCGCGCTTGGGCCACTCCACAAACTGGGGCGTGTGGCCGCGCGATGTCAGCCAATCGGCCAGGGCGTAGCCGGTGCCCGCGGGCCAGCATTTCAGGTCTTGCGGCGCGTACATGCGGTAGTCCACCAGCTCGGGCGACAGACGCACCTCGCCATGGCAGACCGCGTGGTAGGCGATGATGATCTGGTTCATGCGCTGAAAGTCATACACACCGACCAGCTTGAGTTCGTCGGTGACTAAATTGGTTTCTTCGGCAATTTCGCGCGCAATACCTTCTTGCGGCGTCTCACCGGCCTCCATAAAGCCGGTAATCAGCGCATACATCTTGCCCGGCCAAGCGGCGTTACGGGCCAGCAATATCTGGCCGTCCACCTCCACAATCCCTGCCAACACGGGCGTCGGGTTGTTCCAGTGGGTGTAGTCGCAGGCGGTGCAGCGCAGGCGCACTTTGTCGCCACCGTCTTCGATCTGGCTGATCAGGGCCAGCGGCGTGGCGCATTGGGGGCAAAATTTAAAAGCGTGGCTCATGGGCTATGACTCAAAGATGGGGTCTAAAACAGGCTCAGGCCGGAAACACGCCGGTAGACAAGTAGCGGTCACCCCGGTCGCACACGATGAAAACGATGGTGGCGTCTTGCACTTCGCTGGCAATTTGCTGCGCCACCCAGCAGGCACCCGCAGCGGAAATACCAGCGAACAGACCTTCTTCGCGCGCCATGCGGCGGCACATGTCTTCGGCATCTGTCTGGCTTACATAGCGCAGCTCATCCACATTGGCCGGGTCGTAAATCTTGGGCAAATAAGCCGGTGCCCATTTGCGGATGCCCGGAATGCGCGAGCCCTCCGACGGCTGGGCGCCGATGATGCGGATGGCCGGGTTCTTTTCTTTGAGGTAGCGCGCCACGCCGGTAATGGTGCCGGTGGTGCCCATGGCGCTCACAAAATGGGTGACGCGACGCTGCGTGTCAGCCCAGATTTCGGGGCCGGTGGTCTCGTAGTGGACGCGCGGGTTGTCTTGGTTGGCAAATTGGTCTAGCACCCTGCCCTTGCCCTCAAGCTGCATTTTTTCGGCCAAGTCGCGCGCGTATTCCATGCCACCGCTTTTGGGCGTGAGGATGAGTTCGGCGCCAAAGGCCTTCATGGTTTGCACCCGCTCAATCGACAAGTCCTCGGGCATGATGAGCACCATGCGGTAGCCCTTGATGGCTGCCGCCATGGCCAGCGCAATGCCGGTGTTGCCCGAGGTGGCCTCAATCAGGGTGTCACCGGGGGCAATGTCGCCGCGCTCCTGCGCGCGCTGGATCATGGACAGCGCCGGGCGGTCTTTTACCGAGCCGGCCGGGTTGTTGCCCTCCAACTTGCCGAGTACGACGTTGCGGCGGGTGGAATTGTCAGCAGCGCCTATGCGTTGCAGGGCAACGAGCGGGGTTTTGCCGATGGCGTCTTCTAGCGTGGGATATTTCGTAGGCTTGGGCATGGGCTTAAATGTGCCATAAGTTGGGCGTGACACAGGCGCCGCGCTGTCCCACACGGGGCGCGGGCGCTGACTTCAGACAGACTCGTCAGAGCGCAAATATCTTGCCCGGGTTCATGATGTTGTGCGGGTCGAGCGCAGTTTTGATGGTGCGCATCATGTCCACCGCGCCGGTGCCGGCCTCGGCCAGCAAAAAGTCCATCTTGTGCAGGCCAATACCGTGTTCGCCGGTGCAGGTGCCGTCCATGCGCAGGGCGCGCTCCACGAGTTTGTGGTTCAGGGCTTCGGCGGTGGTGCGTTCCTGCGGGCTGTGCGGGTCAATCAGGTAACCAAAGTGGAAGTTGCCGTCGCCCACATGGCCGACCAAAAAATAGGGGATGCCAGAGGCCTCGACTTCGTCAATCGATTCCAGCAGGCAGTCCGCTAGGCGGCTGATGGGCACGCAGGTATCGGTGCTGATGGCGCGGCAGCCGGGGCGGCTTTGGATGGCGGCAAAGTAGGCGTTGTGGCGCGCTGCCCAAAGGCGTGTGCGCTCTTCGGGCGTGCTGGCCCATTCAAAGGCGTTGCCACCGTGGTCAGCGGCGATCTCTTGCACGGTTTCGGCTTGCTCTTTGACACTGGCGGGCGAGCCATGGAACTCCATCAGCAACAGCGCCTCCTCGCGCAGCCCAAGCTTGGCGTAGGCGTTGACCATGCGCACGGTTTTGGCGTCCACCAGCTCCACACGGGCAATCGGCACGCCCATCTGGATGATGGCAATGGTGGTGCGCACCGCCGCCTCAATGCTGGGAAACGAGCACACCGCCGCCGACACCGCCTCGGGCAGCGGATAGACCTTGAGCGTGATCTCGGTCATCACACCCAGCGTGCCCTCGCTGCCCACCATCAAGCGCGTGAGGTCGTAACCGGCGGAGGACTTGCGCGCACGGGTGCCGGTGCGGACCACTTCGCCGCTGGCCGTAACCACTTCCAACCCAAGCACGTTGTCACGCATGGTGCCGTACCGCACGGCGTTGGTACCGCTGGCGCGGGTGGCGCTCATGCCGCCCAACGAAGCATCGGCGCCCGGATCAATCGGAAAAAACAGACCGCTGCTTTTCAGCGCTTCATTAAGTTGTTTGCGCGTCACGCCGGGCTGCACCGTCACGGTCAGGTCTTCGGGGTGGATGGCCACGATCTGGTTCATGCGCCCCAGGTCAATGCTGATGCCGCCTTGCACCGCCAGCAAATGGCCCTCCAAAGACGAGCCCACGCCAAACGGAATCACCGGCACGCGGTACTGCGCCGCCAGCGCCACAGCGGCGGACACGTCGTCCGTGGACTCGGCAAACACCACCGCAGCAGGCGGCGGCACCTCAAAGACAGATTCGTCGCGGCCGTGCTGCTCGCGCACGGCCTGGCCGGTAGAACAGCGGCTGCCAAATTGGGCTTGGAGGGCGTCGAGCAGCGCTTGCGGCACCTCGCGCAGCGCAAGAGGTGGCGTCAAATTATGGTGGCTGGCAGGGGCGTTCATGGTGGAGGGCTCCTCAATCACAGTAGTCAGGGCGCGCAGCATACGCCAGCGGCTGGACAAAGACCGGCAAAAACGCTGGCGTTGCGAGGCGCAGATAAGATGCCGCCGCGCCCAAATTGCGCGCCTAACTTCATCCGAAAGCCACCACCATGACCATTTCCATGTACCAAGCCAGCGTGCCCCGCTTGGTCAATAGCCTGAACAACCTGATCAACATCCTGGACAAAGCGCAAGCCCACGTCGAAGCCAAAAAAATCGACCCCGCCGCGCTGATCGACTTTCGCCTCTTTCCCGACATGCTGAGCTTTCGCCGCCAGGTGCAAATTGCCAGCGACACCGCCAAGGGCGTGATGGCGCGTCTGGCTGGGGTCGAAAGCCCGGTGTACGAAGACAACGAGCGCACGTTCGAGGAACTCAAAGCACGCGTGGCCAAGACCGTGGCTTATGTGCAAACTTTCACGCCCGCACAGATCGACGGCACCGAGGACAAAGACATCGTCACCAAGCGCGGCGACAAGGAAACCCATTACAAGGGCATGCAGTTTTTGCTCGGCCACGCGCTGCCCAATGTGTACTTTCATGTGACAACGGCGTTTGCCATCCTGCGCCACAATGGTGTGGAGATTGGCAAACGCGACTACTTGGGCAACCCATAAAGCGCAGGCGCCCTGCCCCTCCCGCGCTGGCAAAGACCGGCGCGGCGTACCAAAAATAAACCGGAGACAACAACGATGTTCCCCACCGCAATCGCCGGCAGCCTGCCCAAACCCGCCTGGCTGGCCGAAACCCAAAAGCTTTGGCCCCAGTGGAAGGCGCAAGGCGCCGAACTGATCGAGGCCAAGGGCGACGCCACGCTGCTGTGGGTCA
>CANCJD010000124.1 GCA_947378275.1 Comamonadaceae bacterium
GGCGGTTCGCCGCAGCGTCCTGACCGGGGCCCCCGGAGTTGGCGGGTAGGTAGCACCGAGCTCTTGGGCGACCAAGGGCCCAGATTAATGGTGGTCACATGCAGGGGCAACCCCGCATGCACAGAATCCGGCGTAACGGTGGGCTTCACACTTTTTTCGGTCACGCGGCGCCATGTAGCACCTTATGCCGCCTCAAGCAGCCTCAAGCAGCCTTGCGCTGCGGCGGCGCCAGCAGCAGCGGACGCAGATGCGCCAGCATGTCGTGCACCAAGGCGTCCAGGTCGTACTGCGCCTTCCATCCCCAGTCTTTACCGGCCTCGCTGTCGTCAATCGACTGCGGCCAGCTGTTGGCAATGGCCTGGCGAAAGTCCGGGGCGTAGTCAATGCCAAAGCCGGGCACTTGGCGCGCAATTGCCTGGGCTATTTGTGCCGGGGTAAAGCTCAAGCCCGCCAGGTTATAGGCGCCGCGCTGGCGAACGCATTCGCTGGGTGCGTCCATCAGCTCCAAGGTGGCGCGGATGGCGTCGGGCATGTACATCATGGGCAGCGCGGTGTCCGCGGCCAAAAAGCTGGTGTAGTGGCCGCGCTGCAGCGCGGCGTGAAAAATCTCGACCGCGTAGTCGGTGGTGCCACCGCCCGGTGGCGTCTTCCAACTGATCAGGCCGGGGTAGCGCAGGCTGCGCACGTCCACGCCGTGGGCGCGGTGGTACCAGGCGCACCAGCCCTCACCCGCGAGTTTGGAGATGCCGTACACGCTGGTCGGGTCCATGGCGGTGGTTTGCGGCGTCATCACCCTGGGGCTGCTGGGGCCAAAGGCGGCAATCGAGCTGGGCCAAAACACCCGCAAACCGTGGGTGCGCGCCAGTTCCAACACGTTCAGGAGGCTTTTCATGTTCAGGTCCCACGCCCAGGTGGGATGCTGCTCGGCGCGGGCAGACAAAGCGGCGGCCAGCAGGTAGATTTGCGTGACGCCAAAGCGTTCCACCACGGCTTGCAGCGCGGTGGCGTCGGTGGCGTCCAGGGCCACGTGGCGCACGCCAAGCTGGCGCGTCTCGGGCCGGGCCTGTGCTGCAATGTCGCTCGAAATCACGGCCTGCGCGCCGTGGCGCAGCGCCAGCGCCTCCACCAGCTCGCTGCCAATCTGGCCGTTGGCACCGATTACCAAAATACAAGGCTTGTTCATGGCGTGCTCCTCAGGCAATCAGGCCAAGTTCGCGCCCGGCCTGGGTGAAGGCGGCTACCGCAAACTCCAGGTCGGCACGCGTGTGCGCCGCGCTCATCTGCACCCGGATGCGCGCCTTGCCCTGGGGCACGACCGGAAAGAAAAATCCCACCACGTAGACGCCCAACTCCAACATGCGCGCGGCCAACTTTTGCGCCACCTGCGCTTCAAACACCATGATGGGCACGATAGGGTGGTCGCCCGGCGCAATGGCAAACCCGGCCTCGCCCATGGCGTGGCGAAAGTAGGCGGTGTTGTCTGCCAGCTGCTCGCGCAGCACGCCTGAGCTTTCCAGCAAATCCAGCACCGCAATCGACGCGCCCACGATCATGGGCGCCACCGTGTTCGAAAAAAGATAGGGCCGCGAGCGCTGACGCAGCAGCTCAATCACCTCGCGCCGCCCGCTGGTAAAGCCGCCAGACGCGCCCCCCAGCGCCTTGCCCAGTGTGCCCGTGATGATGTCCACCTGCCCCCAGACGCCCCGGTACTCGGGCGTGCCGCGCCCGGTGGCGCCCACAAAGCCGGTGGCGTGGCATTCGTCCACGCCCAGCAGCGCGCCAAAACGGTCGCACAACTGGCGCATGGCGCCGAGCTGCGCCACCGTGCCGTCCATCGAAAACACGCCGTCGGTAAACACCAGCGTAAAGCGCGCGCCCTCAGCGCGGGCCTGGGCCAGGCAGCGTTCCAGGTCGGCCATGTCGTTGTGTTTGTAGCGGTAGCGCTTGGCCTTGCACAGGCGAATGCCGTCAATGATGGAGGCGTGGTTGAGTTCGTCGCTGATGACCGCGTCCTCTTCGCCCAACAGCGGCTCAAACAGGCCGCCATTGGCGTCAAAGGCGGCGGCGTAAAGAATGGTGTCTTCGGTGCCCAAAAAGCGCGAGAGGCGCGACTCCAGGGTTTGGTGCAGGTCTTGCGTGCCGCAAATAAAGCGCACCGAACTCAGGCCGTAACCGTGGGTACGCAGCGCCTCGTGGGCGGCGTCCACCACCGCCGGGTGGGACGACAGACCTAAGTAATTGTTGGCGCACAGGTTGAGCACTTCGCGCGCGCTGCCGTCTGCCGCCCGGGTGTGGATATGGGCGCTTTGCGCGCTGGTGATCACGCGTTCGGCCTTGTACAGGCCGGCGGCGCGGATGGATGCCAGCTCGCTAGCAATGTGCGAATAAAACGGCGATGCGGACGGGTTGCTGGCGGCGGTAGTGGGCATGGAAACCTCGGTAAAAAGCTGGGGCACAATGGCGCTATTCGTTTGTGCATCAATAAATTAGTTTGTTCAGTATATCGAACAAGCGCCACTATAAAGGATATTTTGTGGCCGCGCGTCCTGCTTCATCACTTTCCTCTTTACCTAAGGCGGCGCCTGCCACTGAGCCGCCGCGCGTGGGTGCCACGCTAGCGGCGCTGCGCCAAAGCCGCTCGCTGTCGCTTGACGAGCTCTCGCGCATGGCCGGGGTGTCCAAGTCCATGCTGTCGCAAATTGAGCGCGCGCAGGCCAACCCGACGGTGGCCGTGGTCTGGCGTCTGGCCAATGCACTGGGCGTGCCGCTGGCCGAACTCTTGGGCAGCGCCCCGCCTGTGGCGGCCCCGGCCATGGGCTTTGTGCCGGCGCACGGCGCGCCCTCGCTGCGCAGCCCGGACGGACTGTGCGAGCTGCGCATCTTGGGGCCGATTGAGCTGGCCGGTCAGTTTGAGTGGTACGCGCTGACGGTGCAGCCCGGCGGCGCGTTGGAATCCACCGCCCACGAAGACGGCACGCGCGAACACCTCACCGTGCAAAGTGGCGCGTTGGAGGTGTCCACCGGGGCAGAAACCCAGCGCCTCAAACCCGGTGAAACGGCGCGTTATGCCGCCGACCGGCCCCACGCCATTCGCAACCCCGGCAAAACCGTGGCGACTGCGTGGCTGGTGGTGGTGCACCCGGCCTGAGCCGCACCAGGCGGCGGCGTGAAAGCCGCGCGTTAATTGCTACGGAAAACTGGCGCTTAAAACCGCTCGTGCGCGCCCAAATAGCGCCACTGGCCCGGCGCTACATCGCCCAGGCCGACGCGCCCCAAGCGGATGCGGCGCAAGCCCACCAGGTTGAGTCCGGCGATTTCGCACAAATGCGCGGCCAAGCCGGGGTGCGCGCCTTTGACCGCCAGGCGCAGCCGACTGCCCTGCGGGCCGGAGCTGCCCACGCTCACCTTGGCGTGTGGCAGGCGCTGGCGCTCGTCGCGCAGTGCGCGCTCAATGGGAATCAGCGCCTCGGGCGGCACTTCGCCTTGCACTTCGACCAGCAGTTCGTGCTCCATTACCGCCATGTCTTCGGTCAGCTTGCGCTGGGTGCGCCAGTCTTGGGTAAACACCAGCAGGCCGCTGGCGCCGGTTTCCAGCTCCACGCTGGCTTGCAGGTCGTTGAAGTGGCGCTTGAGCACGCGCGTTTCGCTGGTGTCTGTGGGGCTGTGGTGCGCGGGCGTGAGCAACTCGCGCGCGGTGTGGATCTTGGGCTTTTTGCCCTTGTAGTGCGGGCTGGGAATGGGGGCTTCGGTCAAGCCATCGAGCCAGCCCGGCGGCTTGTTCAGCACCAGGGTGACGTCGCTCAGGTTCAGCAAACTGGCCTCAGCGTCAACTGTGACCGCCTGCTGCTGCACGCGAAACGGCGGGTCTTCCACCACCACGCCGTCCACGCGCACAAAGCCGCCTTCGATGTATTGCTCGGCCTCGCTGCGTGAGCAGCCCAGTATTTGCGCCACGCGCTTGGCTAGGCGTTCGCCTTCCAGCGCTTGGGGTTTGGTCGTACTCATGGCGCACCTCCGCCAGACTGCAGCCATTGGATGTGCTCCACATGCGCCAAGAGCGATCGCTTGGCCACCGGCCACAGGCGCGGGTTGACGTCGTCGTAGGCCAGGGGCAGCCACTGGTCGGGCGTGCCGTCGGGGTTGGCGTGCATGACGGCGGTAATCTTGGCCTCGCGCGCCAGGCGGTGCGCCTTGAGGTGCGCAATTGCCCCTAGCGCGTCGGGCAGCGGGTGGCCGTGGGCTGGCAGGATGAAGTGCGCACCGTGCGCGCTGCAGGTGTGGTGCAGCAGGTCCAGCGAATCCAGGTAGTCGCCCATGTGGCCGTCGGGCGGATCAATCACCGTGGTGCTGCCGTTCAAAATGTGGTCGCCCGAAAACAGCAGGCCGTCTTCTTCCAGCAACAGGCACACATGGTTGGCCGCGTGGCCAGGGGTGTGAATGGCTTGTAGCGTGTGGCTGTCTTGGCCGTTTGTGCCAGCCAAGACCAGGCGCTGGCCGTGCGCCAGCGGCGCGTCGGGCACAAAGTGGCTGTTGGCGCGCGCCGTGGGGGCAGAGGCCAAGCCCAGAATCGGCACAGACGCACCCGCCAGCGCGCACAGGGCTTGCAAGGGCGCGGCGCCGGGCGAATGGTCGGCGTGCGAATGGGTGCACACAATCAGCGCCAGATTGCCGCCGCTGCCGTCCGGGTAGCGGGCGGCGGCCCAGAGGCGGGCCACGTGGTCGGTGTCGGCGGGGCCGGGGTCAATGGCGATAAGGCCGGTGTGCGCGTCGCCCACCAGATAGCTGTTGGTGCCGGGGCCGGTCATGAAGCCGGGGTTGGGGGCCGTCAGGCGCAGCACATTGCGCAGCAAGGCCACGGGTTCGTGGCTTTGCCAGTCGGCGGGCGCGGGCAAGGGCCCGGCGGCGGAATCGAGGATTTGGGAGTGTCGTGGCATGCGGGCATTTTGCAGCCAAAAGCGGGCCCGCCGCCGCCGCGCAGCCGGTGGGCGCGGCGCCGGTCGATAATTGGTGCCTATGCGAATCCCGTTTACCAAAATGCAAGGCGCTGGCAATGACTTTGTGGTGCTGGACGAAACCCGTGGCGCGCTGGGCCTGACCCCTGCGCATTACCGGTTTTTGGGCGACCGCCACTTTGGCGTGGGCGCCGACCAGATACTCACCGTCCGCCCTTCGCCCGGCCCCGGCATTGACTTTGAATACATCATCCACAACGCCGATGGCGCCGAGGTGGAACAGTGCGGCAACGGCGCGCGCTGCTTTGCCCGCTTTGTGCGCGACCAGGGCTTGAGCCCCAAAGACCGCCTGCGCGTCAAAACGATGAAGGGCGTGATTGAGCCCGAACTCACGCCCGACGGCCGCGTGACGGTAGACATGGGTGCGCCGGTGTTTGAGCCTGCGCAACTGCCTTTTGACACCCGTGGCCTGACGCCCCAAGCGGATGGCGACTGGCACAGCTGGCCACTCGCGTTGGATGAGAGCGGCACCACGGTGTGGATCGCCCCGGTGTCCATGGGCAATCCGCACGCGGTGCAACGCGTGCTTGACGTCGATACCGCGCCGGTCGAAGCCTATGGCCCGCTGGTGCAACAGCACCCGCGCTTTGCGCGCCACGTCAACGCCGGATTTATGCAAATCGTCAGCCGCAGCCAGATCCGCCTGCGGGTGTATGAGCGCGGCGTGGGCGAAACCCTGGCCTGCGGCACGGGTGCGTGCGCGGCCGTGGTGGCAGGCATCCGCTGGGGCCTGCTGGATGCGCGCGTGGACGTGCACACGCGCGGCGGCGTGCTCAGCATCGCCTGGGCGGGCGGCAATGCGCCGGTACTGATGACCGGGCCCGCTGTGGCTGTTTTTCGGGGGGAGATTGATCTTCCCGCCAACCTGTAACTTTTTATCTCTTGACCGGAACCACCATGAGCCAGCTCACCGACCAATCCCTGAACAACCCGATCACCGAAGACGATATTGCCAACTACCTGGCCAATACGCCCGACTTCTTTTTGCGCCACTCCGAGCTGCTGGCGGCGGTGCAACTGACCAGTCCGCACAGCAACCGGGCGGTGAGCCTGCAAGAGCGCCAGGCCGAAATGCTGCGCGAAAAAATCAAGCTGCTCGAAGGCCGCATCATGGAAATGATTCGCCACGGCAACGACAACGTGCTCTTGTCTGACAAGATCTTGCGTTGGGCGCGCGGGCTTTTGCTCGTGCCCCAGGCGCAAACGCTGCCGGGCTTGATTGCGCAAGACATCAAAGACCAGTTCGCCGTGCCCCAGGTCAGCGTGCGCCT
>CANCJD010000125.1 GCA_947378275.1 Comamonadaceae bacterium
AAAGCCAAGTTCAAGACCAAGTTTGGCGCTGACGTTCAAGTCTACGCACCCTACGTCTATGACTCGGTCAAGATCATGGTTGCTGCCATGGTTGCCGCCAAGTCGTCTGACCCAGCCAAGTACCTGCCCGTGTTGGCTGCTACCAAAGATTTCAAGGGCGTGACTGGCCCCATCTCCTTTGACGAAAAGGGCGACATCCTGAACGGTGCCTTGACCCTCAAGACCATCAAGGGCGGCGCTCTGACCACGATCGCAGTGATCCGCTAATCAGCGCATCTCAGCGATCCGTCGGATCGTAGAAAAAGCCCACGTAAGTGGGCTTTTTTTTGTCCCTATTTTTGCCAAGAAGGGCATCGAATGCAGGTTTAGCCAGAAACGAGGCCGTTTGCAGGTTAAAATCAGTGGCTCTGGAGAGGTGGATGAGCGGTTTAAGTCACACGCCTGGAAAGCGTGCGAGGGGTAAAACCCTCCGCGGGTTCGAATCCCGCCTTCTCCGCCAGAAGTAAACGAAAAACGGACCCCGTATGGGTCCGTTTTTTTATGGGCGCCGTATTCTGGAAGGTCTCGTGGCCGGAGCCCGTCGGGGCTCGAAATGCTGCAACGCAGCGGCGGTGTCGCAATAAGTCCTTACACTTCGCGCTCGCCCTATTTTTACTGGACATCTGCTGGAGCGCCCCCTGATGAAGTTTCGTTTCCCCATCATCATTATTGATGAAGACTTTCGCTCGGAAAACACCTCGGGCTTGGGCATTCGCGCCTTGGCCCAGGCTATTGAGTCGGAGGGCTTCGAGGTGCTGGGCGTCACCAGTTACGGCGACCTGAGCCAGTTTGCGCAGCAGCAAAGCCGCGCCAGCGCCTTTATCCTTTCGATCGACGACGAGGAGTTCACCCCTGGTCCAGACTTGGATCCCGCAGTTTTGAACCTGCGTCACTTTATTGAAGAGGTGCGCCGCAAGAACTTGGACGTGCCAATCTACGTGTATGGCGAGACCAAAACCAGCCGCCACATCCCCAATGGCATCCTGCGCGAGTTGCATGGCTTTATTCACATGTTCG
The DNA here is from genome assembly GCA_947378275.1 of Comamonadaceae bacterium. Lineage (GTDB taxonomy): Bacteria > Pseudomonadota > Gammaproteobacteria > Burkholderiales > Burkholderiaceae_C > Allorhodoferax. The sequence continues at coordinate 1,057 of CANCJD010000125.1, forward strand.
AGGACACACCCGAATTTGTGGCGCGCCACATCATCCGCGAAGCCAAAAGCTACCTAGAAAGCGTGCAGCCACCGTTCTTCAAGGCGCTGCTGGACTACGCCGAAGACGGCTCGTATTCATGGCATTGCCCCGGTCATTCCGGTGGCGTGGCGTTTTTGAAAAGCCCGGTGGGCCAGATGTACCACCAGTTTTATGGCGAAAACATGCTGCGCGCTGACGTGTGCAATTCGGTCGAAGAGCTCGGTCAGTTGCTCGACCACAACGGGGCCATTGGCGCGAGCGAGCGCAACGCAGCACGTATTTTTAACGCCGACCATTGCTTTTTTGTGACCAACGGAACCAGCACCAGCAACAAAATGGTCTGGCACCACACGGTGGCACCGGGCGATGTGGTGGTGGTGGACCGCAATTGTCACAAGTCCATCTTGCATGCCATCATCATGACCGGCTCGATCCCGGTGTTTCTCAAACCCACGCGCAACCACTTCGGCATCATCGGCCCCATTCCGCAAAGTGAATTTGAGCCCGCTGCCATCCAGGCCAAGATCGCAGCCAATCCGCTGCTCCAAGGCGTGGATACGAAAAACGTCAAGCCGCGCGTGCTGACCATCACCCAGTCCACCTACGACGGCGTCTTGTACAACACCGAAACCGTGAAAAAGATGGTGGACGGCTATGTGGAAAACATCCACTTCGACGAAGCCTGGCTGCCCCACGCCGCCTTTCATCCGTTTTACGGCACCTACCACGCCATGGGCAAAAAGCGCGCGCGCCCCAAGCACGCCATGGTGTATTCCACCCAGTCCATTCACAAGCTGCTGGCTGGCATCAGCCAGGCCAGCCACGTGCTGGTGCAGGACTCGCAGACCGTCAAGCTCGACCGGCACCTGTTCAATGAGGCTTACCTCATGCACACGTCCACCAGCCCGCAGTACAGCATCATTGCCAGCTGCGACGTAGCCGCAGCCATGATGGAGCCGCCTGGAGGCACTGCTCTGGTGGAAGAAAGCATTGCCGAAGCGCTGGACTTTCGCCGCGCCATGCGCAAGGTGGACGAGGAATACGGCGACGACTGGTGGTTCAAGGTCTGGGGTCCGGACAAGCTGGCCGACGAAGGCATTGGCCGTGCCACCGACTGGGTGCTCAAGGCCGAAGGCAAGAGCGTCAAGGCCAACTGGCACGGCTTTGGCAAGATGGCCGCAGGCTTCAACATGCTCGACCCGATCAAGGCGACCATCGTCACGCCCGGTATGGATCTGAACGGAAAATTCGCCAAAACCGGCATTCCAGCCAGCATCGTGACCAAGTTTTTGGCCGAGCACGGCGTGGTGGTCGAAAAGACCGGTCTGTACAGTTTCTTCATCATGTTCACTATCGGCATCACCAAGGGCCGTTGGAACAGCATGCTGACCGCGCTGCAGCAGTTCAAGGACGACTACGACAAAAACCAGCCGATGTGGCGCATCCTGCCGGAGTTCTGCAAAAAGCACCCACGTTACGAAAAAATGGGTCTGGCCGACCTGTGCCAGCACCTGCACGCGCTATACGCCAAATACGACATCGCGCGCCTGACCACCGACATGTACCTGAGCGACCTGACCCCGGCCATGAAGCCCAGCGACGCTTACGCCCACATCGCGCTGCGCAAAACCGAGCGCGTGGAGATCGATCACCTGGAAGGCCGCATCACCGTAGGCTTGGTCACGCCCTACCCACCGGGCATTCCCTTGCTGATTCCGGGCGAAGTGTTCAACAAGAAGATCGTGGACTACCTCAAGTTCTCCCGCGAGTTCAACACCCAGTGCCCCGGTTTTGAGACCGACATCCACGGCTTGGTGGAAGAAGAAGGCGCGGACGGCAAGAAACATTACTTTGCAGATTGCGTGAGGGTTTAACTACCCTGGGGGCCGCCGGTTGGGCGATGGCTCGCTCGCCCAGCAAACAAAAAAAAAGCGCCCACACGGCGCTCGTTCAGAAAATCCGGGGCAAAAGCCCTGAAACTCTTATTCGCTGGTCACGCCCATCGTCTTGCTGTAGCCGCCGTCCACATAGGTGATTTCGGCGGTCACGCCGCTGGCGAGGTCGCTGAGCAGAAACGCGGCCACGTTGCCCACGTCTTCAGTGGTCACGTTGCGGCGGATGGGGGAGGCGGCGGCCACCATGCCCAGCAACTTGCCAAAGTCCTTGATGCCGCTGGCCGCCAGCGTCTTGATAGGGCCGGCGCTGATGCCGTTGACGCGGATGTTTTTGTCACCCACGGCTTCGGCCAAGTAGCGCACCGACGATTCCAGTGAAGCCTTGGCCAGACCCATGGTGTTGTAGTTGGGGATGATGCGCTCGGCGCCCAGGTACGTCAGGGTCAGCAGGGCTGACTTGGGATTCAGGTAAGGCAGGGCGGCCTTGGCCATAGCGGGAAAGCTGTAGGCGCTGATGTCGTGGGCAATCTTGAAGCCCTCGCGGCTCAGGCCGTCCAGGAAGTTGCCTGCAATCGCCTCACGCGGGGCAAAGCCGATGCTGTGAACAAAGCCATCAAAAGTAGGCCAATGGATAGCCAGGTCGGAAAACATTTTGTCGATTTGGGCGTCGTCGCCCACATCGCAGTCAAAGATCAGGCTAGAGCCAAAATCGGCGGCGAATTCGGTGATGCGTTCCTTGAAGCGCTCGCCCACGTAGCTAAAAGCCAGTTCGGCCCCCTGCGCGTGGCAGGCCTTGGCGATGCCGTAGGCGATAGAGCGGTTGGACAACACGCCGGTGATCAACAATTTTTTGCCTGCTAAAAAGCCCATGTCGGTCCTCTGATAAATATTGAAAATTCTGCGCGGAATTGTCGCACGCGTTTTTTGCTCGCCCCGCGGGCTTTCTGGCCACTGTCAAAGCCCGCTTTGCCCGACTGGGTAGATAGGAAAAGCCAAGAGAATCAACGCTCTTTAGGGGCTTTCTAGGCTACAATCCGCCCTTCACGACCAAACGGGCGGGTATTTACCGCCCGTTTTTTTTGGTCGATTGTTTTTGATACCCGGTGCGCAAGCCCCTGGCGTCGCTGATTGAAACGGATTGAACTGACGTGGCATTGCAAGAAATCGTGGCGCAAATTGTGGGTGGCCTGGGATACGACCTGGTTGAAATCGACCGGTCGGCCGGGGGCTTGTTGCGCGTCACGATCGATTTGCCTTGGGTGCAGGCGGCCGAAGGTGAGGTTCAGGTTGAACAGTTCATCACGGTTGAAGACTGCGAAAAGGTGACCCGCCAGTTGCAGTTCGCCCTTGAGGTGGACGGTATCGAGTACCGGCGCCTTGAGGTGTCTTCCCCCGGTATTGATCGCCCCTTGCGCCACGCGGCAGATTTTGAGCGTTTTGTTGGCCAGGTGGTCGATGTGACGCTCAAGGCGCCGATTGGTGCTGCAGCCACGGGCGGGGTGAGTGCAAGCCGCAAAAAGTTTCGCGGCACGCTTGAGCGCCTGGTGGATGCGCAGGGATTGGTGGGCTGGCAAATCGTCTGGAGCGATGCGCCCGAACCCAAGCCGGGCCAGCGCGTGAGCAAAAAGCGCGTACCGCCGCCCTTGCAAGCGCTGGGGTTTGGTTTGGACGAGCTACGCGAGGCGCGCTTGGCGCCGATTGTGAGTTTTAAGGGGCGTGGCACCGGTGCTGAGTTGCACGGCGGCGCCGAGTCAGTTTCGTAGTCATTGGATTAGAGTGTTCAGGAGAGTCAAGGCATGAATCGCGAATTGTTGATGTTGGTTGAGGCTATTTCACGTGAGAAAAACGTGGAGCGTGACGTGGTGCTCGGCGCCGTGGAAGCGGCGTTGGCGCAGGCCACGAAAAAGCTGTATGCAGGCGATGTGGACATCCGTGTCGCACTCGACCGCGACAGCGGCAACTATGAGACCTTCCGCCGCTGGCACGTGGTGCCCGACGAGGCCGGTCTGCAGTTGCCCGACCAGGAGATCTTGCTGTTTGAAGCCAAAGAGCAAATCCCCGACATCGAGGTGGACGAATACATCGAAGAGCCCATTGAGTCGTTGCCGATTGGTCGCATCGGTGCCATGGCGGCGAAGCAGGTCATTCTGCAAAAAATCCGTGACGCCGAGCGTGAAATGCTGCTCAACGAATTCATGTCGCGTGGCGACAACATCTTTGTTGGCACCGTCAAGCGCATGGACAAGGGCGACCTGATCATCGAGAGCGGTCGCGTCGAAGGCCGCTTGCGCCGTAACGAGATGATCCCCAAGGAAAACTTCCGCGCTGGCGACCGTGTGCGCGCCATGATCATGGAAGTGGACCTGACCTTGCGCGGCGCGCCCATCGTGTTGTCGCGCTCGGCGCCTGACTTCATGATCGAGCTCTTCCGTCAGGAAGTGCCCGAAATCGAACAAGGCCTGCTGGAAATCAAATCTTGCGCCCGTGACCCCGGTTCGCGCGCCAAGATCGCGGTTTTGTCGCACGACAAGCGCGTGGACCCGATTGGCACTTGCGTCGGCGTGCGCGGCACCCGCGTCAACGGCGTGACCAACGAGCTCGCTGGCGAACGCGTAGACATTGTGTTGTGGAGCGAAGATCCGGCGCAGTTTGTGATTGGCGCCCTGGCCCCGGCCAATGTGTCTTCCATCGTGGTGGATGAAGAGCGCCATGCCATGGATGTGGTGGTGGACGAAGAAAACCTCGCCATCGCCATTGGCCGTGGTGGCCAGAACGTGCGCTTGGCGTCCGAGCTGACCGGCTGGAAAATCAACATCATGGACGCTGCCGAATCGGCGCAAAAGCTTGCGGTGGAAACCGACTCTGGCCGTCGCCTGTTCATGGACAAGCTTGATGTGGACGAAGAAATTGCCGACATCCTGATTGCCGAAGGCTTTACCAGCCTGGAAGAAGTGGCTTATGTGCCGCTGCAGGAAATGCTGGAAATCGAGAGCTTTGACGAAGATACGGTCAACGAACTGCGCACCCGCGCCAAAGACGCTTTGCTGACGATGGAAATCGCCCGTGAAGAAAACGTCGGCACCGTGTCGCAAGACCTGCGCGATCTGGCGGGTCTGAGCGCCGAGCAAATTGCCCAATTGGCCGAAGCTGGCGTGCACACGCTGGACGATTTTGCGGATCTAGCCACCGACGAACTTACAGAAATCACCGGCCAGTCTGCGGACGAAGCCACGGCCCTGATCATGAAGGCGCGCGAACATTGGTTCTCCAATGACGCCGCTTCTCAAGAGC
>CANCJD010000126.1 GCA_947378275.1 Comamonadaceae bacterium
CCGCAGTACTTGCTGCAAATCAGCGCCACGGTGGAGCAGATTGCCCGCTCGCCGGTGCGTCCGCTCTTTGCGCCCTCGGGCATGGGCGGTTTCTGGGGCTTCCAACAGCCGCCGTTGGGCTTTGGAATGAACGGGGCGATGGAGCCGCCTTGGAGTCGCTACGTCGTGCAAATCGTGTTGCGCGACTCCAATTCCAAGCAAGTGGTGTTTGAGAGCGCGGCGCAGCACATCGGCCCGTGGTCGGACGTCGGCAATATCTTGCCCGCCGTGCTGCGCGCCGCCTTGCGTGACTATCCCAACCCTGCGCCCCAGGGAACGACCGTGCGGGTAGAAATCGGGCCACAAGGGATGGCCGACCGCCCATGAGCCTGCCGGTCGCGGCGCCAGTGCGCATCACTGCCGTACGCCACGGCGAAACCGCCTGGAACGTGGACACACGCATCCAGGGCCAGATGGATATTGGCCTGAACGCGTACGGCCAGTGGCAGGCGCAGCAACTCGGCGCCGCTCTAGCCGAACACGGCCTCAACCACATCTACACCAGCGACCTGGCGCGCGCACACCACACTGCCTTGGCGATTGCCGGGCACGCCGGCATTGCGCCCGAGGCCGTGGCCTTGCATGCGGGTTTGCGCGAACGGGCCTTTGGCGTGTTCGAGGGCCGCACCCACGCCGAGATCGAGGCGCAGTGGCCGCAAGACGCCCAGCGCTGGCGCCAGCGCGTGCCCGACTGGGCGCCGCAGGGCGGCGAATCACCCTTGCAACTGCGCCAGCGCGTGGCACACACCGTGGCGCAGATTGCTGCGCGCCACCCCGGTGAACACATCGCCCTGGTGGCCCACGGCGGCGTGCTTGACATGCTGTACCGCCTGGCCACCGGGCAAGAAGTGAACGCGGTGCGCACCTGGGAATTGGGCAACTGCGCCATCAACCGCCTGCTTTGGACGCCCGAGGGGCTCACCCTCGTGGGTTGGGCAGACACCGGCCACCTGGAAACCGCCGCGCGCGACGAAACCACGGCCTAAACCGATGGCGGACTGAGCGCGGGCCTGCGCACCGCCCTATGCCACCAAAACAGCAGAGACACAAGCGCGTTTATCAATGCACTTATATTCGGCCTTTGTTGAAATCGCTTAAAACAAAGGAAACACCATGCAGCTTGGAATGATTGGCTTGGGTCGGATGGGCGGCAATATTGTGCGGCGCCTGCTGCGTGGTGGTCACAGCTGCGTGGTGTTTGACACCAACGCCGCCAGCGTGGCGCAACTCGCCCAAGACGGCGCCATCGGCAGCCATGACATGGCGCACCTGGTGGCACAAATGCCCGCACCGCGCGCAGTGTGGGTGATGCTGCCAGCCGGCCCCATTACCGAAGCCACAGTCAACCAACTCGGTGAACTGCTGCAGCCGGGCGACACCATCATTGACGGGGGCAACTCCAACTACCAGGACGACGTACGCCGCGCCCAGGCCATGGCGACCAAGGGCATTCGCTACATTGATGTCGGCACCAGCGGCGGCGTCTGGGGGCTGGACCGCGGCTATTGCATGATGATTGGCGGCGACAAAGTAGCGTTTGACCACCTGGAACCCCTTTTCAAAACCCTGGCGCCCGGCATCGGCACCATTGAGAAAACCCCGGGCCGCGAAAACCGCCAATCCACCGCCGAACACGGCTACCTGTACACCGGCCCGGCCGGTTCGGGCCACTTTGTGAAGATGGTGCACAACGGCATCGAATACGGCCTGATGCAGGCGTATGGCGAAGGCCTGGACATTCTCAAGGGCGTAAGCCAAGAGGCCATTCCGGCCGAGCGCCGCTACGACCTGGACCTGGCCGACATCACCGAACTCTGGCGCCGGGGCAGCGTGGTGTCGTCTTGGTTGCTGGACTTGTCGGCCATTTCGCTGGCTGAAGACCCGGAGCTCAAGTCGTATTCCGGCTACGTGGAAGACTCGGGCGAAGGCCGCTGGACCATCCAGGCCGCCATCGAAGAAGCGGTGCCCGCCGATGTGCTCACCGCTGCGCTGTACACGCGCTTTCGCTCGCGCAAGGAACATACTTTTGCCGAAAAAGTACTCTCGGCCATGCGCAAGCAGTTTGGTGGTCACCAGGAACCGGGCAAGAAATAAGCCCCTTCGCTCTTTTTTATAAACCAGGACCCCACATGGCCCAAGACATAGAACACACCGTCACTCCCCACGGCGAACAAGCGCCTTCAAGCACCATGGTGATTTTTGGCGCCGGTGGCGACCTGACCAAGCGCCTTTTAATGCCCGCGCTCTACAACCTGGCGCGCACCGGCCTACTTCCCGCGCAGTTTGCGCTAGTGGGCGTGGACCGGGTGGAGATGGGGGACACCCAGTTCCGCAGCCATGTGGAAGCGGCCATCCGTGCCTTTGCCGCCGACAAGCACTACAGCCAGGCGATTGATGAGGCCAACCTGCAACGCCTGCTGGCAGCCATCGTCTACATGCCACTGGACTTTGCCGCGCCTGCGTCCTATGTCGCGCTGGGAGAGCGCCTGGCGCAGCTCAAAACCAGCCACGGCGTAGGCGACAACGTGATGTTTTACCTGGCCGTGGGTTCGCGCTTTTTTGGCGGCATCGTCGATCAGCTCGGCGCCGCCGGTCTGGTGACCGAGACCAACAAACAGTGGCGTCGGGTGGTGGTGGAAAAGCCCTTTGGCCACGACCTGGAATCGGCCCAGGCGCTCAACACGCAGTTGCGCCACAGCCTGTCCGAGTCGCAGATTTACCGCATGGACCATTTCCTGGGCAAAGAGACGGTGCAAAACATCATGCTCATGCGCTTTGCCAACGGCATTTTTGAGCCGCTGTGGAGCCGCGAGCACATTGACCATGTGCAAATCACCGTGGCCGAAACCGTGGGCGTGGAAGCGCGCGCCGCGTTTTACGAGACCACCGGCGCCATGCGCGACATGGTGCCCAACCACGTGTTCCAGCTACTGGCCCTGACCGCCATGGAGTCGCCCGCCTCGTTTGACGCCGACGCGGTGCGCAACGAAAAAACCAAGGTGCTGGACTGCGTGCACGCCGTTAACGCCGCCACCGACAGCGTGCGCGGCCAGTACGCGGCCGGCGCGCGCGACGGCGAGGCGCTCAAGGCGTATGCCGACGAGAACGGCGTGGCGCCGGGCAGCGAAACCGAGACCTATGTCGCGCTCAAGCTGGGCATTGACAACTGGCGCTGGGCTGGCGTGCCCTTTTACCTGCGCACCGGCAAGGCCATGAACAAGCGCCAAAGCGAGATCGTGATCCAGTTCAAGCGCCCGCCGCTGTCGCTGTTTCGCAATACCGCCACCGAAGGCCTCACGCCCAACGCGCTGGTCATCAAGCTGCAGCCCGACGAAGGTGCCATGCTGTCTTTTGGCGCCAAGATTCCCGGCCCCAAGATCGAGATCGGCCAGGTGCACATGGACTTTCATTACAAAGACTACTTTCAGAACGCGCCCAGCACCGGCTATGAAACCCTGATTTACGACTGCATGATTGGCGACGCCACCTTGTTCCAGCGCTCGGACAGCGTGATGGCCGGTTGGCGCATCGTGCAGCCGGTGCAACAGTACTGGGCCGCCGGTGGCGCGCCGCTGGCGCATTACGCCGCGGGTTCGGCTGGACCTCAGGAGGCGCAAGACCTGCTGCAGAAGGCCGGCCGGGAGTGGCGCGAACTCTAAAAACTCCAAACACAAGGCCGCCATGTCCAAAATCATCGTTTTCGCCTTTCCGGTCTTTTTGCTGCTGATCGCGCTGGAGCTGTGGTGGGACCGACGGCAGGTGCGCCTAGCAGCGGCCAGCGGCGCGGCAGCCAAAAGCAGCTACGGCCTGAGCGACACCCTGGCCAGCCTGAGCATGGGCATGCTCAGCCAGGTGACCGGGGTGTTTGGCAAATTCATTGGCATTGCCATCTATGCCGCGCTGTTTGGCAGCGTGGCGTTGTGGCCGCAGGCCGATCTGTGGAATCACTGGTACGGCTGGGTATTGGCCCTGGTGCTCTACGACTTTTGCTACTACTGGCTGCACCGCGCTGGCCACGAGGTGGCGCTGTTGTGGGCCGCGCACGCGGCGCACCACCAAAGCCAGCACTACAACCTGTCCACCGCGCTGCGCCAAACCTCGACCGGCGCGCTGTTGGGCTGGCTGTTTTACCTGCCCATGGCGGTGCTGGGCGTGCCGCCGCTGCTGTTTGGCATCGTGGCGCTGGTGGATTTGCTCTACCAATTTTGGGTACACACCGAGCATGTCGGGCGCTTGGGCTGGTTTGACCGGGTGTTTTGCTCGCCCAGCAACCACCGGGTGCACCACGCCATCAACGACGGCTATGTGGACCGCAACTACGGCGGCATCTGGGTGGTTTGGGACCGCATGTTTGGCACGTTCGAGCCCGAAGTGCAGCCCTGCGTCTACGGCACGCGCACGCCGCTCAATAGCTGGGACCCGATTTGGGCCAATGTGGCGGTCTATGCAGAACTGTGGCGCCGCAGCCTTGACACGCCGCAGTGGGGAGACAAGCTGCGCGTGTGGCTCAAGCCGCCAGGCTGGCTGCCTGAGAGCAGTGGTGCGATAGGGGCCACCCAAGCCCAAGCCTTCGATCTGGCCCAAGTGCGAACCTACGCGCCGCCGCTCCAAGGCGCCCAGATGGTCTATGCCGCAGCGCAGAACCTGCTGCTCACCGCCCTAGGCGCCTGGTATTTGTGGAATGTGGACGCGCTGGCCCTACCGCTGGCCGCCCTGGGTGCCGTATCCATGGCGCTGGGCCTGTGGACGCTGGGGCGCTATTTGCAGCAGCAGCTGGCTTGGTGGAGCACGCTGGGCCTGCAAGCGCTGGCCGTGGCGGCGGTGCTGGCAATCAGCCCGCTGGGCGTTTAAGCCCGGGCCCGCTGGTTCAGACGCCCGGCGCCTCGCCCGCGTTGCTGGGCGGCGTCACACCCAAATGCCGGTAGGCCGCCAGCGTGGCAATTCGCCCGCGCGGCGTGCGCTGCAAATAGCCTTGCTGGATCAAATAGGGCTCAATCACGTCCTCGATGGTTTCGCGCTCCTCACCAATGCTCGCGGCAATGTTGTCCAGCCCGACCGGCCCGCCATCAAAGCGGTGAATCACGGCCTCCAACAGCTTGCGGTCCATCAAATCGAAGCCTTGCGGATCCACGTCCAGCATGGCCAGCGCGCGGTTGGCGATGTCCAGCGTAATGGTGCCCACGCCCTTGACCTCGGCGTAGTCGCGCACCCGACGCAAGAGCCGGTTGGCAATGCGCGGCGTGCCGCGCGAACGCCGCGCTATCTCAAAGCCGCCTTCGGGGTCGGTCGGCACCTTCAGCAGCCCGGCGCTGCGGGTGACGATGCGCAACAATTCTTCCGACGTATAAAACTCCAGCCGCGCCACGATGCCAAAGCGGTCGCGCAGCGGGTTGGTCAGCATCCCCGCCCGCGTGGTGGCGCCCACCAGGGTGAAGGGTTGCAAATCGAGCTTGATGGAGCGCGCCGCCGGGCCTTCGCCAATCATGATGTCGATCTTGTAGTCCTCTAGCGCGGGGTACAAAATCTCTTCCACCACCGGTGAGAGGCGGTGGATTTCGTCAATGAACAGGACGTCGTTTTTTTCTAGGTTGGTCAGCAGCGCCGCCAGGTCTTTGGGCTTTTCCAGCACCGGGCCACTGGTTTGTCTTAAATTAACACCCAATTCATGCGCAATGATGTGCGAGAGCGTGGTTTTGCCCAGGCCGGGCGGGCCAAAGAGCAGCACATGGTCGAGCGCCTCGTCGCGCTTTTTGGCCGCACCAATAAAGATCTCCAACTGCTCGCGCACCTTGGCTTGGCCCACGTAGTCGTCGAGCAGCTTGGGTCGCAAAGCGCGTTCAATGGCTTCTTCGGCGCCCGAAGTGGGAACAGCAGACACTATGCGAGCCGCCGGGGCACTGGCGGGGTAAGGGACGAAGTCGTCGGTTTGAATGCTCACTGAAATACCCAAAAATGGTCACCCTCGTCGCCGTCAAGGTGCACCGAAGAAATTGAAACAGGCTGCCATGGTAGCGGGCGCGGCGCCCTACAGGTGCTGACCGTCTGGCGGCGCGTCGCGCATTGTCGTACGCCTGCGCCCGGTATCAGCGACAAAACACAGGCAACCAGTAGAATCACTTGGCATTTGACGACTACCTGCCCCACGGAGTTTTCGGTGCATTCGTGCCCTACGTCCATTTTTACCGAAGCCTTTACTTGCCCCACA
>CANCJD010000127.1 GCA_947378275.1 Comamonadaceae bacterium
GGCCGAAGACCCGCTGACCTGCGTGGTGCGCGGCTGCGGCATTGCGCTGGAGCAGATGGAGCGCCTGGGTTCGATCTTCACCAACGAATAAGCGCCCCACACAGCGATGGCGCGCGCTACGCTGGGCCGGGAACCACCGGCTTTTTTCCGACAAGGCCCGTCGGCTTTTTCCCGCTTGCTGGTGTTCAGTGCGCTGGCGCTGCTGGTCATGGTGGCCGATGCGCGCTTTCAGGTCATGCAGCCCCTGCGCACCGCGCTGTCGGTGCTGCTGTACCCGGTGCAGTGGCTCGCCATGCGGCCAATGCTGCTGGCGGACGCAGCGCAGTCCAACCTCAAGTCACTCACCGCCCGGGAATCGAGTTTTGAGGTGCTGCGCAAGCAGTTGTCGGTCCAGTCCCAGCGCGCCAATCTGGCCGAACAGTTGCTGCTGGAAAACCGGAGGCTGCGTGACCTGCTTGCGCTGCAACAGCGACTGGAGCGCCCCGCGTTGGCCGCGCAGGTGCTTTACGACGCAGCCGACCCCTACACACGCAAGGTGATACTGGACAAGGGAGAAGTCCAGGGCCTGCACCTGGGCGCGCCTGTGCTGGATGAACTCGGCGTGTTGGGCCAAGTGACGCGCCTGTTCCCTTTGGTGAGCGAAGTGACACTGATTACCGACCGCGACCACGCCATTCCGGTGCAGAACGCCCGCACGGGCGCGCGCGGCGTGGCGTATGGCGACACCTCCACCCACGCCGACGCCATGGAGTTGCGCTTCATGGCCGCCAATGCCGACGTCGCGGTGGGCGACTTGCTGACCACCAGTGGTGTGGACGGTGTCTACCCGCCTGGCTTACCGGTGGCGCGGATTGAAAAAGTAGAGCGGCGCACCGACGCCGTGTTTGCGCGCATTTACTGTGTGCCGCTGGCGCTGGTGGCCGGAGCGATGCATGTGCTGGTGCTCCCGCCCCTGGGGGAAGCGGCCCCGGCGCGTCCGGCACCCGAAGCCAAAGCCGCCAGAACCGGAGGCCGCCGATGATCATGCGTCCTGGACAGCGGCTTTTGATGCCGGTCAACCCAGGCTTTGTCTGGTTGACGCTGGTGCTGGCTTTGCTGGCGCACATGCGGTTTAGCATGTTGATGTGGGGCCGTGCGGCCTGGGCGCCTGATGTGTTGTCCATCGTGCTGGTGTTTTGGACGGTGCACCAAACTCGGCGGGTGGGAATGGCGGTGGCGTTTGTGGCGGGCCTGTTGGTGGACGTGCACCAGGCGGGTCTGCTGGGCCAGCACGCGCTGGCGTACACCGTGCTGAGCTATCTGGCCATCATGGTGCACCGCCGCCTGCGCTGGTTTACCGTGACGGAGCAGGCCTTGCAGGTGTTTCCGCTGTTTGCGCTGGCGCATGCGGTGGAAGTGCTGCTCAGTCTGGTGGTGGGCGGCGGTTTTCCGGGCTGGTGGGTGCTGTTGGCGCCGGTGGCCGAGGCGCTTCTGTGGCCGCCGGTGAGTGTGCTGTTGCTCGCGCCCCAGCGCCGCGCGCCCGATCCGGACGAAAACCGTCCGCTCTAGCCGCAACATGTCCATGGAACTGCGCAATGTAGAAGCGGACCTTTCCCGGTTTCGGACCCGCGTTTTTGTATTCACCGTGCTGCTGCTGGTGTGCTTTTTTCTGCTGCTGTGTCGGCTGGTGTACCTGCAGGTTTGGCGCCATGATGACTTGCGCGCCCAGGCCGAGAGCAACCGCACCGCCATCGTGCCTATCGTGCCCAACCGCGGTCTGATCCAAGACCGCAACGGCATTGTGCTGGCGAGCAACTATTCGGCCTATACGCTGGAGATCACGCCTTCCAAGGCCGGTCCGCTGGAGCCCGCCATTGATGCGCTGGCGGAGCTGGTGGACATCAGCGCGCGCGATCGGCGCCGTTTCAAGAAGCTGATGGACGAGTCCAAGAGCTTTGAGTCCCTGCCCATTCGCAACCGCCTGACCGACGCCGAAGTGGCGCGCTTTGCGGCGCAGCGCTTTCGCTTTCCGGGTGTCGAGATCAAGGCACGCCTGTTTCGCAGCTACCCCTATGGTGAGCTGGCCAGCCACGTGATTGGCTACATCGGGCGCATCAACACCAGCGAAAAAGAAACCATTGAGAACGACGACAACCAGGCCAACTACCGCGGCACCGAATACATCGGCAAACTCGGTGTGGAGCAAAGCTTTGAGCGCCAGCTCCACGGCATCACGGGCGTGGAGCATATTGAGACCTCGGCGGGCGGGCGGGCCATGCGCCGGCTCTCGAGCAGCGCAGCCACGCCGGGCGACACGGTGGCGCTGTCGATTGACATCAAGCTGCAGTATTTGGTGGAGCAAATGTTTGGCCAGCGCCGCGGTGCGTTGGTGGCGCTCGACCCGAAAACCGGCGAAGTGCTGGCCTTTGTCAGCAAGCCGACCTTTGACTCCAACCTGTTTGTCGAAGGCATTGACCAGGAAAACTGGCAAATGCTCAACGATTCACCGGACCGCCCGCTGCTCAACCGTGCGCTGCGCGGCACGTACCCGCCGGGCTCGACCTACAAGCCGTTTTTGGCACTGCAGGCCCTGGAAAGTGGCACGCGCAACGCGTCTACGCTGATCAATGACCCAGGCTTCTATATGTTTGGCGGCCACCGCTTTGGTAGCCCGGAGAACGAGCGCGGCGGTGTAATGGACATGCGCCGCGCCATTGTGGAGTCCAGCAACGCCTACTTTTATTCGCTGGCCAATGAGCTGGGCGTGGATGAAATGCACGATTTTATGAAGCCGCTGGGTTTTGGCCAAATCACCGGCATTGACGTGCTCGGCGAGGTGCGCGGCGTATTGCCCAGCCAAGAGTGGAAGCGCACCTACTACAAGCGCCCCGAGCAGAAAAAATGGTACGCCGGCGAGACCATTTCACTGGGCATTGGCCAGGGCTACAACAGCTTCACCATGCTGCAGCTCGCACAGGCCACGGCCACGCTGGCCAACCAGGGCGTCAAGCACCGCCCGCGCCTGGTGACATCCACGCAAGACGCCAGCACTCACGCCCGCACGTTCCTGGCGGCCGAGCCGGGGCAAGACCTGCGCCTCAAGCCGGAAAACATCGCCGTCATCGTCCAGGCCATGGTGGGCGTGACGCAAGAAGGCACCTCGGCCCGTGTGTTTGCCGGCGCACCCTACCTGAGCGGCGGAAAAACCGGCACCGCCCAAGCGGTAAGCCTGGGCAAGAACGAAAAATACAACGCCGCCCGGCTGGAAGAACGCCAGCGCGACCATTCGCTCTACATTGCTTTTGCGCCCGCCCAGGATCCGCAAGTGGCGCTGGCCGTGATTGTGGAAAACGCCGGTTTTGGTGCCGCATCGGCCGCGCCCATTGCCCGGCGCGTGTTTGACTACTGGCTGCTGCAGCAATACCCCAGCGCAGAAGACCTGGCCGCCGTCAGCAAGGGCCAAGCCGCCGCACCCATCGGCACGCCGCGCAAGGTCGCCGACATGGCGTGGCCACCGCCGGAGCTGGTCAAGCCTTGAACGCGGTGGCAATGGCTTAACGCAAGAACGCGTCCCACCCGGTCTTCAAAATCAGGGCACTCACCACCACCAAAAAGCCGATGCGCACAAAGCCGGTACCGTGCTTGAGCGCCAGGTGCGTGCCAGCCAGGCTGCCCGCCATATTGGCCAGCGCCATGTCCAGCACAAAGTGCCACCAGACGTGGCCGGTCAGCGCAAAGAGCGTGAGTGCGGCCAGGTTGCTGGCGGTGTTGAGCAGCTTGGCGCTGGCCGAGGCGTGCAAAAAATCGTAGCCCGCTACGCGCACCAGCAAAAACACAAAAAAGCTGCCGGTGCCAGGACCAAAAAATCCGTCGTAAAAGCCAATGCCCGCGCCAATGGCGCACAAGACCCAGGTCTCGGCGCGTCCGCTAAAGCGTGGCGCATGGTCGCGCCCCAGGTCTTTTTTGGCGAGCGTATAGATCAGCAAGAGCACCAACAACGCGGGCAGCGCCTTGCGCAGGTAATGTGGGCTGAGCTGGGTGACCAGCCAGGCGCCAGCCAAAGACGCCGCCAGCGCGGCCATGGCGGCAGGCGCCAGTGCGCGCCAGGGCAGCGTCACTTTTCGGCTGTACTGCCAAGTGGCCAGGCCCGTGCCCCAGACGGAAGCACCCTTGTTGGTGCCAAACAGGGTGGCGGGTGCTGCGCCCGGAAAAGTGGCAAACAGCGCAGGCATCAAAATCAATCCGCCGCCGCCGACGATGGAGTCAACAAACCCGGCCAGCAGCGAGGCCAGCGTCACAACAAAAAGGTCCATGGGGGAGGGGTCGTTTCAAAAATAAAAAAAGCACCGGGATCGCCAGTGCTTTTTACCCTTTTTTTCAAAGGTGTTGGTCATTGCGGTGCAATGCTTTTTATCTCCTCGGCATCGTCTTTCGCTCTGGGCGGAACCCTTCGCTTTTCGCAGTTGCATGCCCCAAGGACAGACGTGTAAATGTAAGGTAAAGCTGCGGTTCACTCCATTGGTGCTTACCCTCGCCGAAGCGGGACGCAGGCTTACACGTACGCGTCTTCCACAATCCATTGCGCCGCTTTTTCGGCAATCATCAGTGTGGGCGAGTTGGTGTTGCCGCTGGTGATGAGCGGCATCACGCCGGCATCGACCACGCGCAAACCGGCCACACCGTGCACGCGTAGGCGCGCGTCCACCACCGCCATCGGGTTGTCGGCCTTGCCCATTTGCGTGGTGCCCACCGGGTGAAAGATGGTGCTGGCAATGTCACCGGCGAGCTTGGCGAGTTCTTCGTCGCTTTGGAACTGCACACCGGGTTTGTGTTCTTGCGGCATATAGGCGGCAAGCGCGCTTTGCGCCAGGATGTTGCGTGTCACCCGCAGCGAGTCCGCCGCGACCTTGCGGTCAGCGTCGGTGCTCAGGTAGTTGGGCGCAATGGCCGGAGCGTCCTGGAAGTTCGCCGTCTTGATGTGCACCGTGCCGCGGCTGGTGGGGTTGAGGTTGCACACGCTGGCGGTGATGGCGTCAAAGCTGTGCAGCGGCGAGCCAAAGGCGTCTAGGCTGAGCGGCTGCACGTGGTATTCCAGGTTGGGGTAGGGCTGCGACGGGTCGCTGCGGGTAAACGCGCCCAACTGGCTGGGCGACATGCTCATGGGGCCGCTGCGCTTGAAGGCATATTCCAGCCCGATGCGCGCTTTGCCCCACAGGCTGCTGGCCATGGTGTTGAGCGTGGGCGTGTTTTGCACTTTGAACACGGCGCGGATTTGCAAATGGTCTTGCAAGTTGTTGCCTACGCCGGGCAGGTCTTTGGCCACTGCCACGCCTTTGCTTTGCAGCAGCTCGGCCGGGCCCAGGCCCGAGAGCTGCAGCAGCTGCGGCGTGGCCACGGCACCGGCGCTCAAGATCACTTCTTGGCGCGCAGTCACCGTCACCATGTCGTGGCCGTTCCATACCTGCACACCGGTGCAGCGCAGCGGCTCGCTGCCTGTGCCGCCGGCAAGCACCAGCTTGGACGCCTGCGCACTGGTCCACAGCTCAAAGTTGGGCCGGCCGTAGCAGGTGGGGCGCAAAAAGGCCTTGGCGGTGTTCCAGCGCCAGCCTTTTTTCTGGTTGACCTCGAAATAGCCCACGCCCTCGTTGTCGCCGGTGTTGAAGTCGTCGGTGGCCGGAATGCCGGCTTGTTCGGCGGCCTTGGCAAAGGCTTCGAGCACGTCCCAGCGCAGGCGCTGCTTGTCTACCCGCCATTCGCCCCCGGCGTTGCGGTGGCGCAGCACTTCGCGGTAGGCGGTGCTGGCGTCTTGCATCAGCTCGGGCGCGGTGCCGCGCGCCCCATGCAGGGCGCTGGCGCCTTTGTGGTGGTCTTCGTGCAGTTTGAAATAGGGCAGGCTGTTGTTCCAGCTCCAGCTCTCGTCGCCCAGCAGCTGCGCCCAGGCGTCGTAGTCGCGCGCCTGCCCGCGCATGTAAATCATGCCGTTGATGCTGCTGCAGCCGCCCAGCGTCTTGCCGCGCGGGTACATCAGGCTGCGGCCGTTGAGGCCGGCCTCGGCCTCGGTTTTGAACAGCCAGTCGGTGCGCGGGTTGCCAATGCAATACAGGTAGCCCACCGGAATGTGGATCCAGTGGTAGTCGTCGCGCCGCCCGGCCTCAATCAGCAGCACGCGTTTGGACGCGTCGGCGCTCAGGCGGTTGGCCAGCAGGCAGCCGGCGGTGCCCGCGCCTACGATGATGTAGTCAAAAGTGGTGTCGCTCATAG
>CANCJD010000128.1 GCA_947378275.1 Comamonadaceae bacterium
GACGCACTAGCTGGTTGATGGTTGGCACTAAAGCCTCCTAAAGAAAAACGTCCCTAAACGTTTGGTAACAAAATTCAATAACTTCGAAAACGTGAATCCCTTCGGAATTTCCGAAAAGCCTTCTAATATACCAGATCGGACTGACACGCTGCGCGCTGCTACGCCAGGCGCCAATAAATCAGCGAATCCACAAACGCATTGCGTCCCAGGCACGACCCAGAACACCGGCTTGCCCGACGGCGTCCAGCGCCTGCAAGGGCAGCTCGGTGAAGACATTACCAGCCACCAACACACGCAGCTTTGCCACGGTTTGGCCCTTGGCGATGGGCGCCAGGAGCGGTTCGGTGCGGACAATTTCCGTGGTCAGCTTGGCGCTGCTGCCCGCAGGCAAGGCAACCACCACCGCCTCGGGCCGGCCGACCTTGACGACACCCGCGTCGCCCTTCCAGACCTTGGCGGTCAGCACCGCCTGTCCGGCATCAAACAATTTGACCGGTTCAAAGGCGGTGTAGCCCCAGTTCAACAGTTTTTGGGATTCGTTGGCGCGCGCGTTTTCGTTGGCCGTGCCCAGGACGATGGACAACAGGCGCCGACTGCCGCCCGTGGCACCCGCTGCGGCCAGGCCGGGATAGTCGCGCTTGGCCGTGGCCACCATGCAATAGCCTGCGGCTTCGGTGTAGCCGGTTTTCAGGCCGTCCACGGTGGGGTCGCGCAGCAGCAACAGGTTGCGGTTGTTGTCGTTGGCCGCTGGTGTGCCGGGGTAGCGGTACTTTTTGATGGCGTAGTAGCCGGTGTACTCGGGGAAATCGGCCATCAGCCGGGTGGCCAACGTACCCAGGTCGCGCGCGGTGGTGCTGTGGCCGGGCTCCGTCAGGCCTTCGGGGTTTTTGTAGCTGGTGGACTTCATGCCCAAAATCTGGGCCTGGTTGTTCATCATTTGCACGAAATGGCCCACATCGCCACCCACGCCTTCGGCCAGCGCCATGGTGGCGTCGTTGCCCGACTGCACGACCATGCCTTTGATCAGGTCTTCCACCGGCACCTGCATCTTGGGGTCAATAAACATGCGCGAACCCGGCATTTTCCAGGCCCGCTCACTCACGCCAAAGGTCTGGGTGAGGCTGATTTTTTTCGATTTCAGGGCGTCAAACACCAAATAGGCGGACATCAGCTTGGTCAAGGAGGCGGGCTCCATGGCCGAATCAATGTCTTTGGACGCCAGAATTTGGTTCGCCGTGACGTCGAGCAGCAGGAAGGAGCGCGCGGCAATTTCGGGCGGCTGCGGGGTTTGGGCCGACGCAGCAACGCAGCAGGCAGCCAGGACAAGGGCAATCAAAGAACGCATAAATAGAGTTTGGAGCAGTAAAAGAGAGAAAAGAACGGAAATTGTTGTGGCAAAGGCTGCGGTCCAGCGCCGCTGCAGCACACAGCGCGGTGGGCAAAGCGGCGCGTCAGGCCATCAGGGTGCGCCCAAATGCCGCGCCACCAGGCCACGCAAAAGGGGCAATTGTCCGTGAAAGAAGTGCTCAACACCAGGAATCACGGTGACCGGCAGCGTTTGGGGCCGCGCCCAGGCCATCACGTCGGCCAGGGGCACCGTGTCGTCCTGCTCGCCATGGACGACCAGCGTGCACGGATGCAATTCGGCAGGCACAGGCGCCACCGCAAAGCGGCTCGCAGCGGTGCCCACCAGCACCAGTTTGGCAATCGGGCGCTCGGTGGCAAGCTGCGCTGCCGCGTGGCTGGTGACAAAAGCGCCAAAAGAAAAGCCCGCCAGCGCCAGCATGCCGGGCCCGTCTAACGGCGTGCAGTGCGCGACCACCGCCAACAAGTCCTGCAATTCGCCCCGGCCTTCGTCATAGCGGCCTTGGCTGGCACCGACGCCACGAAAATTAAAGCGCACCGCCTGCCAACCCATCTGCACAAAGGCACGCGCCAGCGTTTGCACCACCTTGTTGTCCATGGTGCCGCCAAACAGGGGATGCGGATGCGCAATCACCGCCACGCCGCGCGGCGTCTGGCCGGGGGGCACGTCTGGCGTGTCGATCAAGAGCTCCAGCGCGCCCGTCGGGCCTTGTATCGTGGTTTTGGCGGTGCGCGGGTTCATGCTGCTTCAGTGGCCCAAGTGCGGCGGCACCAGAAGGCGCTCCACCACCTGGCCACCGATCAGGTGCGCGTTGACGATTTCGTCAATGTCCGAGGTGTCCACGTAGGTGTACCAAACGCCTTCCGGATAGACCACGGCCACGGGGCCGGCGGCGCAGCGGTCCAGGCAGCCGGCTTTGTTGACGCGCACCTGGCCGGGCCCCGAGATCCCAGCCTCGCGCACCCGCAGTTTGCAGCGATCAAAACCGGCCTGGGCCTGGTGCTGGGCGCAGCAGTCTTCGCCGTTTTTGCGTTCGTTGAGGCAGAAAAAAATATGCCGCTCGAAATAGGGCTTATCGGCGGCGTTTGGCGGCAGGGCATCGGTCATGCAGCAATTTTAGTTGCGGTGGCCAATCCGGGCGATGTGCGCCAACGCCACGCCCATAGCCGCATACGGCCAGGCCCAGCCCAGCCATTGGGCGAACCCGTGAAAGCGAATAAAGCGCCCCTGCTCCCACGCGTGCAAGGTCTGGGCGAAATAAGGACTGTCCGGCGCCTGGTTAAGCAAGCCCACGCTCAGGCCCAGGGCCAGCAGCGCCAAGGACGCGTTCACCCGGGCAGGAACCAGCGCCAACGCCAATGCCAGCAACAACGCAAGGGCTGCGCCCGCGCCGGTAATGGGATTGAGCCAGGCCCACGTATGTCCGGGCCCCCAGCTCAGTGCTGCTGACAGACCGGTGGCTACAAATCCGACGGCCAACACCAACAGTACCAGCGCCATCCGGTGGCGCACCGACTGCACCACGCAAAAACCCAGCAAACACGGCACCAACAGGCCCAGGGCCACGCAGGCAAGCTCCGAACTGGGTGCCAAGGCCGCGTTGGCGGCCGTCAGCGCCGGCGCCGATGCGCCCCAGAGCAGTAGCGCATCCATGGATTGGGCCAAGCGATTCCAGATCTGGCCCATGCCAAAGGGCGCAGCCGCTGGAAACAACAAGGCCGCAGGCCAGGCCAGCAGCAACGCCAACACGCCGCGTGACTGGGGCGCCAACCAGCGCCGCTGCCAAGTGTCCCACCAGGACAGCCACCCGGCGCGCGCCAGCGACAGGGCCAGCAAGGCGCCCACGGCGGCGCCAGCGGTATTGAGCAGCCAATCCTCGCGCGAGGCCACACGCTGGGGCAAATAACTTTGCAGGCTTTCCATGAGCAGCGAGAGCGCGCCGACGCACAGCGTAGCGATCAGCACCGGCGCGCCGCGCTGGCTACTGCGCAAAATCAGCAAGACCAGCAATGCGCCCAGTGGCATATAACCAACCAGATTGATCGCAACATCAAAGCCCGACCAGTAGCGAGGCAACGGCGCCCACAAAAAGGACCACGGCACAATGCCTTGGTCGCGCCAGTTGGCAAAGGGGTAGAGGCTGGCGTACACCACCAGGGCGACGTACATCCAGGTCACGGGCCAGGCGGCGGACTTGCGCATGGCCTTGGTGAGAACTAAAAGGGTTTGATTACCACCAGCAGCACGGCGGCCACCAGCATCAGCACTGGCAATTCATTGAACCAGCGAAACCAGACGTGGCTGCGGCGCATGGCGTCAGCCTCGAATTTGCGCAGAATCCGGGCGCACGCATGGTGGTAGCCCACAGCGAGCAACACCACGCCCAGCTTGGCATGCATCCAGCCGTTGCCCGGCCCCAAACCCACGCCGTACCAAAGCCACAAGCACAAGCCCAAGGCCAGCGCAGGCACGACCAGCAGATTGCTAAAACGCAGCAGCTTGCGCGCCATGAGAAGGAGGCGTGCACGTTCGGCCACAGAACCAGGCTCTACCATCGCCAAATTGACAAATATACGAGGCAGGTAAAACAGGCCGGCAAACCAGCTTGCGACAAAAACGATGTGGAAAGATTTGACCCAGAGCATGGGCAAAGTGTAGTCGCAGCGCACTGGTGCATTGCGGGCACCCAGGGTGCAGCAAGCGCTCGGGCAAAAAAAAACCCCAGCACGTGGGCCGGGGTATTAAGCCTATTTGCTGTCACACATCAAGGCCCCGCTCAGGGAGGAAAAGCGGGGGACACCGAAGCGTCCAGCCTCGAGAATATCAGAATTTCAACGAATGTAACTAAAAATTACTTTTGGTTAAAAAATGCTACTTTTTTGCGTAAATCGGTTAATTCAACGAGCCTCTGCCGCGCGGGCGTGGCAAGCCGTTTCGCCGACACTTTGCCGAAAGCCGCCAAAAGTCAGGCACAATTTTGCGCATGATCGCTCCCGCACCCTTTCCCCTTGGCCGCCCACGCCGCTTGCGCCGTGACACTTTCACCCGCAACCTGGTGCGCGAAAACGCACTCACCGCGCACGACCTGATCTACCCGGTCTTCGTGGTCGAAGGCCAAGGCCAGCGCGTGCCCATCCATTCCATGCCCGGGGTTGAACGCTTGAGTCTGGACCTGCTGCTGCCCGTGGCCGAGGCCTGCGCCAAGCTCGAAATCCCGGTGATGGCGCTGTTTCCGGTGATTGACTCCTCGCTCAAAACCTACGACGGGTCCGAGGCGCTCAACCCCGACGGTCTGGTGCCGCGCATCGTGCGGGCGCTGAAAAAAGAATTTCCGCAGCTTGGCCTGATGACAGACGTGGCGCTGGACCCCTTCACCACCCACGGCCAGGACGGCTTGCCCGACACGCGCCCCGGTACCGAGGGCTATATCCTGAATGATGAGACCACCGCCGTGCTGGTGCAGCAGGCGCTCACCCAGGCGCGCGCCGGGGTGGACATCGTGGCGCCCAGCGACATGATGGACGGGCGCATTGGCGCCATCCGCCTGGCGCTGGAGGCCGAAGGCCTGGTGCACACCCGCATCATGGCCTACAGCGCCAAGTACGCCAGCGCGTTTTACGGCCCTTTCCGTGACGCCGTGGGTTCGGCGGGCAACCTGGGCAAGGGCAACAAAAAGGTCTACCAGATGGACCCGGCCAACACCGACGAGGCGTTGCGCGAGGTCGCCCTGGACATTGCCGAAGGCGCCGACATGGTGATGGTCAAACCCGGCATGCCCTACCTGGACGTGGTGCGCCGCGTCAAGGACGAGTTCAAGGTGCCGACCTTCGCTTACCAGGTTTCAGGCGAATACGCCATGCTCAAAGCCGCCGCGCAAAACGGCTGGCTCGACCATGACGCGGTGATGCTTGAGAGCCTGCTGGCCTTCAAGCGCGCAGGCGCCGACGGCGTGCTGACCTATTTCGCACTGGACGCGGCGCGCGCGCTCAAGGCCTGATCACCCCCGGCTCCGGCACCGCGCCGGGTCCAAGGAGCTTGTCGATGCGAATTTTTACCATCCGGGGCGACACGGTACAAGAAAGCGATTCCCTGCAAGGTCTGCAAGACAGCGGCCTGCCGCCCCAGGGCTTTGTCTGGATCGCCTGCGAGCGCGCCGAATTTGAGGCCCAGCTGGCGCCGCTGCAAACCACCTTGCAAGCCCTGTGCGGACTGCAACTGCTGGACCTGCATGTCAGCGATCTTCTCAACACGCAGCTGCCTTCGCACTACGACTACACCTCGGAATACGACCTTCTGGTGTTTCGCCGCCTGGCGGCGGGCGCCGGGGCTGACACACCTCATGCGCACCACGCCAAGCGCAGTGGGCCGGCAATCTTGCGGCGCATTGACACGAGCCCGGTCGGCTTTGCCGTGATGGACCGCGTGCTGCTGACCGTCCACCCCGCCGACTGCGCGGTGCGCGACGGATACGCGGCCAAGCTGCTGCAAAACGCCAGTGCCAAGTCGCACGCGGCCGGAGCCCATACACCCACCGGCTCGGCCGACCTGATGCTGCGCGTGGTCAACCACATGGTGGACGGCTACCTGGCCTTGCGCCGCGAACTCACACGCCAGCTCGACCACTGGCAGGCGCAGCTGCTTAACCCCAAGACCCGTTTTAACAACTGGGCGTCGCTGCTGGACGCGCGCCTGGCGCTGCACCAGCTCGATGAGGTGTGCGAAGACCAGCGCGCCAGCATCCAAGACTGGATTGAGGCGCTCAAGACCTGGCCTGACCCGCTAGGAGATGCCGCCACGCGCGAGCGCGAGCTGCTGCAGGTGCGCAGCCGCGACGTGCTCGAACACATTGAGCGCGTGGTGCGCCACGTGCG